>JAGNSQ010000016.1:9673-31561 GCA_017987975.1 Saprospiraceae bacterium
ATGGTTGTCAATAAATTCAACAGGAGAGATTTTCTGAAAATGGCAGCTGTGGTCAGTGCCGGCCTGTCTACCACAGGTACTTCTCTATTCAACCTTCGCAACCTTGGCACCTTTGCTGCTACAGGGGGTAGTGGAGATTACAAAGCCCTTGTCTGCCTATATTTTGGTGGTGGAGCCGATTCTTTCAACATGGTAGTTCCCCGCAGTGGGCCCCAATACCAGGACTATGTCAATACCCGTTCCAATCTTGCTCTATTGACAGACGACATCCTTCCGGTGAGCCCCCTCAACATCTCCGGCATCGAATATGGTTTTCATCCAGCCATGGCCAATCTGAAAAGTCTGTTTGATCAAGGCAAACTTTGTTTTGTCAACAACATAGGTACACTCAGAGCACCTACTACAAAAGACGCATTCTACAACGAAGAAGTGCCACTCCCGCTGGGCTTGTTTTCACACTCTGATCAGTCCAATCAATGGCAGACTGCCATTCCCTCGGAAAGACAAATAAAGGGATGGGCAGGGAGAATTTCTGACCTTCTACTAGATAGCAATCCCAACCAAAAAATATCCATGAATATTTCATTCAATGGTACCAATACTTTTCAAAGTAGCAATGGCAATGTAGAATTTACAGTAAGCAACTATGGTGTTACCGGCCTCACAGGATATGGTGAAATGTATGAGCCGAGTCCCTGGAGGTCAAAGGCTATTGACGATATGATGGCCCGTTCTTACAACGACCCATTCAAAGACACCTACGCAGGAGTTTTCAAACAATCACTTGAGTCGAGCCTCGAATTTCAAAATGCCCTCGATGCGGTTCCGGAGTTTACTACCGAATTTTCAGACAGCTACCTTTCCGGAAGTTTTAAGATGATTGCCAAAATCATTGCTGCCAGAGAAAAACTGGGCTTTAAAAAACAAATCTTTTTTATTGATTACGGCGGCTGGGACAATCACGACGAGTTGCTGGAAAACCAACGATACCTATTATCAGAGGTGGACAATGCCATCTTCGAATTTCACAATGTTCTCCAGGAAATCGATATGCTCAATGAAGTAACCACGTTTTCTATGTCGGAATTTGGCAGAACCCTGACCTCCAACGGCAATGGTACCGACCATGCATGGGGAGGCAATGTTTTTGCGATGGGTGGTGCAGTCAATGGCAATCGTTTTTATGGCGATTACCCTACTCTTACGTTAGACTCCGACCTTGATATAGGAGGAGGTGTACTCATCCCTACCACAGCCAGCGATCTGTATTTTGCAGAACTTGGACTTTGGTTTGGTGTCAATCCATCGGATCTAACCAGTGTGTTTCCCAATTTGTCGAATTTTTATTCTCCTGGCAATCAGTCACCACTTGGTTTCTTAAACATTTAGAATCAAAACAATGAAAAAAATATACCTTCTTTTGCTCTGTGTTGTATATCTGACTTCTGCCAGCGCCCAGTGTTTTATGGACCAGCACAATACCAATTGGAATGATGGCTGGCTTTCTTGTCAGGCAAGTGCCTCACCCAATCCTACTCGGGGCAAGGGTCATTGGATCATGTATAGTCTGGGTTATAAATATGCGCTGGGCCAAAGTAAGTTTTGGAATCACAACGAAGCCGACGCCCTTAACAATGGGGTGAGAAGTTTTGCCCTTGATGTTTCTCTTGATGGCGTTGACTGGACCGAATGGAAAGTTTTTGACCTGCCTATGGCATCAGGTAGTCCTATTTATGAAGGAGTAGATGGCCCTGATCTGGAAAAAATCCCAGCCCGCTACATCCTGTTGACAGCCCTCGATAATTATGGGGGCCCTTGCTACGGTTTCGCTGAAATGAAGGTAGATGTTGAAGTTCTAAGTCAAACGGAAAATGAAGTAGAGTGCACCACCATAAGCGCCTTCCCTAACCCTTTTACAGACCAGGTTTATGTCAACATCTCCGGAAAATGTGCCGGAAATGGTACCGTTGTTTTGGAGGACCTGATGGGAAGGCAGGTTACTAGCCCTCAGCGTATCGGTCAGTCATACAATACGGTCACCATTGCCACAGCCCAGTTAACCCCGGGTGTTTACCTGGTAAAAGTGAGTGGAGAAAATGGAACTACCCTTAAAAAGGTGATCAAGGCGGAATAAAAGATACTTCTTATTTTAAGCCGGGACTTCGTTTCAGAAATTCATCGTACAATAAAGTATGCCTGTTTTCCATTGGGATTTTCCATCCACGAATAAAAAGGTGATCGATGATAGTTTTGGTTTCCAGAGGATCGCCATTACAAATCAATAGATTGGCCACCTTGCCAGGCTCAATGCTGCCATAACGATCTGCCATACCCAGGATTTCAGCGGGAACAATGGTAATGGCCCGCAAGGCCTCTTCTTTACCCATGCCATAGGCAGCAGCAAATCCGGCATTAAAGGGCAGGTTTCTTACGTTCTCAGCTTCATCGGTGCGGATGGCAACTTTGATACCTGCTTTAAACATTATAGCTGCGTTGGTATAAGGCGCATCATACCTGTCGTATTCTCTTCTGGGAGTATCCAACACCGGACCTGTGATTACAGCCAAGCCAGATTCTGCGATTTTTGAAGCTACCCTATAGCCTTCTGCTACTCCGGTCAACACAGCCTTAACTCCGGTCTTTTTGATCCAGTCAATGGCCAATAGAATGTCTGAACTTTTATTCACCTCTACCAACAAAAGGGTCTTTTTATTGACAACATTTTTTAAAGCTTCCATCTCAGGCTGATAGCCACTGATTTGAGATTTCTGACTGTTGGCAGCAGAATCTATCTTCGCATATAAAACAGCGTCGGCCCATATTTCATCCAATTTTTTCAAGGCTTTTTCGCTGTCCTTTTTGATGTCCTCATCGCTTCTCCTATCCCATCTTCCCCTCCGGCCTGACGAAGGAAAATTCATTACCACACCCTTAAAACCGGCATCCATTTGTTCAGGAGTATAGCCATGCAAGTCTATCACAGCCGCGGTACCCGGAAACCGGCCCCCTTTGGGAGCCACCAGGGCTGTAGTGATGCCATTGGTTCTGGTAACCGGAATGGTTACTGCATTTGGATTCACTGCCGTAAGGGCTTGCATTTGAGGCACCAGGTCGCCTACTTCATTGAAGTCGTTAGTCACTGAAATAGACTCTATCTCAGATAAACCAAGCTGGGTTCCTGCGTCAATCATGCCAGGGTAAATGTGTTTTCCACTACAATCAATGGTAGTGTATTTGCCATCAGGCCTAAGGTTGACACCCAATTGTACAATTTTATCATCCTTTATGTACAAATCCCCTTTAAAATCTCCACTGGTTATGGTATGGATGGTGGCATTGCGCAATAAAAAAGGACCTGCTTCACTTTTGGCAACCATTTGAGCACTCAACTGTCCAATAGTTAAAATCAATGTGATAATCGCATATATTTGTTTCATCTCTAATTTCAATTGTGTTTTCTATTAATGCCCGTGTAAGGCGTTGTGGTATTGTTGTCCAAAAAACAAGGTTTCGGTGACGTCTTGCATACACTTGTCTCTTTCTGCTACTCTTTCATAAAATTTGAAATCAAATTTCTCATCGGGATCCACATCCAGTCGCATATCTGCCGGGTCGTTTTTTCGATCAAAAACCACTTTACCATCCACAAGGGTATATTGTGGAATAGCATAGACAGACAGTGGATGCCCGTCAAAGATAGCGATATCACCGTCTTTACCTTGTTCGATAGAGCCTACCCTTGTATCAATACCCAATTGAATCGCCGGATTGAGCGTTATCAGTTTTAACGCCTCATCATCTGTTAGTCCCCCATACTTTTGGGTCTTGGCTGCCTCGTGGTAAAGATGGCGGATCAACTCATCTGAATCTGAATTGATAGAAGTTACCACACCATTTTTAGTCAGGATGGCGGCATTGTAAGCGGTAGAATAATAAACTTCAAACTTATAAGCCCACCAGTCTGCAAACACGGAAGCACTGGCTCCAAAGGCTGCTAGTTCAGGAGCTACCTTGAATCCTTCATTGACGTGCTGAAAACAAATCTTATTGACACCAAAATCCTTTAATACATTCATCAGCATCAAAATTTCATCAGCGCGATAGGAATGGCAATGGATTAAAATTTTTCCATCCAGGATGTCTGCCAGTGTTTCCATCCTTAAGTTGTAGGCAGGCGCCATGGTCACTAAGCCACTCTTAAAATCGTTCTGATTTTTTCGATACACCCTTGCCTCAGAAAACGCAGAGCGAAATACCTGCTCTACACCCATACGGGTCCTAGGCACTATGCCCTGACCCTCTCCATGCACTCTGATGGGATTTTCGCCCAAAGCAAATTTGATGGTACGAGGCGCCCCTTCCATTTTATAGGTTTCAGGATCCATATTGCCGTACCTGTGTTTGATGGTCTGGCACTGACCACCAATGGCATTTGCCGATCCGTGCATGGCATGCGATATGGTAACTCCTCCGGCAAGGGCTCTGTACACGGCTATGTCAAAAGGGTCAATGGCTTCTCCAACATTGACCTCGGCAGTTACCGGATGACTGGCTTCATTCACCGCGTCGATAGCTATGTGAGAGTGGGCATCTATGATGCCGGGCATTACATACAGTCCAGTGGCATCTATGATTTTGATTCCAGTTGGGCTTTGGAGATTTTTACCAATACCCGCAATTTTTCCATTCAGCACCAACACATCGGTTTGCTCTTTTATTCCTTGGGTAATGGTCAACACTGTTCCTCCTTTGACCAATACATCCCCTTTTTGTGCCATACACAAAGGAAGGGTCAATAAGATCATCCAAATAAAATTAATTGCCTTTATCATATTTGTGTATATTATTTAGGTCCATTTGTTTTGCTACCTTTAACAACGAAGCTGCCTGCTTCTCCGATTGTAGCGTTTCCTGTATAACCATCATTGGTAAAAGTAAGCTCAACCGTTACCGGGGTAGGCTGTCCTGAATTGATCATCAATTTAAAAGTCACCTTGTTTCCATCTATGATCAGGTCTTCCATGGGGGTCGATTCATTGGCATCGCTGGTACTGGTGCCTGAATATCCCTTGCCGTCTTTGACAAACTTAAACCGGCCAGTCTCTACCTGACCCTGCACGTCAACGGTATAACTCCACTCTCCTTCCAGTTTCAAACCATCGCCTGGCTTTCCTTCGGACTTGGCTTTTTCCTCATTGGCATACATTTGACCATCTACCATCACTTGTTTGATAATTGCCTTCTCATCCCAAACCGATTTATCAAAAAATACCATGCTCGCAGCCTTACCTTTTTCAAGAGTACCATACTGTCCGGCAATTTGCAACAAGGTGGCAGGTGTCGTTGTCAGTGCGCTCAGGGCCGCTTTTTCACTCAATCCTGCTTTCTTCATAGCCCTGATATTTTTTAGAAAGTCTGCCGGCTTGGCATTGGCCATGGAGAATGCAAAGGAAATGTTGTTTTTTTCGAGCAAAGAGGCCTGGGCAAGATACTCCTGCATTTTTTCTTTTTTCCGCTTTTCCAGACCCATTTCTTCTTCCGTCTTTTCATCGGCTTTACCCGCTACTTCCTTACCAGCATCGACATTTGCCTGACCTTCTTTTTCTTTTTTCTCGCCTTTTTCTTTTTTCTCGTCTTTTTGTTCTTCTGGCAGTTGTGGAGAAAGTAAGACCGCATAACCCTCTGCCTTTACCTTATCGATGGCTGATTGTAAATGTTGAACGTCTGCCAAAATCATCTGAAATCCAAGGCCTTTTTGCAGCTCTACTGCTCTGAATACATCTTTAGATTTTGGTGTTACAAAATACAAGGGCATTTGTTTTTTGTAAACTGGGGCCATTGCGTGAATTTCTTCAACATACTCTGGTTTTTTAAGGCCCAAATTCTGTTTGGAAAATCTTGCGTCATTGTCAAGTGACAATCCTGTGTTTAGATAAAACTCTTTAAACCGGGCAATCACACCAATCACAGTTGAGGGTGATGCTCCATTGGCGGGTGTAAATGAAGCTTGCATGGCAACACTGTTTTTTACCACCAGCTTATCTTCATGCTCTGCGTCATTGAGGGTTATTAGGGTGGAATTACCGGCTATCATCCTTCCCCTTGGAAAAACATGAGAAAGAACAAAGCCTGTTTTTCTCAAATCTGCTATGGAACTATCCTTGGGCTTGATGGCGGCTAAAGCATTGTTTTGCGGTGTAATGCCAGATTGTTCATAGTTGGCAAGTCCCCTGCTAGGCAGCTTGATTGTTTCTTTTTTTTCTTCCTCTTTTTTGATGCCGGTATGTGACATCGCATCAATAAATCCGGCATAGACATACTGACTGTCTGCCTTAATGATTTTGTAGTCAAAACCCGGCTTAATACCAGGCCCGATCTCTTCAATGATGCCATCTCTTACCTTAACAGAGGTCAATACCGGCGATGCACCAGGGCTGGCGGTAAGCCACACATTTTGAATAAAGTAGTTTTTGGTGACTCCTGATTTATATTCCTGGGCCTTTAGGTAAAAGCCATAGAAAACAAATAAAACCATCCAAAGAATCCTTCTGCTCTGCATTCCTTTCGTTTTAGTGCGTGAATATAGAACAGTTTTATTTATTCGTTGCTTTCTTGAATAATATTAAATTTGGAAATTAATTGACTTATCGACAAAATTTTATTTGGTTTGAGATATTTTACCGCTTTCCTTTTTCTGCTTTTTGCTCTGGTTCAATACAACGATCCCGATGGCCTCCTTTGGGGTCTGGCCTATCTCTGGGTGGCCGTTTGTTTTGCTCTCCCCCTATTATATCGCCAAAAATGGGTGTTTATGGCTTCACTAGTTTTGTTTCTGATTTGGACCAGCTTTTACATTGGCGATTTTTCAGCATGGTTGTCTTCAGGTGCACCTTCCATTACCGGTACGATGAAGGCTGAAACGCCGGCGGTAGAACTGGTAAGAGAGTTTTTAGGGCTGGTTTTGTGCGATCTCGGCTTTGCAGCACTGTTATACAACACTATTAAAGACAAAAAGTCCGGAACCCCTTGATCCCGGACTTAAGTTGTTATTAGCCTTCCAGCACTTCACCCACTACAGTTAGGAGGTGTTTGGATCCATCACTGGCCACTACGGTTACTACCTTGCTAAATTTACCAGTCCTCTTGGTATCATATCGCACATCGATGTAGCTCTTTTCTCCTGGTAAAATTACATCTTTGGGAAACTCCGCCACCGTGCATCCGCAGCTACCCTTGGCTTCCGTTATAAACATCTTGTCTTTACCATTATTGACAAACTCAACTCTTCTGAGTGGCTCCGCCCCCTTCTTAATGGTTCCGTAGTTAATGCTCGTGGTCGAAAATACCAAACCGCCGGAAGGCTGATCCTGGGCATGCAGGCCCATCCAAAAAATAAATTGGAACAAAACAAATACAAATGATTTTTTCATGTTGAGAAATTTTAGAATTAGAAAATACGGGCAGCTGCTTCCCAAGGCAAAGGTATCTTGTGGAGGTGCCGAAGGCTGTTAACCAGACATATTATTACTGTTATTCACTTGTTAAGGTTTTCAAGAATTGTTAATATAGAGCGTGTATGTTTTATTTTCGCTGTTATTACGTGAGAAACAAACACATCATATTACTAGCTTCATTTGGTGCCATTGCCATACTTGCCATTGTGGTGGTGCAGGTTTTTTGGGTCAAAGAAGCACTTCATATCAGTGATCAGCAGTTTGACCAAACGGTACAAATTGCTTTGAGAGAAGTGGCAGAAAAAATTGCAAAACAAAACAAGACAACCTACGAATACAAAAACCCGGTTAAAAAAATAAATTCTACACATTACGTTGTTCAGGTCAATAGTGATATCGATGCAAAAATGCTTGACTACTACATTGCTTCCACCTTTGAATACTTCAACATTCAACAAGATGTAGAATATGGCATTTACAGCTGTTTCTCCAAAGAGCTTGTGTATTGCAATTACATTCAGCGCAATAACGTCCAGCCTAAGTCTCAGTTCCAGCACTTGCCCAAGTTTGAGGGCATTGATTATTATTTTAGTGTGAGCTTCCCGCACTATTCTATTGTGTCAATGCACAATGTACCTATGTGGGTTGTTACTTCGGTAATCCTCATGATGGCCGTCCTGTTTTTTATCTATGCCTTATTTGTTGTCTTTCGCCAAAGATCCATCACCCAGGTGCAGAAAGATTTTATCAATAACATGACCCATGAATTTAAAACCCCAATAGCTACCATTTCCATCATCCAGCAAGTCATCTCAGATCCTGAAATAACCAAAAACCCCGAAAGACTGCTGGCTTACTCCCGGATCATCGGAGTGGAAACCAAACGACTCAATGAACAGGTAGAAAAGGTACTCAACATTGCCAAGATCGAAAAGGGACATTTCCAATTAAAAAAGGAAAGCATCGACATACACGAAATAATTGCAGACATAGAACAACAATTTATTCATACCCTCAATGAAAATGGAACAGGCCGCCTCCACATTGCCTTGGATGCGTCCAAACACCTGGTGTGGGGCGATAGGGTCCACTTGACCAACATCCTATTTAATCTCACAGACAATGCCATCAAATATGGCGGTGATCCGGTTGAGGTTAATATTGTTACACACAACGATAACAAAAACATTGTAATCGAGGTGCGCGACAACGGCTATGGCATCGACAAAAAAAATCTCAGAAAAATCTTCCACAAGTTTTACCGAATACCTACCGGCAGGGTGCACAACGTCAAAGGTTTTGGACTTGGCCTGTTTTATGTGAAAAAGATCATCGACGCCCATCGATGGAAAATTACGGTTGCTTCGGTCCCCGGCAATGGAACTTCTTTTTATATTTATATTCCTTTTCAATCAGTCTAATGTATGTCCAGAATATTTTATGTTGAAGATGATTTAAACCTGTCTTTTGTTGTTAAAGACTGTTTGCAAATGGCTGGTCACGAAGTGCACCACTTTTCTCAGGGAGATGAAGCCCTGGTGGCCTTTAATAAAAACGACTACGACCTCTGCGTCCTCGATGTGATGCTTCCAAACATCGATGGTTTTACCATAGCCAAGGCCATACGTAATAAAAACATGCAGATTCCCATCATCTTTATTTCGGCACGCATCCAGCTCGAAGACAAACTTGAAGCCCTCAACATTGGAGGTGATGATTATCTTTTCAAACCCTTCAGCATTGAAGAGCTGCTGCTAAAAGTGGGTATCTTCCTTAAACGCAAACAAGTTGAGCAAGAAGGCAGTTCTAAAAACACCGATGTCTACCACTTTGGTAATTGCACTTACGATTGTTTAAATCTCATCCTTACCGCCGCCGGTGAAGAAATTCGACTTACACAGCGAGAAGCCGACCTCATAACCTTCTTTTTGAAAAACCAGGGCAAGTTACTCCGTAGAGAAGACATCCTTATTGCGCTTTGGGGCCAGGATGACTATTTCCTGGGCAGAAGCCTCGATGTATTTATTTCCAGGATCAGAAAATACCTGTCTGTTGACAATTCAGTGGCAATAGAAAATATTCCCCGTATAGGATTTAAATTGGTGGTAGGAGGTTAATCATTTCCCTATTTGACCCTCCACGAATGAATCAGGTTACTCATAAAACTTTGTGCTTGACCCTAAGGGCTCTCTTTTTTTTTATCAAAAAAAGCCAACTACCCATACATTAAAGCCGCGAAAATAAATTGGATTGTAACCGAAATAAAGAAACACCAACTTTTTCGGTTCATTTTCTTGAAATATTACACAGAATTGTCTCTCAACCGCCTTACGCATTAATCCATTCAGCTTTAAAAATAAATTGTGCTACATTTGTCTTAATGGTACCATAATGAAACGGCACAGCTTATATAAACTTCTTAATTAAGAAAAAATCAATTTGTTAAAATTTGTCTTACCCTGTTTCTTTATTATCTGCCTCTTCTTTAGTTGCCGTAAGGAAGAAGAGAAAAACTATTGTTTTGAACATGGCCATACCTTAAACTCCACAGTCATAGGCCATAAGTATGATGATGATTATGTCCATTTACTTACCCTCGATTTGGGGGATGAAATTTGTATCATTACCCTCAATGCCATTAGAATTTTTCCTTACGACACCTTAAAACCCAGCTATCAGTTAAACGAAGACATTGGAGGCGTGGTGGTAAATCAATTTGACACCATTATCCAATTGCAAAACTCATTTTTCCGATTTCACCCTTCCTCCAGAACTTTTGAACACATATATACACCTCCATTCTCAATATTTGATTTTTGTGTCACCCCTAACCATGGTATCGGTTACATCTGGGGAAATATATTTACCGAACCACCTAAGTTTAACTATTTCGACTTTAGATTGAATCAAAACACCACTCTGTTCGAATATGCAAAACTGATTCCAAATAGTAATCAACCTTATTACGACTATCAAACCTATGTAGAGGGTGATTCTTTAAAAATGTTGTTAAACACTGGCAATGTTTCCAATTCTGCTATTGGTGTTTTTTATTTGGTCAACTTAGCCAATGTTAAATTAGTAGATGCCTTTCCGTTCTCACAAAAATTACACACTAAAATAATTGATTTCAATGATTTTAAAAACCTGGATATTGCCTATGGCTTAGTAGGTGGTGGTGCAGAGTTATCAACCTATAATTTAAAAACAGGAATAGGAACCAACACTTATTCAATTCAAAAAAATGCCTGGTATGAATCAGAATACTTTTATGATAAAAATTTTCTCTCCATATCCTATCTGCATCTCTCCGGATTAGAAAACACTGAATTTATCAACTGGAGAACGGGTGAAAAATTATTCAGCATTAAAACACCTGAAGAATACAGAGATGCTTTTGTAGGCATTCGACATTTTAAAGATAAAATGATAGTGCTTTTTAATCAGTCCCTCAAGACAGGCATTGTCTATGATCAATCATCTTGTATAAAACACGAGATTGCCGCAAAAAACAACATCCAGAGTGTCATTTATATGGACAGTTTGAAAATCATTACTTTGTCAGATACGGATGAGATAGAGCTGTTTAAGATTTAAGCTATAACCAAATTTTATTGTTAAAATCCTATTTGTTTTTTCTCCAGAACCAATCAAAAAAAGAAAAACCGCTAACTACCAAATTTTATTCTGATTTTTAAACAATGCTTGGCTTTCACATCGTTAGTGATTACTTTTATTATAAGTTATTTATCGCTTAGATAGAAAATTCAGGTCTTAGAAACGGGAGGTTATCAATTGATTTATAGATTCTTCCCTGAAATTACCTGTTGTTTCTATATAGATAAGCCACCGAAATCAGTAAAACTCTAAATATGAAAAAGATTTTATTTCTTGCGTTTGTTGCATTTCCCTTTGTCTGCTCTAAAGCCCAACAAATAGACTATCTAAAAGATGTAGGAAGTCTTTTCGATAATCAAAACTACGACGTAGATATCTCTGGCTCAGAAATGAACATTGACAATGAAGGAAATATATACATAATTGGCAGATATTATGATCAGCCTATCCTAAATCCTAACCTTCACCCTGTTCTTCAGCCACAAACGCCTGCCAATAATTACTTTCTTTGCAAAATCAATATCAGTGGCGATCTTCTTTGGCATAAGAATTTTTTTTCAGCAGACCTTTATGGACAATCCCAAAATGGGATTTCCTTCAATTATATTCATGATCGATTTAAAATTCACTTCTATAAAGACGATATCTATCTTACCGGGTCGTACAAAAATAAATTTTGGGTTGATACCTTTGAAAGTGAGCTGAACACCCATTTTGCCAACAATGGCTTCATTCTTAAAATGAATAAAAATGGAAATATAGATTTTTTAGTTACAGCCCAGGACTATTCTGCCAACTCCTCAGAATATGGCACTTTTGATTTGGCTTTTGGGCAAAATGGAAATATGTATGCTGCATTTAAAATGGAAGATACCTTAAAAATTAACGACCATTTTATTTATGGAACACAACATATTAACAACAAACCATTGGAATGCGCCATTGTGAAAATGGACATGGAAACCGGAAAAGTTGTGGAACATACAGTGCTGGCATCTAGCAGTGGAAATGGCATTATTGAAGCAAATAAGCTGCTTTTAAATAAACAAAATCAATTGGTTGCCGTAGGTCGTACCACCAGAGGCCTGGTTGTTGATGGCAAAGCGATGAGTGCTCCCTCTGCTGGAAGCAACATGTACATTGCCTTCTTTGATGAAAATCTGAAATTGATTACTCAAAACATCAAATATGGCAACGTGCGTGAAAGCGATATTCTTTACCTCAATAATTTTGCCTCAATTAATGATCACACCCTCGCTTTTTCAGGTTTCTTTCGAGGTAGTAATTTTTCATTGCTGGGTTCTGAAATTCCAGGAACGCTCAACACTTTTAACATGTTTTTTGGCATTCTGGATTTAGATGCTTTTTCATGTAGTTTGTTTCCATATGGCAATATCAATAATGCCTATATCTCCAATATTGAATTGTCATCTGATGATCAAAAGCTGTACCTGTTTTCAAGCTTTGGAGCAGGTCAGGCGCAGCTGCTAGACAGTCTTATTGCCATACCTACATCTGAGGATGGGAAATTAATACTAACAGCACTTGATCTTAGTAGCTTTGAATACAATTTTACCCACATGCCTGCAATAAGTGGCAACTATAAGACAATCGGTATTGCAAGCTATGAACAAAACTTATACCTGGCTGCTAATTACTATAAAAATTATAGTATTGATACACGTACGGTCAACTCTTCATCTAACGATATTTGGTTTTTAAAGCTATCTCCTATCTCCACCTTCAATATTGATACTAAACATACCTCTTTTAACATATATCCTAATCCAACCAACGGTTCCATTACCATTGAGGACGTCGACTTTGATCGATTGGAGGTTCGTGACAGCTATGGTAAAATAGTTGTTACCACATCAAGTCAAAATGCCGACCAAGCCTTATTGCATTTGGGAGCTCAAACCTACTTTCTTTCTTTTTATAAAGCTGATAAACTGCTCAGCTCCCATAAAGTAATTGTTAGCAATTAGTAATTTTAAAGCACACCCTGTTACAGGCAGATGTTGTCTAAAGCTTTTACATCACCAAAAATCATTTAATAAAAAAGCACCGTTCATAATAAACGATGCTCTCTTAGATATATTCCATCAGGTGGAGTCCTATGCCGGAACAGCCTCTTGCCCCATCATTTTTCTCATATTGATCAATGCATAGCGCATCCTGCCTAATGCCGTATTGATGCTGACCTTAGTGACCAGTGATATTTCTTTAAAACTCATGTCTGCATAATGTCTTAGTATGATCACCTCTCTTTGTTCCTCGGGCAACATTTCTACAATGTGCCGAACCTTGGTTTGGTCCTGGTTTTTCATCATAAATACTTCCATGTTGTCATCCTGTGTCTCAATATTAGCCATGATGTCATAACCATCACTAGATCCCACTTTTGTGTGTCTTTTGGCTTTTCTGAAGTGGTCAACACACAGGTTGTAAGAAATTCTCAGTGCCCACTGAATAAATTTGCCTTCATGGTTATACCTGCCTTTGCGGATGGTATCAATGATTTTGATAAATACTTCCTGAAATAAATCTTCAGCCATTTCTGTGTCTTTCACAAAGAGATAGATGGATGTATAGATCCTGTCTTTGTGTCTGCCCAATAAAACTTCAAAAGATTTTTCGTTGCCTTGTAAATAAGATTCAATTAGCTGCTGATCGCTCAGTTTAAATACATCCATAACTAATCATTTATGGGTCACCCCAGTTAAAAAGATAAAAAATTAGTGTAGATGTTTGAATCTATAGGCTATGATTTTTTTTATATATTTTACAAATGTAATGGCTTCAAGTGAATAAATCAATGGCTTTTGGCCCCAAAAGTGTTAAATTTTCAAATTGTTGCCCTTAAAATTTCATTTACATATTTTTTAAAGCTATTATTTTCTGATTATCAATCGTTTGTAGGACACCCTGTAAAATGGAAATAAAAAAATAATGCAACATTTTTTTAATATTAATTATTTTTAATATATATTTGTTCTTAATAAACAGCCCAAAATCCGATTGATCGTGTTCTTAATTTGAAAACTACAAATCAATTGGTATGAAAACCTTTCTATTTTCTTTCCTCCTTTTAGGTTCAATTTCTCTATTTTCTCAAACCGGAAATGGCATCACTGTTAAAGCGAGGGTTTACCTCGAAGGTGCTTTGATTAACAATGGCAACGCCGTATCATCCACAGGTCGCCCGCTCATGAGAGACAATCTCAGACTGAGTCCCTTTTCCTCTGAATCCTATCTGCCTTTAAATGACCCATACAAATATGGTCATCCCAACTTTGATATCACTGCCAGGTTTAACCATTTACCTGCCAATCAGCCAGGTAATCAACATCAGATCGATCCTTCTGTCCTTACCATCTCTGGTGACGACGCTATCGTAGACTGGGTATTTATGGAATTGAGGTCTCCTTCAGATTCTACCCAGGTAGTAGCTACGCGTTCCTGCCTGGTGCAGCGCGATGGTGATATTGTTGACCTTGATGGCACAGGTCCTGTCTTTTTTGAAAATACCACCGGCAATCTTTTTTATGTTGCTGTAAGACATAGAAATCACCTGGGTGCCATGACCCGTTTGGTCAACATCAGTCAAATTATAGACTTCACGGCACCAACCACACCTGTTTTCGATTTTGGCGTAGTTTCTCCAACCCTCGATTATACCGGTATGGCCCAAAATGCCACTGTGATCTCAGGTTACAACGCCTTGTTTGGTGGCGATTTTAATTCCGATGGGGCAGTAAAGGCTATGGGCGCTAATGATGATCTTAGTACTTTAATGTATGATGTCATATTTCATTCTCCCAACACTCTTTATCGCAGTTCTTATGACAGTGCAATTGGTTATTTTAACTCAGACTTCAACCTAAACAGTAAATCAAAATTTGACAATCCTTTTGACGATACCAACTTTTTGTACGGTCAGGTCTTTTTTTATCCCAATAATGTAAAGTTGCATCTCAATTATGCATCAATGATTGAGCAGCTGCCTTAAAGATCATTATTTGAGAAAAATATTTGCTTCTCAACTCTTTAGTTAGTAAATTGCACTATTCTAAAACTTTTGAGGGCAGTATTGTTAATTTCAATCCATTTTGAAATAATGGTTTTGTAGGCAGTTGTGTCTACTATCCATCATTTATTATTTTTATTAAGGTTAACCTCAAAAAATCCTGACATGAAAGTTTGTTCCATTTTTATATTGCTGCTGTCTATTGCCTTTCCTGGCATTTCTTTATCACAAACTTCAGGCATTTTGATCAATGCCCGCGTCTACCTCGAAGGGGCTTTGACGGACAACAACAATGCATTTTCCAATACAGGCAAACCACTGATGCGCGACAACCTGCGTTTCAGCCCTTTTGGTGGAAAAACTTATATACCATTACTGGATCCTTATAAATATGAGCACCCCAATCTCAATATTACTTCAAAGTATACTCACATACCCTCCAACCAGCCACAGTCAATGCATGAAATTCTTGATACTGCAGTTTTGGATATTACCGGCCAGAATGCCATCGTGGATTGGGTCTTCCTTGAGTTGCGTTCTCCTACTGATTCTACCAGTGTGGTGGCCACACGTTCCTGCCTCGTTCAGAGAGACGGTGACATCGTAGATCTTGACGGTGTCAGTCAGGTCAACTTTCCTACTGTCACAGGCAATCAGTTTTTTGTGGCCATCCGTCATCGATCTCACCTGGCGGCCATGACCCTCAAAACTGATGTCACTCAGTTGATCGACTTTACTACACAAAATGTACCCATGTTTGATTTTGGCCTTATTTCCAACAATCTCAACTATTCTGACCTTTCTCAAAACGAGTATGTGAAATTTGGATATTGGGCTCTGTGGGGTGGCGATTTTAATGCAGATGGTCAAATAAAAAGCGATGGACCCAATGATGACATGAGTTTTTTGTATTCTGATGTCATTTTCTATCCAGACAACTCAACTATGAGGGCGTCATACGACAATACATTAGGTTATTATAATACAGATTTTAACATGAATAGCAAGGCAAAGTTTGACAATCCTTTTGATGATAAAAACATGCTGTATTCTCAAATGCTTTTTTACGTCAACAACAGCTACTTCCATTCCAATTATGACTTTTTCGTAGCACAACTTCCGAAACAATAAAAATAAAAAAGCCCACCAAAATATTTTGATGGGCTTTTTTTTATTATTAGGAACTAATTTTAACCATTCATAGAAGACATAAATTCTTCATTGGTCTTGGTTCCAATCATATACTTTCTCAAAAACTCCATAGCTTCATCAGGCTTCATGTCTGCGAGGTAATTTCTCAAAACAAACATTCTTTGAAGAGTGGCAGGATCCAATAACAGTTCTTCTCTTCGTGTACTGGATTTGGTAAGGTCGATGGCAGGGTACAAACGTTTGTTGGCCAAAGTTCTATCCAATTGAAGTTCCATGTTACCTGTTCCTTTGAATTCTTCAAAGATGACCTCGTCCATTCTTGAACCTGTATCGATCAGGGCGGTTGCCAAAATGGTTAAGGAACCTCCTCTTTCAATCTTCCTGGCTGCACCAAAAAATTTCTTAGGCTTGTGCAATGCAGTTGCTTCCACACCCCCTGACAAAACCCTGCCACTAGGTGGTGCCACTGTATTGTAAGCCCTTGCCAAACGGGTAATACTGTCTAGCAAAATCACTACATCATGTCCGCTTTCAACGAGTCTTTTGGCTTTCTCCAATACAAGGCCGGCCACTCTTACGTGGTTTTCAGCCGGTTCGTCAAACGTAGAGGCAACTACTTCCGCTTTTACGCTCCTCTTCATATCGGTTACTTCTTCCGGACGCTCATCTATCAATACTACCAACAGATAACATTCCGGGTGGTTCTTAGCTATGGCATTGGCTACATCTTTCAGCAAAAATGTCTTACCCGTTTTAGGTTGAGCAACTATCAACCCCCTTTGTCCTTTTCCAATCGGGGTGAACAGATCAATCATCCTGTTGCCGTAGTCTTTACCCGAAGGATCAGATGTCAATACAAATTTTTCTTCCGGAAACAGAGGAGTAAGGTAATCAAAAGGTACCCTTTCTTTTACCATCTGAGGCTCAAAGCCATTGATCAGTGATACTTTTAGTAGTGCAAAATATTTTTCTCCCTCTTTGGGCGGTCTGATGGCTCCTTTAACCGTGTCGCCTGTCTTTAATCCAAACAACTTAACTTGTGATGGACTTACATAAATATCATCCGGAGATGAAAGATAGTTGTAATCAGAGGACCGTAGGAAACCATATCCATCTGGCATCATTTCCAAAACACCCTCACCTTCAATCAAACCATCCAGATCGATGTTGAATGCCGGTTCCTGTTGTATCGGTTCAGGATACATTTCATAGTTGGGGTCCTGATTTTGTGCATTGGGCTGTTGTTCATAGTTCCTTCTTCTGCCCTGGTTGTTATCTCTATTGGAGTTATAATCCCTGTTAGGGTTGTTTTCTCTATTGCTATTATCGCGGTTTGAATTGTCGCGACTAGGATTATTATCTCTATTGGAACTATTGTCGCGGCTTTGGTAGTTGTCACGGCTTTGGTAGTGCTCCCTATTTGAATTTCCGTTCTCTCTATTAGGATTGTTTTCGCGGTTTTGGTTGCTTTCGCGATTGGGATTGTTTTCGCGGTTGCCGTCCCTGTTGCTTACAGCATTTTCACGATCCTGGTAACGGGGGTTTGGCTTGTGTTGGGGTCTTTCTTTGTGTCTTCTTTCTTCGCGTTGTCCTTCATTAGGCTGTGATTCGCGTGCTTTTTCCTGCACAACAACAGCTTTCTCTTCTATTGTCTGTGCAGGTTCTGCTGCCTCTATTACTTTGGGTTCTGGTTTGGCTGCATTGGGTTTCCTTCCCCGTTTTTTTTGTTCTGCTGTATCGGGTGCTTCTGCTTTGGCTCTTTGCGGTCTTTGATGAACTTCTTTTCTTTCTGAAGCATCAGTACCTGCTGGTTCAGTAGTTTTTGTTTTATTGGCCAGGGCTTGCTCGTCTAGAATTTTGTAAATCAGGTCTTGTTTGGTCAGCTTCTTATAACCGTCGATATTGAGTTTTTCAGCTATATCTTTTAACTCAGGTACCAACATCTCATTGAGCTGTAGGATATCATACATAGTCTTTATAATGTATTATTCTTTAGATAAGTTCTAAAGATGGTGATTGAATTTGTTTGCTATTATTTAGTTTACGAGGGAATTAAAGTATGCAGTAGGCTCTTTGTATACTTTAGCACCGCAAAATTACAATTCTTTTTTGAATTACAAAGTGCTATCTTTGTATTATATTTTAAAGCAAATTTTATTTGGTCGTTAATTGTCATAAGATTGATAATGAACATCTTATGCAATTGGCTTTAGGCCTGTTAACAGTTAAAAACATGATTTATGCTCGAAGTTAGCATTATTCGCAACCAAAAAGACAGGGTTGTAGAAGGTTTTCATAAAAGAAATCTCAACGATGCAGCAATTGCAGAATTAGACAATATTATTGTTCTCGATGACGAACGTAAGAGTGTACAGACCTCTTTGGATTCCATTTTGGCTGAAAGCAATGCCCTTTCAAAAGAAATAGGAGAACTTTTTAAAAGTGGAAAGCAGGCCGAAGCGGCTGAAAAAAAGGAAAAGGTGGCCAGTCTAAAGGAAGCTATCAAAGACCTTGAAAATAAACATAAGGAGATCAAAGACCAGATTGAAGAAAAGCTGCTTTCTCTGCCCAATGTGCCGCATTCCAGCGTACCAAAGGGAAAAACTCCTGAAGAAAATGAGGTATATAAGGCTTGGGACAAAGAAATTCCACAGCTGCATGCCAATGCCCTTGCTCATTGGGATCTGGCAGATAAGTATGATTTATTCAGCTTGCCCCTGGGTGTTCAACTCACAGGTTCTGGGTTTCCTGTTTACAAAGGCAAGGGAGCCAAACTGCAACGTGCTTTGATCAGTTTTTTCCTGGACGAAGCCACCAATGCAGGTTTTCAGGAAATTATTCCACCGCTCCTGGTCAACCGACATTCAGCAAGGGGAACAGGTCAGCTTCCTGATAAAGAAGGGCAGATGTACTATTGTGAAAAAGACGATCTGTATCTGATCCCAACAGCAGAAGTACCTGTCACCAATTTGTACCGAGATGCACTGGTGTCTGTAGATGAATTGCCCATAAAAATGACGGCATACACTCCTTGTTTCAGGAGAGAAGCCGGGTCTTATGGTGCTGATGTAAAAGGCTTAAACCGGGTACATCAGTTTGATAAAGTGGAAGTTGTAGTAATTGAGCATCCAGATAAATCATATGATACCCTAATGACCATGGTAGACCATGTAGAAGGCTTGCTCAAAAAACTGGAACTACCCTACCGTATTTTGCGTTTATGTGGAGGCGATATGGGATTTAACTCTGCCCTTACTTTTGACTTTGAAGTTTTTTCAATGGCTCAGAAGAAATGGCTGGAAGTAAGTTCAGTATCCAATTTTGAAAGTTTTCAGGCAAATCGAATGGTTTTGAGATTCAAAGACAACGATGGAAAAAATAAACTAGCACACACGCTCAATGGTAGCGCCCTGGCTTTGGCCAGGATAGTGGCCTCCCTGCTGGAAAACAACCAAACGGAGGACGGCATCCTTATACCGGAAGTGCTCCGAAAATATACAGGATTTGAAAAAATTTAAATAATACGATGATAGCATATTATGTTATTTTAGGCGTTTTCACCCTCATAGGAATGGGAGTTAGTTCGCGATTAAAATCAAAATTTGAACATTACAGCAAGTTTGGCACCCGAAGTGGATTGTCAGGCGCAGAAATTGCCATGACCATGCTCAGGCATTACAACATTCATGATGTGAAAGTAGTAGAAGGACAGGGATATCTCTCTGATCACTACAACCCACAAACCAAAACCGTAGCCCTGTCACCTGCAGTTTTTCATGGCAGAAGCATTTCTGCTGCTGCAGTTGCCTCTCACGAATGTGGTCACGCTGTACAGCATGCCACCGCTTACAGTATGTTGACCCTTAGATCCAATTTGGTACCCGTAGTTCAGTTTTCAAGTCAAATTCAACAGTTTTTATTCATGGCTGCCATCTTTGGCATAGGTGCCGGAATTGGTGGAGGTATACTGATGATTGTGCTGACTGTTACCTTTGGGGTAACGGCCCTCTTTAGTCTTATCACCCTTCCAGTTGAATTTGATGCATCAAAAAGGGCACTGGTTTGGCTAGATCAGAGTGGAGTTGCTGTAAACCAGGAATATGATGGTGCCAAAGATGCCCTTTGGTGGGCTGCCATGACCTATGTTGCCCAGGCACTAGGTGCATTGGTAATGTTTTTATACTTTCTTTTAAGTTTTTTAGGTAGAGAAGATTAATTAAACACTTATGAATACAGAAATTGATGGTTTTTTAGCCAATGGCTATGAACACATGGACAAAACACTAGAGCACCTCTCTGACGAAATGAGTAAAATCAGGGCAGGCAAAGCATCTCCGGCAATGGTTTCCGGCATCTTGGTAGATTATTATGGGTCACCCACAGCTCTGCCACAGGTAGCCAATGTTTCTGCAAGTGATGCGCGTACCATTGTTATTCAACCTTGGGAAAAGAAAATGCTGGCTGCCATTGAGAGATCCATTTTTGAGGCCAATTTGGGAATAACCCCAATGAACAATGGTGAGATCATCATGCTAACTATACCACCCCTTACAGAAGAGCGAAGGGTAACCCTGGTTAAACAATGTAAGGCCTTGGGTGAAGATGCTAAGGTGGCAGTTAGAAGCATTAGGCATAAATTGATGGAACACATCAAAAAAGAAGTGAAAAATGGCTTTCCTGAAGATTTAGGTAAGAAAAAAGAGGCCGAAGTCCAAAAGTTTGTAGATGACCATACAGAGAAGGTCAATAAGCTGTTAGAAGCCAAGGAGAAAGACATTATGAAAGTATAATACTTTCGTAATTCTTTTTCGCTTTAAGACAAAAAGCCCCAATAATATTGGGGCTTTTTTTGTTTCACAAATGACTATTTCAATCTTTTCTGAACCTCAGGGTAAAATTCTTGTTAACATTAGGTTAACATTACTTCAGAATATAGTAATTTAGCCGTTGAGACAATTTGTTTTTTTAACCAAACTTAATAGAGACAATGAAACAAAATTTCGTAATTCTATTACTGACAGTACTTTCTTTCACCGCTTTCGGTCAAAGAATGGTGAAAGGAAAAGTCAGTGATGCAACAGGTTCACCCCTCATTGGAGCCAATGTGCTGGTGAAAGAAGTGCCCAGTGTAGGAACCATTACCGATGTTGATGGTATGTATGAACTCCAGGTACCCAGTAATGGGACTACTCTGGTATTTAGCTACACCGGATTTGACACAAAAGAAGTAGTCATCGGCTCTTCTGCAATGATCGATGTTACCATGGCTGAGGGTAAAATCCTCGATGAAGTGGTGATTATTGGATATGGTTCCCAGGCAAAAAAGGATGTAACGGGGTCTATTTCTAAAGTAACCGGAGAGTCGGTGGCTGCTTTGGTATCTCCTAGTTTTGTTCAGCAACTGGCTGGTAGAGCTGCCGGTGTGCAGGTTCAAAACACCTCTGGTATCCTGGGTTCTGCACCTCAAGTAAGGATCAGAGGTGTCAACTCCATTTCTTCTGGCACCCAACCGCTTTATGTGGTAGATGGTGTTCCTGTATTTAGTGGTGATAATGGTGGATTTACTTCCAACAATGCTTTGGCGGATATCAATGCTAATGACATTGAATCGTACGAGATCCTTAAAGACGGTGC
>JAGNSQ010000016.1:31661-38015 GCA_017987975.1 Saprospiraceae bacterium
ATGTTGCCAAACGTAGAAGCGTTGGATCCAACTCACCCTACCGGATATAATGTTGACTTAATCAATGTAAGATCTTTGGGTAGAGGTGCCAACGGAGATGTAATTTCCAATGGTATTCCAAACTTGCTTTTTGTTTTGGAAAACGACAAAAGACAGTCTGACTCATGGAGGTTGTTGGGTAATGCCTACCTCGATGTTAAGTTGATGGATGGTCTTAACTTTAAATCATTATTAGGTATCGACGGAAGCTACATAACTGACTTCCTGTTTCAGGATCCAAGACATGGTGATGGTTTAAGTGCCAATGGTAGAGTTTCTCAGGCATACAGTCCTGCCACCCGTTGGAACTGGCAAAATATCTTGAGCTACAACAAAGAATTTGGCGACCACAATTTGGGAGTTACTTTGGTACAGGAGTATCAAAAACAAAGGTCAACTTTCTTCCAGTCACAGGTTACCAATATTTCTGATCTGTATTTCCAGGAAAACATCGTTTCAGGTACTTTTGCTACTCCTGAAGCTTATGGTGGAATCAGTGAAAATGGCTTGGCTTCCTACCTTGGAAGGGTAAACTATAATTTTGCAGGCAAGTATTACTTAAGTGGATCTATCAGAAGAGATGAACTATCTGCTCTTGCACCAGGCAACAGAGTAGGTTACTTCCCCGGAGTATCGTTTGCATACCGTTTGTCTGAAGAAGCTTATTGGGAATCAATGAAAGATATCATTTCTGACTTCAGAATTCGTGGTTCTTATGCTCAAACAGGAAATACCAACATTGGTAACTATCCTTATGTAGGTTCTTACGGCTCAGGTTTGTATGGCGCTCAAAATGGTATTGCTTACAACAACTTTGGTAACGACCTTTTAAAGTGGGAATCACAGACCAAAACTGACTTTGGTTTTGACCTTGGATTGAAAGACAACCGTTACAACCTTAGCGTAGCCTACTGGATCCAGGACAATGACGACATTATCCTTCAGGCACCAACAGCACCTTCTTTGGGCGTACCTAACAACTTTATCAACAAAAATATTGGTAGGGTCAAAAGTAGCGGTATCGAACTAACGGTAGATGCCAATGTTGTTAGAAAAAGCAACTTTAGATGGAATGTTTCTGCTAACTTCTCAACTCAAAAGAATGAAGTGTTGAATCTGGTTAACGGTCAAGACATTACCACATTTTACAACATCATCAGAGAAGGAGAATCAATCCGTTCAATTTATGGTTACAACTACGTTGGTGTTAATGCTGCCAATGGTAATCCAATATACGAATCTTATAACAGAGATGCTGACGGTAACATCACCGAGACCATTTTGGTTCAAGCCGACTTAACCAAACAAGCATACTATGTTTACAATGCTGACAACCCAACTGATCTGTCAACTGTAAGAGCTTTGAATGCAACCCGCGACAGGGTAATTCTTGGCTCTGCCCTACCTACCTGGTTTGGTGGACTTGACAACACATTGAGTTTTGGCAACTTTGATGTAAATTTCCTTATCCGTTTTTCAGGTGGAAACAAGATCATGAACAGAACCCGTGCTGATTTGATGGGTATGACATTTAACAATAACAGCACTGAAATCCTGGGCAGATGGCAAAGTCCTGAAAACCCTGGAGATGGTCAGACTCCAAAACTGTTCCTCAACAGAGATGCTTTGGTTAACAACCCTGACTTTGCTTCAACCAGATTTGTTGAGGATGGCGATTTTGTTAGATTGCAGAATTTATCATTATCCTACAGGTTCTCTGAATCAAGCCTGAAATCATTGGGATTGAGTTCTGCCAGGGTTTATGTACAAGGACAAAACTTAGTAACCCTTACAGGTTACTCAGGATTGGATCCTGAAACGTCTACCGCCTTCTCAACCAATACTGGATTTGGTGAAGACTTCAACGGTAACCCACAACAAAGGGTGTATTCTGTAGGCTTAAACGTAGGTTTCTAATTTCAAAAATCAAAAACAATGCAAAAAAATAATTTCAGATATATAAAGACTTCGGTTCTGACCTTGTTGCTTGCTGCATTCTCAATGCAATCTTGCGATAAAGATGTTACCGAACTTAGTCCTTTTGACAGGATTACAGAACAATTGGCCTTCTCTTCTCCGGCAAGGGTAGAACTATCTATGGTAGGTGTATATGATGCTGCTCAATCGGGATTTTACTTAAGCGGCCAGGTAAGGGGCTATCCTTTTGGAGCTGCCAGTACTGCACAAGGTGATATGCGCGGTGAAGACATGCTCAATGTCGCTGCATTCTATGCCATCACTTATGAAGCTACCTACAATGTAGCAAGTGCTAATAATGTGTACATGTGGCATACGTTGTATGGTATGATCAACAAGGCCAATATCATCATTGATGGTGTAAAAACTGCTGCTACGGGTGGCATCATTACCCCTGCTGCCGCAGCAGCATATGAAGGGGAAGCTCGATTTTTAAGAGCTTTGGCCCACCATGAATTGTTGGTTCACTTTGCCCGTCCTTACAAACACACTGCTGATGCTTCTCACCAGGGAGTTCCTTACAGAACAGTGGCAGTAAATACTGCTGCTGCTTTGGAAAGTGAAGTTCAAAAAGGTAGAAATACTGTTGCAGAATGCTATAACTTGCTATTAGAGGACCTAAACTTTGCTGAGGCTAATTTGCCAGAAACAAGGGGCACAGCAAGCCTGAAAATCAGCAGAGCAACCAAAGCAGCTGCCATTGCGCTTAAAAACAGAATTCTGTTGCACAAGGGTGACTTCAATGGTGTAATTACTGAAGGAGAGAAACTGTTGGAAACAAAAACAGGAGCTCACGACCTGGAGGCTTCACCAGAAGGCGCTTTTGCAAACAATAGTGGTAACAAAGAATCCATTTTCTCAATTGAAAATGCTGCTACAGATAATTCAGGTGTAAATGGTGCCCTACCAGTAATGTACTCAATTGCTCCTGGAAGAGCCCTTGTTGCCATCAGCCCCATCATGTACAACAATCCTGCATGGGTCGCAAGTGACTTGAGAAGAACTTTGTTGGTAAAAGAGGCCGGCAACGGATTCTTTAGCAATAAATACAGAAAGATTACCACTCAAGATGACTGGACTCCAATTCTCAGATTGGCTGAAGTTGCGTTAAATACAGCAGAAGCTTATTCAAGAACAGGAAACGCAGCTAAAGCATTGGATTTGCTCAACAAAGTTAGAAACAGAGCAGTAACAGATGCAGCACTTCAATTTGATGGATCTACCTTTGCATCTGCAAAAGAACTTACTGCTGCTATTCTCATGGAGCGCAGAATTGAGTTCCTGGGAGAAGGCAGAAGATGGTCTGATATCCACAGGTTAGCCACAGATGCTGACTTCAATACTGGTGGAATCCCTTCAAAAGTAGCATTTGGAAATACAACCAAAGCTAGTTGGGGTTTTGGATTGGCTTATGACAACGGTGTTTACACAGGTTCTCGTACCATTACCAATAAACCATATGATGCATTTCAGTTTATTTGGCCAATTCCTCTGGATGAGTTGAATACCAACGAAGTATTAAAAGGCCAGCAAAATCCCGGGTATTAATCGGTTGCAGTCTTAAATTAATAAAGAAGGGCGGTTAGTATTAACCGCCCTTTTTTATTTATCCAAGTCAAAATTTAATCTAACTTATTCTCTCAAAAAGTTAAGCTTTTTGGCAAGCCCACCGATCGTATCCTGGATGATCAATTGATTGTCATTCACTGAATTGATGATTCTTTTGAGCGTTTGTCCATTATTAAACTTCAACTCCAATGTAAGGAGGTCCACATCAAAGGTGCCATCCTGTAGTCCGTCATCTCCATTAAACTGGTAATATACATTGAATGGTCCGCCAACATCACCAAAAGAAACAGCATTGCCCTGAAGGTTCCCTAAAATTCTTAAGCTGGTATTGCTACTGGTAATTACAGTTTCCTGTCCTGATTTTATATCCTGAATGGATTGTAAATTCCAGCTGCCCACTATGTTTTGTTCAGCCAGGTTGTCAATCAACTCACCGCAAGAAGTAAAAACAAGCATAAATGATAATAAAAAAAACATTTTGTTTCTCATGATCAGTTTTTGGCATTTTCATTGATGGTTTCACCCAAATCTTCAGTAGATTCTTCCTTACTGCTCATTTCCACATGCCTGGATTTCATTTCATGAAAGGCAAGTATTTTTTGCATCTTTTCAGCTTTTGCAATAAACTCCTTCCCATCATCTTCATCGTGCTCTGATTGTATAATAGCATTTCCTATTTCTATAACCTTGTCGTGCTCGTCCAGATAATAGTATATTTGAGCAAGATTATAATAGCAAGCTGCCCTTAACCTTTTTTCGTGCTTTTCGTCACTGGTTTTATACTTAGCAGCAACAGTGGCAAAGTAACCTATAATAGGTTCGAGATCTGATTTAATCTGATCAATACCCTGATTATACCTCATCTTGCCTAAAATTAATTTCATTGCTTTTGTGGCATTGTCAAACATGTCAAATTCAGGATGCTTCTCAGAATCCAATCTTTTAAACCTCACAACTTCTTTCACAGGACGATAGCCATATCGTGGGTTGATGTTATTGTTGATGAGTGCAATCAAATCATTTTTATATGCGATCCTGTGTTGATTAAATACATTGTATGCATTATCGCTGAATTCTTTGCCTGCCGAAATGCTGCTAGTATATTCTTTTGTGACATGCTCATAAGATCTGTTTAAAGAAATTTCAAAGCCCACTTTTTTAGCAGTTGGCGCTTCTTTAATATCGCCTTCCTCAGGAACTTCCTCTACTTTAGTCTCCACATTTTTAAGAAAAGGGTTATTGGCTATTTCTTTTTGTTGCTTTTCTTCTTTTGATTCTTTCTTTTTGTCCTTATCTTTCGATTTCTTCTCTTGCTCTTTCTTTTCCTTTTCTGCCTGTCTTATTGAAGCTTCTTCCGCTGCAATTTTTGCTGAATAAGAATTTTTTTCGCCGCTGATGTACATTGTACCTCTATTTGAATTGTGTGCGGTAACCTTGTAATAAGTTGTGCTTGAAATTACTTTTCCATTTTTATCCGTGTTGTCTGACCGGCGACTTGATGTTGAAGGTGACCCTTTGGTAAAACTACCTACATCGGCTACTACTTCTATGTGAGCATTTTCATCAACTCTTTTCCACCCGTAAACCCTAATATTGTCTGTAACATCAGGTCCGGTAAATTCGGGGTCTCCATTGATTTTAAAAGAATAGGTCCTGTTCTCAGCTGCAATTTTGTTGTCTGGCATAACTGCAGTGCTGATATCAACCCAAAAATTGTCAATATCTGCCTTTTGGCTAAATAGGGGCAGGGTGGTTAAAAACAAAACCACACCCAAAATAATTGGTTTCATTGCGAAAATATTTGCGTGCCGGATTAGTTGGTTTTTCTCAGCACAGGTTTAAAAATTGTTTACCATACAAATTTAGTAACAATTTGCATATTCTTTGTTTAATGCCAGTTTAGTAAAAACTATGATTGTTGTCAGTTTTGGATAAACCAACTCTTCTTTTATCGGATTTGTTATCGCTGAGGGCCATTGTAAAATACAATAGATATGCCATAACTTGAAAGTCGTTCGTTTATTGCTGTTCCACTGGTATTATTTAGCGCCTTGTCGATTGCCCCTATATCAATGGATGATAGAGGATAATTATAATAGGGCTTCAAAGCAAAGGCATTTCTCCTGGTTTTTGCCTGAAGAATTAAACAAAATCTAACATTATAATAACTTTCGCTATACACAGAAAGTTTGCTTTTAGCTCCCGGATAATCGCGCAAATAGTTGGTTTTTACATTGCCCAACTGCACTCCAAATCCAAAAATACGGTAATAATTTTCCAGGCCAATTGCCCATACCCGCTGGCTGATGCGCCACTCATCATTGGTAATGGTACCTGAAATATTCCTTGCGCTTGCATTGTCTGTGGTAAAAAGACTGGTAAAGCCTCCATCTATTGCGGTGCGATTGCTGATCATCATCCTGGCACCCAACTCCAAACCATGCATAAAATGAAATGTCTCAAACGGCTGGTTAAGATCAGACGTGTTTTTGTTGAATTCGGTAAACAACTTATTGGTTTCCTTGTATTCAGTATATTGAGCGTTATAGCCTACTTTGACATTGAACTGGGATTTAACCTCAGTCAAAACAATAAGCATAATTAATACAACAATAATTTTTTTTCTAATCACCATGCTCAGGACAGTCCTAAAAGAGATTTTAAATAGTTTTCATCCGTTTTTCCTCCAGCAAAATCATCAAAAGCTTTATCCGTAACCTGGATGATATGGCTGTCAATAAATGGTGCTCCCTCGGCAGCTCCCTGTTG
>JAGNSQ010000110.1 GCA_017987975.1 Saprospiraceae bacterium
GATCTTAGATTGATTCTTGACAAACTTGCATTATCATGGATATAATACTTTCCAATTTCCTTATTTAACGGTACGATAAAACTATCTAGCTTGCTATCCTGAATGATAACACTTTCGATTGTATCAAAAGCACCAAAAAATCTATCTACATCTGAAAAATCATTTTTCAAATGCACCGTACCTTTAAAATTTCTACAATTTGGATTGTTTTGAATATAATTTTCTAGGTCATTATTATTTAATAAAATCAATGTACCTGAGCATTGACTTGAAAGTGAATTCAAATTACATATTAGTGAAAATATTATAACAAGACAAATAGTCAATAATTTCTTCATGCTAATATAATAGTTATTTGATATGAATATTTTAAGAAAGCCCATAAAACAATGAATCCAACACCTCTCAATAACAATTAAAATTTTAGGTTGTAGAACATAACAAAATCTACTGCCCCAACACCAGCTTCCGCTGGTAAATTTTACCCCCTACCTTAAGTCGATAGGTATAGGTGCCGGCGCGCAATGCCTGCTTTTTAATGTTCACTTCCAGGGTATGTGAGCCTTTATCTATTGAGCTATTTAACAAGGTGCGGATTACCTGACCTCCTTCGTTGAGGATCTCCAATATGGCCGGACCACCCTGGTTAATAGAATATCTGATCTGCAACACATCCGGCTGATCTGCTGCCATTCTATGGCCCAACAGAGCACCAAAATTTTCAGTACCGATGGTTTCCGGTTGCTGGGGTACAAGGTTGTTGATTCCTTCTTTTTCCTTACCTACCACAAACTGTGTCACTTCTGCCGGAAGCCCAAACCACTGGCTTAACACTGAGGCGTACACATCTCTGAAATCAATTTCAAAAAACGGATCACCGTAATTGTCTACATTGATCAAATCTGGGGCATTGCCCACTATGCCTTGTCCCAGTCCTTTGGCAAACATCAGCATGGGTGCGCTGGTGCCGTGGTCTGTGCCCTCTGATCCATTTTCATAGATGGTCCTGCCAAACTCTGAGAAGGTCATACCCAACACCTTGTCATCTTTGCCCCCCTTATCCAGGTCATCGTAAAAGGATTTTACGGCCGAACTAAGCTGGTTTAGCAAATTAAGGTGTTTGTCGTACTGCTCGGCATGGGTATCAAAACCATCGATGTAAACCAGGTACACTTTGGTTCCCAAATTTCCTTTTATCAATCGGGATACTATGGCCAGCTGTTGCGCCAGGTTGCTGTCAGGATAACTGACTTCATTTCTTCCTTTGTTGTAGGCATCACTGATGCTTTGGCTATACCTGAAGGCACTGTTGGCTACCTGACGAAGGTAAAACAACTCTTTGTCTCTCGGTGTATTGTCAAGATTGCTCAAAGAATATAGTTGCCCACTGCTGGCCAGCTTATAAAACTCCTGCGGACTGCTTACTGCCAGGGCCAAATTGAGATCTTCTCCCTGAAAAATCAGGTCTGTCTGCACCCCAATCTGCATGGCGGGTGGCACAGTAGGTTGAGCTTCGAGGTAGGCCGGTAAATCGTGTTGGATGTACCTGCCTATCCAACCTGTATTTTCATATTCATTGGTATCAGAAGCAGAGGCCCATATATCCGATGACCGAAAATGGGAGTAATTGGGCTGCGGATACCCTACATTCTGAATTACTTTCATCTTACCTTCCTCCCACATGGGTTTGAGGTTGATCATATTGTTGGGCATTCCTGTTTTACCATTGAGCGCCCACAAATTATTTTCTGTTATGGCCAGGGTAGGCCTTATATCATAATACTCTGGGTTAAATCTGTCGATAACCATGTTGAGTCCATCATTGCCGCCCCTCATCTGGATCAATACCAGCACCCTATCAGATTCAAGGGCAGCCAGTGGTGCCATCTTCCAGGCATTACCCATGGCATATACCGGTACCCCACTCAGGGTTGCTGCCAGACCCGCAGAAAATAAGCCGGCACTCTGAAGAAAGTCGCGCCTGCTGAAACCCAGATGCTCTTTTTCGTGAGCAGCTTCATCATTCATCGTTTTACCGGATCGGTTTATGATCTTTTTTTCACACATGACTCACTGCTTATGATAATTGAAACTCTGGTAATTTGACCAAAAACTGCAACAGATTACCTACCTGAAAGGGTGCTTCTGCCCAGGTAAGATTCCAAGAACCATCATCGTAGTAATTGGCAGGTATATCGCTTTTAAAATACAACAAGGCTTTGGCATGCAATTCTTCATCCAGCGCTTGTCCCAAAAAATGTAAGGTAAGGGCCCTGGTAATCAGGTCGGGGTCATTGTTGTTTCCTTCAGCCAGTTGTAATGCCAGACTTCTCAATACCTCCCGATTGGTGGCATTGGTAATCGTATTTACAATGTCCCTGCAATAATTCCACCTCCGGGTAAGGGTATTTTCGTTGATCCATTCCTGGTGACCCGGCCATCCGGCTACATTGATGGGATTAAATATTTCCATGCCCAGATTGGCAGCCCCATACCTGAATGTGCTGTATCTGTCTTTTACATTAGCACTGGTCACTCCGGTAGCCCTTACCAGATCCAGAAAACACTCTGTCGGATTTTTGATCAATGAAGCTATGTTTTGCTGGTCAAAAAAATGGGCACTTTTAAACATCGTTTTTAACACGGGTAAAAGCTCCCAGTTGGACGTTATAAACAAATCTGCCAGGGCATTGACAAATTCTGTATTTATTTCTTTGTTGACAAAGGCCCTGTACAGCTTACCGCATATATACCTGGATACCTGGGTCTTCCTCTCTGTAAAGATGAGGTTATGCACATCGTCGTAATTCCAATTGCCCGTCTTGCCAAAAATGATTTTATTGGTCTTGTCGAATTTGGCATTGTTAAAACTTACGTTGTCACAAATGTTGGGATTGCATTTATACCCTGTGAGCGCCCTGGCAACCTCAACCACATCGTTTTGGGTATAGCCATTGTTTTCGCCCATGGTAAATAATTCCATTAACTCCCGGGCATAGTTTTCGTTGGGCTTACCCACTTCATTGTCGTTGCCATTGAGATAATCCAACATAGCCGGACACTTGCCTATGGCCTCAACAAACACCTTAAAATTTCCGACACAGTGTTTAATTAACAAAGCATAATAATTCCAAAGGTATTTATTACAACTATACACATTCAACTCAGTAACAAAATGGTTGTGCCAAAACATAACCAACTTCATCCTAAGACCGTCACTTAAAATTTCATCATAAATGGCATCAAATAATTCAGTGCGGTGTTCTCCAATCAGATCGGGATCGGCATTATATATTTCAGCCGTATAGTTGGCCCAAACAGGTGATGCGGGCAGGGCCTTGTTTTTTATTCCATCCAAAGCGCTTTCAACCAATACAATGGGATCTGCTGCCAATGCCGGCGCCAGTTGTTCGGGTCTGGGGCCATAGCCCAACCTTCGGTAAAAATGAATTACCCTTTCTTTGTTCCACGGCTTATCAACTCCGGGTACATAGGGTGAGAGGTTTGCCATATCAGAACCTTTTCTTTTTTGTGCAATTTATCAAAATTAAGCAATTAAAACAAAATTTTTGATTAAATTTACCTTACAGAATAAATGTTGTTGCATGCAGGGCAGAATCTACTTTTGTTTCATACTTCTTTTAATAATCAATACCGCCCAGGGCCAAACGGTACTGTTTGAAGAGGATTTTAATGACTGTGCCCTTTCTGATCAATGGACCGTTTCATTAGAAGGCAATCAAAATGTAAGATGGGCTGTTGGCACACCTACTAACCCAAAATCGGATAGTTCCACCATCGACGGCTCCTGCATGTTGTTCATTGATGACGACCTTACCGGGGATAAAACGGAGCCCTTTGTGCTGAGGTTTTATTCTGCCTGGTTCCACACCGATGGATATACCAATGTCGATTTTACTGCCCAGGCCCATTTTCGCAGAGATGGAGAAGAGGTTTTTAGAATCTTTGCCGATGATGGAAATAAACTACACCTGATTCGCGAATTCAAAGGCCGGAATTACGCAGGTACTAAATTCAGTGAATTTGTAAATGTAAAATCCGACCTGAGTTTTATCGCTTCTGACAGCATGCGTTTGGTCATAGAATACGACGATAAGGCCAATTGGGGCTGGTGGGCTGCCATTGATAACATTGCTGTTACAGCCAGTGGTCAGGGGGGTGAAATCCTTTTGGGATCCAACTTTAATGACTGCACCCTTCCTGAAGGTTGGTCTACTGAAATCGTAGCCGGGGTTGACGACTGGAAGGTTGATATCTTTACAGATGGCAAATCAATTGACGGCACTTGTTTTTTGTTTTTTAATGATGATATCTTAGGCGAAAATGCCCCTTTGTCAAAACACCGCATCTACACTCCGTTTTTTGATGCCGATGTGTATGAACGTTATATCCTCACTTATGATTTTATTTTTCGCTTTTATGAAAAAAATGAATATTTCCAGCTGTATGTCGATGATGGCACCAGTTGGAAACCCGTTAAAACTTATTCGGCAGACCACGGCGGACCCAACGTAGATGAATTTTTACCCGATACCATTGAACTGTCTGCTTTTAAAAGTAAGCGGGTGCGACTCGTTTGGGAATACAACGATGGCGGTTGGGCATGGTGGCTGGGCATGGACAATGTAAAGGTTATTGGCCTTGGCAACATCAATGACCGATGTGCCAAAGCTATTGACATTAAAGTACAGCAAAACTGTTTGGAATACAACAATGACTTTGCCCTCCCCGATGATGAATGGCAACAAAATTCAGAAACAAAGGGTTTTCTTTACTATAGCTTTACGCCCGATGTATCAGGAAAGTACGAAATAAAAACACAAAGTAAATTCAACGATGTACTGCAATTGGCTACCGGCACTTGCGAAAGTCCCAGCTTTATAACTACCATTAACAGAGATGAATATGGTTTTGAAGGAGAGCGTATTTTTAGTGAGCTGCAAGCTGGTCAGCATTATTTTATCAGAGTGGCGGGCAAAGAAGCAGAATTTGGACTCTCATCGGGCAGTGGTTGTATCCAGGTTGGGCTTGCCAATCCCCCGGGTACTCCTCAAGAAGATTTTTGTCTTTCTGCCACACCCCTCACTATGGGCAACAATTGTAAAAGCATCCAAAATATCAATGCCGGAACCGAAGGAGTGCTGCCAACGGTCAACCTAAGGTCAAGGGCTGATGTATGGTACAGCTTTGTTCCCGATTCTTCTGATGCATATCGGTTTAAAACTGTAGCAGATTTTGCTGAAACCATTGCACTTTATACAGGATCGTGTGATAGTCTAACAGAAGTAGCTTCCACTTATGCCGGAAGTGTCTTGGATGCGGATCTATTAGCGGGTCAAACTTATTTTGTACAAATCAGTTCTTACTTTTCCACCCTTGAGGGCCAAATCTGTTTAACAGTGGACAAAGCAGAGGTATCAACAGCACCGGCCCTTCCCTGCGCTGCTTCGAATGGAATTGCCATCAATGGTGCCTGCACTTCGGCTGACAACAGCGGTCGCCCCTTTACCGGTGTAGTACCCAAATGTGAGGTTTATATCGACAGTGATGTGTGGTTTAGTTTTAGGACAGGCCAGGCCACTACCCTTTATATGCGCATTGATGCCGGTTTTGAATACCTGGCTGCCCTGTATTCGGGAAGCTGCAATGATCTGACTTCTGTCTATTGCGACCGGGAGCTGCATTATTGTGATGGATACCTGACCCTTGAGCACCTAAAACCCAATACAGTGTACTATCTGCAAGTGGCTTCCAAACGCACCCAAACAGGATATTCGAGAGGCCAGTTGTGTGTAGAAATCAAAGATATTAAACCAGATTACGAAAAACTCAATATTACTGTTACGCAGGAATGTGCAGCTCACGGTGCTGTAGTCTTATTGCCCTCTGCTATCGGAGGAAAGGCGCCATACACTTACTATGGTTTGGGCATTGAAGCGGCGGTAAAATCTGGCACCACCCTCCTGGTGGAAGTGACCGATGCCGATGGTTGTGTTTCTACCACAGAAGTTACCAGTCGCAATTGCGATGACATAGCCTGTGCCTTGACCACAGAACAGGTTGTTATCAGTGATGCCAAATGTTTTGGAGACAACAATGCTTCGATCAGCCTCACACCCGGCGGCGGACTGCCTCCCTACCAAATGATTTGGTCTGAGGGCAGCACGGCCTCTGTTGTTGCTCAACTTTCAGCGGGCACCTATCAACTCACCCTCACCGATGAAGGTGGTTGCGAATCAATAACCGAATTTACCATCCAGCAGCCCAATCCCATCGATCTGGCTGCCAATGCACAAAACACCCTCTGTCCTGCCGGAAATGATGGCCAGATAGCCGTCTTGCCTTCGGGCGGCACTCCACCCTACACCTATCTCTGGTCAGATGGCAGCCAAAGCAGCGAGTTATCAGGTTTGTCGGCCGGTCAATATCTTTTGACCATCACCGATGATCATCTCTGTGCCATCAACTATCAGTTTGATCTAAGTTCACCTCCAGTGTGGATGGTAAATACCGATAGCACCCAACTTACCATCACCGATGTAGAAAATGCATACATTGGCATAAACGTTCAAGGAGCAACCCCTCCCTATCAATTTTTGTGGTACAAAGATCAAGTGGCTACAGATTTCCAAGACTCGCTGCTCTCTACCAATCTTCCAGGCTCCTATCAATTGGTCATCACAGATGCCAATGGTTGTACCTATGAAAGTGAGATTTGGAAGGTAGATAAGGTAAGTGGTACAAGTGATGAAATTGAAAAGAATTGGATTGAATTTTTTCCCAATCCGGCAATCAATGACCTTTGGTTAAAATTTAAAACCAATCTTACCCTGCAAAAAGTCACCATAACAGACCTAAATGGTGTTGTTTTGCATATTCAATCAGAAAACACAACATCTGGCCCATATCATTATGATGTATCAGATTTGCCCGCGGGAATTTATTTTATCAATTGGCAAATTGCCGGTTCATGGTTTACTTCAAAATGGGTCAAGATAAAATAAACATCGATTCAGGCTACCAATATCGTCTAACACTTATTCGAGGTTAAGTCACACTTTAACGAATGTCTGCTTTATTTTTCGCTATTTTTCTCTTATCTTGGGGATAAATCAAAGTAAAAGTATGACAACACAGATCATTATCACCCTTTGCGTTCTCTTATTGATTGCCTATGTCTTTGACATTAGTGCGTCCAAAACAAAGATACCTTCGGTGGTCTTGCTTTTACTACTCGGCTATGCAGTACAACATCTGGCTATTTTTTTCGACTTTAGCTTACCTGATATGGGGCCCGTGTTACCCGTTTTAGGAACCATAGGTCTTATTCTCATTGTTTTGGAAGGCTCTTTGGAGCTTGAACTGAACAGAGACCAATTTACTTTTGTAAAAAAGACTTTTATTTCTGCGGCAGCCCCACTTTTTATTTTAAGTTTTTTGCTTGCCTTTATCGTGCAATATCTGGATAGTAGTACTTTCAAAACTGCTTTTACAAATGCCATTCCACTGGCCATAATCAGCAGTGCCATTGCTATACCTAGTGCCCATAATTTATCTCAATCAAACAAAGAATTTATTATCTATGAAAGCAGTTTTTCAGATATAATAGGTGTCATACTTTTTAATTTTATCGCACTAAACACAACGATCGATGGCACAGCTATCTTAAATTTTTCGGGACAATTACTAGCCATGATGGCAATTACCATTATTGCAACCGGCCTTTTAGCATTTCTTTTGGGAAAAATCAATCACCACATCAAATTTGGCCCTATCATGCTGATGATCATATTAATTTATGCCATCTCCAAGGAGTATCATTTGCCAGCACTCATTTTTATTCTGCTGTTTGGGCTTTTTTTAAGGAATGTGGATGAGATCAAAACCTTAAAACCATTATCATTTATCAATCCTGACAGCTTGATTTCGGAGGTTAACAAACTAAAAGAACTAACCGCGGAAGCAGCTTTCCTTATTCGAACCTTGTTTTTTATACTTTTTGGTTTCCTGATCGACACCCGGGAGCTACTCAACTTAAGTACCTTACCTTTGGCAGTAGCTATCATAGGAGCTATCCTTCTCCTTAGATTTATCGGGCTTAAACTTTTGAAATTTCCCCCTACTCCGGTTTTATACATTGCCCCAAGAGGACTCATCACTATTTTGTTGTTCCTCTCCATTCCCGCCGTTGATACTTCCTTGACAATTAATAAATCACTCATCATCCAAGTCATTATATTAAGTGCTTTTGTGATGATGTTAGGACTCATGTTTCACTCACAAAAAGGTAAGCACCCTGAAAAAGTATAACCCTATTTTTGTACTCATAAATTCCCATGATTTACCTCAAAATATTGTGTATCAAAGGTCACTATAGGTAAGTTTTTCTGGTTGTACCTTGCTATAAAATAAAATACAACCATGAAAACAATTTATTATGTTAGCCTGCTGCTGATTACCACCTCATCATTAATCGCCTGCAACAAAGAGGTGGTCGATGAAACCGAGATAGGTCCCATCTTAACCAATGACATTAAAAACTCATTGATATTGATGCGCGAAGAAGAAAAACTGGCCCACGATGTTTATGTTACCCTTTATGAAAAGTGGGGCTTGCCCATCTTCGACAATATCTCGGCCAGTGAGCAGCGTCACTCCGATGCCGTTTTAAATCTTTTGGAAGTCAGAGGTTTAAGCGATCCATCTGCCGGTTTGAATAGAGGCGAATACAGCAATGCCGATTTTGTAACCTTGTACAAGCAACTGGTAGAAAAAGGAAGTCAATCCTTGATGGATGCCCTTATTGTAGGCGCTACCATAGAAGATCTCGACCTCTACGACCTCGACCAATGGATGGCTAAAATCACCGATGAAGACATTCTATCCGTATATAAAAATTTAGCCAAAGGCAGCAGAAACCACATGCGGGCCTTTTACAGCCAGATTACCAGTAGAGATGGTGATTACAAGGCACAATACATCAGCCAGCAAAAAATGGATGAAATTGTGAGTAGTCCTAAAGAAATGGGCAGGATTTAATTCCTGCTCTTTTCCCTTTTATTGGTGAATTCTTCAAAGCCATAAAACATAGCTAACCCCACCGGGTAAAAGATTAAAGCCCTGATCCAAATTCGAGACCAGCTCAATTCTTCGCCAAAAAACAATGGATTAATGAGGCAAGTGCCTATTAACATACATGTGCCATAGAAGAGCCCGCGGATTACCCAGTTTTTCATGTCAATTACGATTTTTAATTACGAATTTGGCAATTACGAATTACGGTTTTCAATTACGAATTTAGCAATTATTAATTACGATTTTCAATTACGAATTTGGCAATTACGAATTACGATTTTCAATTACGAATTTGGCAATTACGAATTACGATTTTCAATTACGAATTTAGCAATTACGAATTACGATTTTTTCCATTTCTAAAAAAAACATCTCCGACACCTCTGACACCTCCACCCCCTCCGACACCTCCACCCCCTCCGACACCTCCGACACCTCCCCCTTCACAGGGAATCTATTTTTTTCTGGACAACGGATGATAATCCAAAATGGTTTGCCTCAGATATTCGGCGTTGACGTGGGTATAAATTTCGGTGGTGAGGATAGATTCGTGACCGAGCATTTCCTGGACAGCGCGTAGGTCGGCACCCATTTCTACGAGGTGGGTGGCAAAGGAGTGGCGAAAGGTATGGGGGCTAACCGATTTGTGGATGCCGGCTTTGGTGGTGAGTTCTTTGATGATGTGAAAAATCATGACGCGACTCAGCCGCGAGCCTCTGCGATTGAGAAAGAGGATGTCTTCATCTTTGGGGGCAATGGTGGGAAGATGACGCCTGACCGAATCCAGGTAAATTTCAATGTGTTTTATCGCGGTATTGCCAATGGGAATCAATCTCTCTTTGTTGTTTTTACCTACTACCCTCAAAAATCCCTGGTCGGGGAAATAATGAGAGCGGCGGAGGTTGACCAGTTCACTTACCCTGAGTCCGCAGGCATATAGAGTTTCCAACATAGCCCTATTGCGCTGGCCGGTAGGCTCACTCATGTCGATGGCAGCGATGATGGCTTCTACTTCTTCGATGCTCAATACGTCGGGCAGG
>JAGNSQ010000017.1 GCA_017987975.1 Saprospiraceae bacterium
TTCTTCGGGTGTATAGTGGCTGCCACTTTTGCCCCGTTCATTACTGGTATCAAAGTTACAACTGTATTGGTCGCTGCCTTCAATCTTTTTTACCTCCAGTTTAAGCTCCAACAAGCCTTCGTACACCGAGCCAAATTCTTCCACATCCAACCCGCCATAGTTTACAGCAATCAGCACCCCGTTGTCGTTTTCAAAATAACTGAGGGATTTGATGATGTTGAGCAATACGGCATTACTCAGGTAGCATTGGTGCAGGTCGTAACCATTTCCGCTGATGGCATGGTAGCCAAACAAATCACCTTGCAGCGCCATGATGCCCAGCTTTTCGCCAATCTCTTTTTTCTCAAACAAAGAGAAGGTATTGATTAAGCCCTGCCATAAATCGTAATGACGACCGGCTTCAGGTGGCAATATTTTTTTAGCCAGTTTGCGTAAGCGTAGCAGGCTGTAATAGTTGAAATAGATTTGATTAAAACGTTTGGCTTCTGGTGTTTTATTATCGACATACACCAGGTTGCGTTCCTCAATCACAAACAGAAAAAGCAATCGGTAAATGATGCGCAACTGATGACGATAATATTCATCAGCACTAAAGTTGCGGGAAGCCACTGCTTCTCGTAATGCCTCGTTATTGGGGTGATTGATAAAGCCATTGGCCAAACTCCTGATGGCTTCTTTTACAGCATCGCCCAATTTGCTGCGGATGGTGCTGCCTGCTTCCAGCCCTTCCTGATGGTATTTTTCAATGATGCTTTCTGCACCGCCATCTATCTTTTTAGGCATACGGCTGGCGTGCAGTACCCGGTAAAGAATCACGAAATCGGAATACAGATCCTCTTCCATCATCTTCTCGAGGTTAAACTCTACATAGCTTAAACGGGTAATCCGGCTTGCATCACGAAGCAAACGCAATTGGCGGCCATTGGTAACCATGCCATACAGGTGCTCACTGTAATTAAGATATTCCTGCACCATGGCATGAGGTGATACTCGGAGTTGTTTGTTTTCCGGTCGTTTATCCAGCGATTCGTGATAGCCGCCAACATATACAGGAAAACCATCGAGGTTGCTATCCCGATACCCAATGGGAAATGATTTGCCGTTGAGTTCTTCCGATTGACGGTTAAACGTGAGATTGTATCCCAGATTGGTAAGCAACGGAGAAATCCAGAAGTTGCGGGTTTCGGTGGTGCCGGTTTCACCTTCTTTCAGTCGGGAAAGTTTGCTTTTATAAATGGTCCATTGCCCTTTGGCCTCTTGCCATGCGAGGCTGATTTCATCCTTGAGTTTTGCATTGGTTAAATCGGGATGGAAATCTTTACCCTGCTGAAACGATGCTTGCTCACTGCGGATTTTAGCCAGTAAATCGGTAGAGAGGATGGAACCTTGTATGTCTATGGATGGGAAGTTCATTTGTTTACTGCTTTATAATTTTCCAGTAGCCGCCTTTATCAGGGCCAATACGTTCTATTATTCCTTGTTTTTTAAGTTTATTCAATTGGTATTTTACTCCGTCCTCTGTAATGCCTCCTAAGGCTTCTGCTATATTAGCACGGCTGGCCTGTGGATTTTGAGATAATATTTCAATGATTCGCTCCTCTGTTTTCCGGGTAGTTTTCTGGGTAGTTTTCTGGGTAGTTTGCCCTGAAATTTGAGACGGTCGCTGTAAAATCACCGTAAAGATTCCCTTTTTCTGAAATATTGGTTCCGGCAAGCCGGCACTCTTCATGAGGTCTTGAATACGCCCAATGCCTGAGCCTACCTGTTCCACCAGGTGCATTCGGGAAAACAATCCGAATATTAGAGGATTTCGGGAATGGCTTCGTTTACCAAATTCTGCCTCAGGAATGGCGCTTACCAAACCACCTGGATTGCTAATTTCTATACGGTTGTCAAACACTTCGATATGAATGACCGCCCCTTTATCGTAATAATCCCTGTGGGACAAGGCATTGATGATGGCTTCTTTGAAAACTGTTTCCGGTATTTCCCAAATTTCCTTTCTTGGACCGCCACCCTGGCCTTCAATATCATACCGCACGTTAAGTTTACCTTTTAACCATTGCATAGCTTGCTGATATTGCTGAAATAGATTTCCGCCAAATGGTTTATCATCAATAATAAAACGCTTATCCGTTCCCTCAAAGGCAATACACCTGATGATGGCTTTATCTAAAAGGGCCTCGGGTTGTTGCCCGAAAAACAATACTGCACCGTTTTTGAAGGTATGTCCGTTGGTATAGAGTTTAAGGTTTTTGAACAGCTGCTCATTAGGTATGCCTGCACTTAGATGCGATTCGGCTTTAAATACAGGCAGGAAATCTTTAGCCACCATGGTGTCCGCATTAAAATCCTTACAAGGGGCTTCATCAAAATAAATTCGATCAGCTTGCTGAAAGAAATCCCGCATTTGCTCAGCAGTGGTGAGCTTTTGCGTATTGGGGCCTATTCGCACATAAATAGCACCCGAAAGTACATAGGGTTTATTCGGTCCTGAGGGCACTTCAATAACTCCGATTGATTTGCCCTCCACATCAATCATGGATAATGAACAAGCCAAATGAGGTGTGATTTCATTCAGGCTGTTTTGAATAGCTGACCGCTTAGCATTATCAATGCTTACGCCTTTAATTTCGTTTGCATCGGTTACACCAATGAGTAAAACGCCACCGGCAGCGTTTGCAAAAGCACATACCTCTTCGGTAAGTTCTTTTACTTTAGCCGGAACTGAAATTTTAAATTCAGCATTGTATCCTTCACCAGAGGTAACCAACAGTTTTATATCATCGGCTGTTATCATGTTTATATTTTTGGATTAGGAATTAAAACATAGACTCCTAAAATATCAGGAGGCAAAACAGGTGTAACGGCTTCAAAGCGTTTTGCACCGATGAACTTTGCAAAACGGGTATGTGCATTTACCAATTCATCAGAACGCCTTTCGACTACCTTGATGAAGTCAGGATGCAGTTGGTTGAAATGCTCCAATTCTTTTTCAAAAATGATTTCCTGCCGCTCGTTGCTGATATCCAGGGCATTTGAAGTATGCAACAATTGTTTGCAACGGTCAATCTCCAATGCATTGATGCCATCCGGTGTTTGTTCGTATCCCCAAAGGAACATTTCTTCTGATACCATTTCATGTTGTTTGCTTACCTCACGTATCACATTGCGAACACGAAATTGTATTAAAGTCGTTTGTGTGTTGACGGCATCTGTGCGGAAGACAGAAGCCCTTGCAGCTTTATTTCCTTTTCTTTCTTTATCAAGAGAATTAGCAATAATGCGATGGCACAACTGCTCTACAAAACGGTGATTGCGGCCAATGTAACGGAAACCTTGCGGGGTGGGCGACTGGAACGAAGTATGAATTTTATCGCCCTGACCCAAAGCTGAGGCCATCCAATCGTCCATATTCATTTTTTTGAAGATATAGCCACCTTCAACTTTTTCAAAACTTGCACCCAATAGTTTGGATGCTGCAATTACAAATGCTTCCAAAGTAGCCACATCGCCAATAGCTTCATCCACTTCATGCAGGTCTTTCTTCACTTCTTCCGGCATGATACTTTCATGGGCAAAAATGGAACGGATTTTTTCCGCCTTTTCTCTGGCTGCTTCAATTTCATTGGTAATCTCCGCATCCAATTCATCTAACTCAGATGAAGATCCAAAATCAAGTTTTAATTGTTTGCCATATCGGATAGGAGCTTTATCTGAATTTAGTAAAACCTCTTTTAAAACCTTGTCCATCACCGACCGGTTGTCGTCAGCTAACGCAATGCTCACTCCTGATGTGTTTTGTATGCGTTGAATTTTCTCAATAATGATTTTCAGCACCACTACATCTATAGGATTGTCCTCGCCAAAGAGCACTTTTACATCAATAGTGTTTTGATGATTGCCGTTTTTATCGATCCAGCCTGGCTGCCCGTACCTGTCCACACGACCTTCTCTTTGCTCTAGGCGGTTGGGATTCCAGGGTAAATCATAATGCAGGATGGCGTTGAATTTATCCTGCAGGTTGATACCCTCACTTAAACAATCGGTAGCAACCAAAACCCGTTTATGACTTTTGGCCATTTCATCGATTTTCTCCCTGCGTTCTTCGTCACTTAGTTCACTCGTGATAGCCCGAACATCTACATCTTTTGGCAGTTGCTCTTTCAGGATTTTTGACACATAGTGAGCAGTGGCAATAAAGCGGCAAAACACTATAGGGCTTTGGCCTTTGTTAATCCAAAGTTTTGTTTGCTCTGTGCAGCGTTTTACTTTTAGATCTTTTTCAATACTGGTTAATTCAGCAGCCTTTTGAGCCAGGCGGTGTAACACATTCCATTCAGAATCGGTAAGCTCAGCTCGATCAATAATTTCAACTTGTTCTGTATCACTTTGTTCATCCCATTTCTCTACAATGGGGTTTTCTCTTACTTCCTCTGCTGTTACTTCATCCTGTTCAGTTAGTCTGAATTTTCTTTTTTGCAACATTTCAAAACCAGCTGAGGGGCTGCTCATCACACCCCGTAATAAAGAGAGTGCAGCAAAGTATTTAATCCGTGCTTTGTTTTCTGTAACACCTTCCGTACTTATTCCTCTTGCAAATTTTAATACGTCCTGGTACAGTTTGTAATAATCTGATGATGCAGAAAGGACATAGGGTAATTCTTCGGTAGTTCGTTTTGGAAAAGGTGTTTCCTCATCCAGCCATTTCTCAATATTCTTTCGCTTACGTTGAATAAAGTGGGCAGCCACTTTTCGCTTTTCAGAAGTAGTTAAATCTGAAAAATTATACGTTTCAAAATCGGGATTGACTAAGCCCAACAAAGATTTAAACTCGCCATCTTTTCCGCTATGCGGTGTAGCCGTTAATAGAACCAAATGCTGTTGTTCTCTTGATGCAATCTTTTCTAAAAGCTCATATCGTTGCTGGCTTTGGCTTTTCTTGTTAACATCAACATTTTTTGTGCAGGTGTGGGCTTCATCAACAATCACCAAATCTGGTACATCCTTTAAAAAAGCAGGCATCTTGGTAGAGCCATTCTTTACATAGTCGATGGATACCACCTGATAAGGGTAATAGTTAAATACATTTAGTGTGTCATCACCAACTATCTTTCTTTCCAATGCAGCTACAGTGCTTGACCGGATAATGACAGCATCAATATCTAACTTATCAGCTAATTCCTTTTGCCATTGCTCACACAAATGGGGAGGACACAATACTGCAAATGACTTAATGCTTCCTCTTTCCAGAAGCTCCCGTAAAATCAGGATGGCTTCAATGGTTTTACCTATACCCACATCATCTGCAATCAACAGCCTTGTTACTATCTGCTTCAATGCCATAATCAGGGGAACCATTTGGTAAGAACGGGGTCGGAAAGAGAGCTTCCCCATGCATCGAAATGGACCACTTACCTGGCGGAAAGAAAGACGTGCAGCATCGTATAGAAGCTTCGCAGTAAGAAAGCTATCTAAATCCGATTTAGCGGGTAACTCAAAATGATCGTCTTCAATTTTATCAAAGAATTGCAGTACGGGTTCGAATACAGTTATCATCTCATCATCCGAGCCACCCAGAGGCTTAAGCATAATGATTTGACTATCAGAAGATGGTTGAACAACACATCTTCTGCCCCTGAACTTAACCAGTTTCCCCGGTTTTTTTAGTTTACTGTCTATCATTGGCAAAGGTTAGTGAATGTTGAATAGTTAATTGCAAATAGCTTGAGAATCATCATCATCAAACTTGTGAACCCATAATTCTTAATTCGTAATTGGTCATCTTACTTTTCTAAAAATATCTTGCCTTCTGGTTACAAATGAAGAAACCTCCTCTGCGGTCTCATCCCATACCAAGACATCGAATCCTGCTAATTCAATGGTTTTCCGTTTCTTCTCATCATCTGCTTTTACAACTGACTTTTTATGAATACCACCATCCACAAAAATCAAAGCCTTCTCTTTTTCATAAACGAAATCTGGTTGCACATAAAACTGCTCCATATTGTGATTTGTAAAATCGGGCAAGCGGTAGCCATTTTCATATAAAAAATCCAATAGTGCTTTCTCACCTGGACTTCGATGATGGAGGCCTTTTTTCAAATCTTCATATTTGTCCTCGTATGTGCCACCAACGGTATCATCAGGGTTTGAAGTAATCAATAGCTCCAAAGCCTTTATGATTGAGTGACGGTCAATTTGGCCATGATCCATTTGGTTGTAATAGGAAAGCAAATCATCGTAACTCGACTTTGGTCTGGTCGGATACAAATCTTCTTTAGTAGCATAATCGTAGCCACAGATCATATATGCTTCCAGAAAAATATCACGCAACTTCACTGGGTTACGTGAAATATCTTTCAATACACCAATACTGCCTTCAGAAGATTCATAAAGCATAATATTTTTATGCTCACCGCCACCCATTAGCTTCGCATCAATTTCCACTGGTTCGATGTTGTATATTTTTTCGATGGCTTTTTCCAATGCATACTGCATGGTTATAACACCCTCTTCCGTTAAGCCCAATGACTTTACAGGCTGGATATATAACACATCAGAGGTATCATACGTGTAAAGCATGATGTTTTGAATAGGGTCTTCCGGATTGGGTTTCTCTAACTGTTTTTTTGTTTTAAAGAAGCCGGTCTTAGTTCCAATATCGAAACCATCATCCCGACCTCTTCGCCATTTTTTATTGAGGAGAATAAGTTTGGCAGCTGGGGCATAGAACAATTTCATTAATTCATCACCATCAACAGTTAGCTTAATCTTAGTTGCATCCTGCAAACTATCTGCAGAGTTTAAGTACAATTCAGTAACATAACCCTCAGAAGTACGCACCTCTTCCATGCAAGAAATTCGTTCTGAGTTTTCTGATTGGGCTTCTTCTAATTCCAACAAGTTCTGATGTATTTCAATATTGCTTGCTGTGAATTGTACACCTGTAATAGGGTCTTGATTCTTTCCTTTGCCCTCATCTTTACCGAGGAATGCGTAATTGGTTTCCTTAGAAATTTTAATTTCCTGAAGATCTAAAGAAACATCATTTGGTGTAATACGGGTTACCTTGTATTTGCCTCCGTTGTGATAAATCAGGTTATTAGGCCCAAATTCTTTTAATCCTATGAAGCGTGGCCTTGAAATAGCTTCATTTCGGTCTTTACCACCGAGGAATACCCGGATAGGTAGTCGGGTAAAGTTGTAACCAGGCAGGAAACCCTCTGAGGCTAAGTACCTGAATGTATAGAACTCTGAAAGGGTTGAATTTTTGCTTTTATCCGACTGATTCTCCAGAAGGCTTTTTCTATCCTTAGCCCGCATGTAGGAGATATTTGCCAGCTTTTTTATTTCAGGGTCTTTTACAATAGGACTTATATGCGTTTCGTGGGCTTCATTCATTTGACGCAAGGCATCTAAAAACATTTTACGCCAACGAAGCAGGGCGTTTTCTAACTTATCAGGAACAGTTTTAATTTGTGTTTCTAACCAAGCCTCATTGAACCATCTGATGCCTTTAAAATCTATGGTTGATACCACAGATAAGACCACTTTTTTGATAGCATCAAAGTTGGAGTCAATAACATCCTGATACTTTGCTTTTATATCCTTTTTGAGTTTATAGGTTCCTCCTCCAATATCAATCAGATCTACCAGTGAAGGTTTAAATTCTTCGGCATTGAGAAATGAAAGCACTGTTGCATTGATGTGAGATCGTATTAATTCCTCATTGGTTAAATCAATCCGTGGTGCTTGTACTACACCAGCAACCATTTTTACCGGGTTGGCAAAATAATGTTTATCGTGTGGACTAACCTTTGAGGCATAGGTGAACACGAGAGCAGATTGACCACTTCGACCGGCACGGCCACTACGCTGAGCATAGTTTGCCGGACTTGGCGGCACATTCCGCATGTGAACAATATTGAGGGAGGAAATGTCAATACCCAGCTCCATAGTTGGGGAGCAATACAAGGCACTTAATTCTATTGCTTCATTGAATTTTTCTTCCCTCTCAATCTTTTCTTCGTTCTTAATCTGCCCAGTATGTTCAGCAGCGATATATGATTTGGGAAGTTTGGAAAAGTCTTCCTGGTAAAGTTTCTGGAAATAAAGATGCGGCTTAATCTTCACTTCATCATCAAGAGTTATTAATGATGTCTTGTCTTGTGCAACTGTAACCGAATCGCCTTTCTTCCATAGCACTTCACCAAGATTTAGCTGATAAGTCATTTTATCTCCTTTCTCGGCATGAACCAATTGTGGTTTAAGGTAACTCATATCACATAACAAGGTCAACAGCGATTCCATAAAGTCTAAATATTCCTGAGAACTAGGATGAGTACCGGTTGTTTTCCTGAATTCATGCTTTACAAATCTTGCTAATCGGCTCATTGGGCCTATACTTTGAATAAAGACTTCTCTTGTCGCTTTATCTGCACCTTCTAAAGAAAGAGAATTTGGTGCATCAATTTTTTCGCCTTTATCTAGTGACCAAAGTTTTTCTTTATTTAGTGTATTGTTAAGCTCATCTTGGATTCTTAATCTATTTTCATATCGAAGCATTTCAACATCCACTGCGTAAGCATTCCTGAAATAGTTTAAAACTTGAAGTACAAATAATTTTCTTTCTTGTGCTTTGATGTCCTTGAGTAGATTAATATTTGTCCAAAGGGCATCATTATTAGCATAGTCATCTAATTTTTGATATGTTATTTCTAGTAATGCCGTTTGTTCCAAATTTGGCAATATATATCTCCATCCCCTTTTGAGGTCTTGAATAATTCGGTATGAAATATAATTTCTTAAAGCCTTTTTATTCGTTTCGCTTGGAATAAGAGGATTGTTTGCAGGATATACAGCATAATCCTTCTCTGGTAATTTTAATTCCTCTTCAACAGCATATACTAGTTCATAAAATGTTAATGATTTAGCACTATTTCTTAATACTTTTTCAATTGCAGAACGCAGATGTACTACCTGAATAAAATCATTAAAGTGACCAGCCTGCAAAGAAGCATCTTGACGATTATCCGTGAAGCTCATTATCTTTTGTTCCTTCAAATTTTGGTATCCATATTTTCTATACAAGGCCAGCAGTGTTTGAAGCGTTATGAGTGTCGTGGAAGTGGAACGACCTTCATTACCCAATGAAATTAATTTGGACTTTTCACTTAGCTTCGGTTCCAGATAAATTAACCCGCATGTAGGGTCGTAGATAAGAGGAGCCGGAATAAACCAAGCCTTTTCACCACCGTTTGGCGTAGGAGAATAAGAACCCTCTCTTGTCACATAAATTTCTCTCGGTAGCAAAAATTCTTTTGATGGATCTATTTTATCACCCGCCTTGTTTTTCCAAGCAGCTGGCAACAATTCCAAAAATTCATTTATTTCTACATAGTATCCCTTATCAAATAATATGTACCCATCTTTGTAATCATCAGCACTGCGGCTTTTCACCTTCTTTACTTTGACACCATCATTAGCTTTGAGGTCATCATCGTTTTTAGGGTTTTGATTTTCATTGAAATCTCTGAAAATGAGTTTTGACTCTCCGAAATCCTTCCTGACACAAATAAACTCTATGCCACTAATCCTGCTAAAGACCGTTTGAAAAACCGGAACTTCTTCTTCGTCTTTACCCAACTTTACGAAGGGATTTGGCTCAAGTGTAATGTAGCGTTTCTCCGCATCTTCAAGTGTTACATAAACATATCCGGTTTGAGAAATGAACTGATGCAACTTGAATGGAAGTATGGTATCTTTTTTCTTGTCCTTTGCACTTTGAATGTTTAGTGATTCAGCCCAAACCAGCACCTCTATTAGCTTTTGTTCACAATCCTCTGCATTTATACCTGTTTGCTCAGCCAAGGCTGCTGAAATTGATTTTAGCGATTTTGGTTCATTTCTTCTTTTATGAACACCCTCATTTCTAATTGCAATGGTCCTTTCAAGCCATATTGCAATTGGGTTCTCCAGGATGGCGTTTCGAGACCGATCATAAATTGGAGCATGACAGGCATTTATAAGTTGCTCTCTGGTAGGTATAATCTCTCTTGTCGAATAAGTTAGTGATTCAACAATTACGTCATCACGATGAAAACTGCTATCAAAAAATCGGGAGGCTACATTAGCAACCTCACTCTTTTGTTCATCAACTGTACCTGTGGCCATTGTTGCCGAAGTGCCAATGCAGATGATATTTTTATTCTTAGCTGCTGCTTTTATTCTTCGGTTTAAGAGAGAAACATCAGCACCTTGCCTACCCTTATAGACATGCAGTTCGTCATATACTAAAAATTCAATATTGTCTAAGAATGAATTTCTCAAACTCTCATCAGCCTTTCTCACCATCAATAATTCAAGCATCATGTAATTGGTAAGAAGAATATCAGGTGGATTAGCAATTACCTTATCTCTGTCCTCTTGCTTTTCCTGGCCTGTATACTTTGCATAAGTAAAAGGCAGGCTGTTACCAGTTCTCTTTCTATAGTTCTCCTCAAAGCCAATCAATGCCAATTCTTGTGAATTGATAAGTGCATTTAGTGGGTAAACAATTATTGCTTTAATACCAGGTTTTGCAGCGTTTTTAAAGAGATAATTGAAGATGGTTGATATATACGTCAAACTTTTACCAGAACCAGTTCCCGAGGTTACAATGAAACCTCTGCCTTCATTTCCCTTGATGATTGCTTCTGTTTGATGCTTGTAGATATCCCATGATTTATTTTCAGCATCATAAAAAATGTTATTGAAATCCTTTGACAATGTGCCTTTATTGACAAGGTCTTCAACACTTCCTCCAGATTCAAATGATGGGTTGAATTGAAGTAATGGTTCCGGGTATAGATTGCCTAAATCAAAATCCTTTTTAACTGTGCTGAGAATTTTTTCATCCGCTATATTGATGAAACTGTCTATATAAAGTTTATAATCATTCAATATTTGTTTGTGGATCTGAAATATATTGTTATTAATATGTTCCATGCTTTTCAGATTAAATTGAAGGAAAGATACACATAAATATAATATTACCTACAAAAATTTAGCATTATTATTGCAGATTCAAATTTTAATTTTATCTCAACTTAAAAATTCTTTATCAAATAATCTTGATATATTTTGAATTATATAATTAATTTCGGCTATTAATTTTAATTATCTTTCTATTTCAATGTTTAAAATTACTTTCCATTTTTCGTCTGTAACAAAACCTTTGTCCGGTGCTGAAGCTTTTAATGGTGTCCTAAATAAAGGTGCATTGTGATTTTGCAATGCCATGTACAAGGCATTGGTCAGCGGCTGGTTGTCCAAAACTTTATCCAACAGATAGCCTAAACGCTGTAAGGCAGTTACTGGGACATGCTTCAACAGATGGTTATCAAAAGAACTGGTTTGAATGCTTTCGGCCAATTCAGCCAAAACAGTGGCTACCCGGTTGATGCCACCCACCCGTTTGGCGTATTGTATCAGATCGGTAGCTGTAAGGGCAGGGTTTGAAATTTTCAAATACCCGGCCTCGGTTTTGCGGGTGTCTAACAACGCTGCGGGTATTTCTTTTTTACTGATGTAATTCAACTTCAACCCTTTTTTCTTCATAGGTCGCATCACAGGAAAACCAGTGACCACAAAAAACTCCTGTGGTTGTTGATGACCGGCACCATGCAATGAAGCTGCACTGAGAAGGGCCAGGTAGTAGGGTCTGTCCAACTCCTGCATAAAAGCATTCAGAAATAAGGCTGGGGGAAGGATGCCCTTTGACCTGTATTGTGGCGGAATAATGAGGTAATATCCTTTGTGTATTGAAATGATTTGCTCTTTATCTACCAAACGTTTTAGGGCAAACTTATGGGCGATGTCTGACTGCTCAGGAAAATCTGCACGGAACTGGTGCAGAGCAAAAGCAAATTTGCCCTTAGCCAGCAAGTGATTTACCCAATCTTCTGCACTCTTATATTGTCTTAAATCTTCCAGGAGAGTATTTTTTTGCGAAAGGTAGTGAAAATCGCTGCTTTTCGCAAAAAAAATATTCATTGTTATTTTGAAAACGATCTGTTTTCCGGCTTTATTCAAAAGTTGACTTTTTTCTAGCAACTTTTAAACCAGTGTTTAGCCCATTGACTCTTGCTTTTGATTATTAAGCCCATTGACCCACACTTCTATAATATCCTTTTTATAAGTGGCCTTTTCTTCTACGCTGAATGGTTTTTTGGAATGGTACAACCACCTTACACTTGAAATTAAGGTGTGCATGAGGGTAGAGGGATCCGTTTTGCGCACAACGCCTGCTTCCATCAACTGGCTGAGCAGCTGGGAAAGTTTGGCCTCGTAGCTTTTCTTTTTTTCCAGGTATAATTTTTTGCGGTCTTCCGGTAGGTTTTTCCACTCATCACTAAAAACAGTTCCTGCCATTGGGTCCTCAAAGGCGGTATCAATGTGAAACTCAAATACTTTGACAAGTCTGGAAATGTCGGATGGATGGGTGTCTTCTAAAATTTCATCCAAGGCTTCAAGAAATCGATCGGCACAGGCATGGCACAACAGTTCGAGGATGCTCTCTTTGGATTGAATGTGAGAGTAAAGGCTGGATGCTTCTATACCCACAGCAGCCGCTATGTCCCTGACAGAAGTTGCTTTGTAACCCCTTTCCAAAAACAAGCTGGCGGCCCGCTCCAGTATCTCTTTTTTTCTGGGCCGCAATACAGGCTTTTGTGTCATCTGTCGAAGTTGATATAGACCTTACTGCTTTTGGGCACTGACTGGCAAGTAAGCACATAGCCTGCTGCTACTTCATCGGGTTCAAGGGCGTAATTGACGGCCATGCTTACCTCACCTTCATCACAGTGGGCTTTACAGGTACTGCATACCCCTCCTTTACAGGCAAAGGGCAGGTCGGCACCATTCTTAAGGGCAGCATCCAGGATGTTGGTTTCATTTCCGGTGTAATCAAATTCAAATTCAAGGCCATCCAGCTTCATCCTGATTTTTGCCTCAGCATTCACGCTATCTTCTTGTTGTACTCTGGCTGTGGTCATGCCGGCTGTAGTGAACAGTTCAAAATGAAGGTGTTTACTATCCACTCCCAGCTGGGTAAGGCAGTCTTTTACTTCAAACACCATCTCTGCAGGTCCGCATAAAAAATATTGACTCTGCCCGGGGTGTCGATTCAATTTTTGTTCAAATTCACGGCATTTCTCTGCGTTGATCCTGCCGCAAAACAAAGGACTGTCCTGAGCTTCTTGAGATAGAATGTGGTGAAGAGAAAACCTGCCCATATATTGATTTTTTAACCCTTCCAGCACTTCTCTGAATATGATGCTGTCGGTATGTTTGTTGCCATAATAAAGACTCACAGAAGCTTCAGCTTGATGCGTTAATACGGCTCTTATCATCGACAAACAAGGGGTAATACCACTGCCCGCGGCATAAAACACGAAGTTGTTGGCATCCACTGAAGCTTGGGGTAAGGTAAATCCCCCGGAGGGAGCCATTACTTCCAAAACATCACCCACCTTAAGCTCGTTATTGACATAGGTAGAAAATATGCCCCCCGGAATTTTTTTGACAGCTACACTCAAGATATCATCCTCCGGAAGGGAACAAATGGAGTAGGATCTTCTGATCTCTTCACCGTGCAAACTGGCCTTAAAAGTCAGGTATTGACCAGGTGAAAATTCAAAATCTTTTGTTAAATCGGCCGGAATTTGAAAATCCAACCGCACACAATCTGCCGTTTCTGCGTTTATCCCAAAAACGGGTAATTTAAAAAATGTAGTGCTCATGCCTAACGAATGTTCGTAAGGCAAAGGTACGGAAATGCTTTGAGTTACCCTCTACTCACCCGCAAAAGCTACGTTATGGAAATGACAGAAGAATGGATTTATTTTTTCTGGAACACCCGGAATTTTAAACACTCAAATTTAAACACCATTGATGGACGGCTCATTGAAATCCTAAAATACGGCATTCGAAATCGTGCGTCAGGACCGGATTTTATCCATGCAGCTATCCGTCTGGATGCGTTGAACTGGCATGGCAACATTGAGATGCATGTATTGACCGGCGACTGGCAAAAGCACGGACACCAGAATGACGACGCCTATGACAACGTGATTTTGCACGTGGTCTGGAAACACGACTGGGACCCTACAGAAGGAAGAGTGCCCATATTGGAGTTGTGTGATCTGGTAGATGACCACCTACTGTCAAGGTGCGCCAAAATAACAACAACTCCCGCGTGGCTGCCCTGTGAATCTTTGTTAAACGAAGGTGCTTTTTTGAGGTTGGCCCTCTGGAAAGACAGCCTTGTCACCGCCAGACTGGGTCGCCGATGGGATGAATTTGAAAAATCAACGGCCAATTCAAACCTGGATTGGGATGGTCGAATGTACCAGCTGTTGTGTATGTATCTCATGGGTCGCGAAAATAAAGGGTGTGGAGAGCAACTGGCTATGCGACTTCCATTGGCAATCATTGAAAGAAATCGTCATCAACCTCTGGCAGTGCTGAGCATGGTGCTGGGAGTAAGTGATTGCCTCGAAGATGTCCCTGACCTGGATTTTAGAAACTATTTACAGGTAGAATTTCGTTTTTATGAGCAAAAATATGGCCTCTCCCCTATGAAAAGAGCAGCCTGGAGGCGGTTTGGAATGAGAGCCGCCGGCATGCCTGTGCGACGTCTGGCTCAATTGGCAGCCTTGCTGAGTGCCAGGTCCAGATTTCAAAGTGAGGTCACCCAAAGCAACAGTGCTGCAGAACTTTACCAATTATTGAATTTAGGGCTGCCTGATGATGAACGATGGCAAAATCTTTTGCCAGCTAGCACCCTGTTTACAAATGATACTCGTGAAATGATCGTATTAAATGTGTTTTTGCCTCTGTGGTTTTGCTATGCCAATGCTCAAAACCCTACAAACAAGGACCAGCTCATTTTTGATATCTTTCAGGAGTTGCCGGCAGAAAAGAACCAGATTTGTTCTCAATTTGCAAAAAGGGGCTTTGAAGTACGTTCAGCCCTCGACAGTCAGGCATTACTGGAGCTTAGGAGTCAGTACTGTGTCTTGAAAAGATGCGCTTCCTGCTCAATAGGGCAATATATTTTCACAAATACCAAAGAAATTTTTTGATCAGCATTAGGAAAATTAAAATTTAGATTTATCTTTGCAGTCGCTTTTAAAAACTTGGTTGGAAGCAACCGGTTAGCGACAATCGGGGAGGTTAGCTCAGCTGGTTCAGAGCACCTGCCTTACAAGCAGGGGGTCACTGGTTCGAATCCAGTACTTCCCACCCGGAAGGGGATACAAAATATTTGTGTCCCCTTTTTTAATTCATGGTCCGGCCTTGTCAGATGAGCCTGGGAAGCCGGGCATAAACCCACACAAATGAGCTTACTCACTGTTGGAACCGTAGCCTTTGATACCATTGAGACTCCCTTTGGAAAGGCAGAAAACGTTATTGGCGGAGCATGCACTTACATCAGTTATGCTGCCTCTTATTTTACCAAAGACATTTATTTATCTGCCATTGTTGGTGGCGATTTTCCAACCTCGGAAATTGATGCCCTCAAGGCACGAGGTGTCAATATGGAAGGTCTTGAGGTCGTAGAAAATGGTAAAACATTTTTCTGGGCGGGCAGATACCATCAAAACATGAACAACAGGGACACCCTGACTACAGATTTGAATGTTTTAGACGATTTTAATCCCATCTTACCTGAATCTTACAAGTCATGTAAGTTTATTATGTTGGGAAACCTCACTCCAGCCATCCAACAAAAAGTGCTGGATCAGCTTGATGGATCACAAAAGCTGGTTGCTCTTGACACCATGAATTTTTGGATGGACATTGCCCTGGATGAGCTTAAAAAAGTGTTGCAAAGGGTAGACCTCCTTACCATCAATGACGAAGAGGCAAGGCAGTTGAGTGGAGAGCACTCTTTGGTAAAGGCAGCAGAGATCATCCATCAAATGGGACCTAAATATCTGGTAATCAAGAAAGGAGAACATGGAGCCTTGCTTTTTAATGAGGGCAGGATTTTTTATGCACCTGCTTTGCCTTTGGCACAGGTTACCGACCCAACAGGTGCAGGAGATACCTTTGCCGGTGGAATGATGGGCTATTTGGCCAGTACAGGAGACATCAGTTATGAAAATTTGAAAAAATCGATTATTTTTGGTTCAGCACTGGCTTCTTTTTGCGTTGAAGAGTTTGCTATCAACAGATTAAAAAATCTGGACAAAAAGGAAATTGAGAACAGGGTTCAACTTTTCCGTGATTTGGTCCATTTTTGATAAAAATAATTAAAAACAACCCTATTATACATTAGTTAAAATTGTAATATATCGAGTAAAATTCTACCTTTGTAATTTGATTCAATTATTTTCCTGAATTGGTTACCACTGATTTGGGATACCTATTTTTATATGTTTGGATACATCAAAGGCAAGATAACTCATAAAACACCGGCATTTATCTATTTGGAAGCCAGTGGGATAGGGTATCACATCAATATTAGTCTGAGTACTTTTGGCAAGCTCGAAGGGTTGGCTGAAGCTACCATTTTTACCCATCTCCATGTCCGTGAAGACGACATGAGTCTTTATGGATTTTTTGAAGAAGAAGAACGCCAACTTTTTGTTCAGTTGATTTCAGTTTCCGGGATAGGATGCAATACCGCCAGGGTGATTTTGTCGTATATGACACCAGACGAGCTAAGGAGAGCCATTTTACATGAAGATGAGTTTACCCTGGGTAAGGTAAAGGGTATTGGTCCAAAAACAGCCAAACGCATCATTTTGGATTTGAAAGATAAAATTATGAAGTCGGGACATGCAGAAGTTGGCCAATTGCAAACCAAAGCCGTGCCCGGAATCAGAGAAGAAGCCTTGGCTGCTCTTCTGGCTCTTGGTTTTCCAAAGGCCGGGATGGAAAAACACATTGCAACAGCCTTATCGAAACATCCCAATACCGAAAGTGTGGAAGATCTGATCAAAAATGTGTTAAAACAGCTGAATTGATGAAAAAAGAAGAGAACATGCACACTACAAATCACAAAATCCGGTTAACTAAGTTGAATTTAAACATGAGGACGTTAAGATCTGATGCATACATGATCCATAAATTTTTTTGTTGCTTTAGTGTTGCTGTTTTTTACCTGATGGCCGGTCAAATGAAAGCGGCCAATTTGCCAGACCCCTATCAGCCTGCCTTTCGATTGACCACCCAAAAGTTGGTGCCGGATACTATTCCCCTCTACGACAGAAAGGGAGATTTTATCTTTGACAAACAAAAAAACCCTTTTGACATCAATACTGGCATTATTGAGCAAAAAGTGGAGTACGACGTCGCTACCGGCAAATACATCATTTATGAAAAAATAGGAGACGAATATTACCGCACACCTACCTACATGACTTTCGACGAATACCTTGATTGGAAGGCAAAAGAACAGGAACGGGATTATTTTGCCAACCTGGCGGGCATCCAATCCAACAAAAAAAGCGGATCCGGCAAGGTAGACCCGATGTCGAGGATTGACATTTCAAAATCAATAATTGACCGACTTTTTGGAGGAACAGAAGTCAATGTGAAACCCCAGGGAGGGATAGATTTAACCCTTGGTTTTTTTAGCTACTACCTTACCCGATCCAATTTTGGACAACGATCTCCATGGAACTTTCTGGATCCGGTAGATATCAAACCCAGATTGACAGTAGATGGTAATGTGGGTACTAAATTGAAACTCAACTTTAATTACGACGCACAATCCAGCTTCAACTTTGACCAAAAAATCAAACTACAGTATGATTCAGAGGCATTTTCAGAAGATGATATCATTAAAAAAATTGAGGCCGGTAACGTAAGTCTGCCACTCAAAGGAAATTTGATTCAAGGGGCACAGAGCCTGATGGGTATCAAAACCGATTTGCAATTTGGCCACCTTAGGATGACCTTACTGGCATCACAACAGCAGTCAAAACAAAACAATGTAAAGGTTCAAAATGGAGCATCCGTTGTAGAATTTGATGATATTACTGCTGATCAATACGATGAAAACAGGCACTTTTTCCTTTCTCATTTTAACAGAGAAACGTACGAAAGATCACTAAAAAACCTGCCACAGGTGTTAACTCCTTTCCGCATTTCGCAAATAGAAGTGTGGATCTCAGATGACAGACCTGATTACCAGCCTGGCCAAACTTTTATTGCGGCCATTGCGGATCTGGCAGAACCAGATATCACAAAATATAATAACCCTTCAGGAACGCTCTTTCCACCGAGTCCATTCATATCAGACAACCTAAAAGACCGGGATGGCAAAGTATTTGCCGAAAACAGGGTCAACGGCTTGTATGCTGAATTGATAAAAAATGATACGATATCCAGCCAGGATAAAACATCTACCCTGCTGAGAACAGAATTTGGCATGACCCAGATCAGAGACTTCGAAATATTCAGAGGAAGACTGCTCAACGCCAGCGAATACACCTATCATCCTCAGCTGGGATACATTTCACTGAACATCAAGCTAAGGCCCAATCAGGTTTTGGGTGTTTCCTACAAATACTACTACAACGAAAAATGTGATTCTGTATTTACCGTTGGTCAGCTGGCAGGACAAAGCCAGGAAACCAGTGAAATCAGAACATCTTCGCCCAACCAGAATGAAGAAGATGCTTCTCCCAGTAAGGTTATGTTTGTAAAGCTGCTGAAATCGAGCAATCAACAAGTGCGCCTTCCATCTTGGGATCTTATGATGAAAAACGTGTACAATCTTAAAACCAATCAACTCAATAAGGAAGGGTTTCAATTTGATATTTACTACGAAGATGATTTTAGCGACGGGTCATTGAAAAAATTTATCCCAGAGAGACCGGAAGTGCCTTTGCTGAATATTTTCAATCTGGATACACTCAACAGATTTGGAGATCCCCAGTCGGATGGTATATTTGATTACGTTCCGGGATTAACAGTTTTGGAGAGATCGGGTAGTATTATTTTTCCAGTTCTCGAACCCTTTGGAAGTTCACTTGACTCTCTCTTGAAGGGAGTCCCTAATGCTTCAAAATATAAGTATCAGGAGTTGTATGATTCTACAGTGACAGTGGCTAGACTTACGCCTGAAAAAAATAAGTTTGTAATGGTGGGCAAAGTTAAGTCCAACTCTACAGGAGAAATACCCCTTGGCCCATTTGTGCCCAGAAATGGAGTAAAGGTTACCGCGGGTACCATTACCTTGATTGAGGGGGTCGACTATGAGATCGATTATTCTTTGGGTAAGCTCAGGATCCTCAATCCGGCCTATTTGGCACAGGGTACGCCGATCAATGTCAATTATGAAGACCAGTCAGCTTTTTCCTCGCTCAATAAGACCATGTTTGGCATCAGGCTGGATTACGACTTCAGCAAAAAGTTTACCATGGGGGCTACTTTCCTGAAATTAAAGGAAAGACCATTTACCCAAAAAGTGAACCTCGGAGATGACCCCATCAGCAATAAAATTTATGGACTTGATTTTAGCTATAGCGATAAGTCGACATGGATCACCCGGGTGTTGGACAGACTTCCTTTCTATAGCACCAAAGAAGAATCCTCAATTAGTCTTTCTGCTGAAGCAGCCTACCTGAAGCCGGGTCACAACAAATACATCAACAGCCAGGCGGATGCCAATGATCAGGGTGGTTTGGTTAATATAGATGACTTCGAAGGCTCGGTAAGTGGCTTTACCCTTGGCGGCTTCAATACCAATTCATGGGCTTTGAGTAGCACCCCTCCTGAATTCAGAGAGGCAGAACTTACCAATGATTTGAGGTACGGCGCCAACCGTGCCAAATTGTCCTGGTATCAGATTGATCAGTCGGTCAACCAAACCGATGCCGACAGGACTCACCCTTATTCAAGACTGGTATTACAAACCGACTTGTTTAAGCGTCAGGTGCAAACTGGTATCAACCAGTTATTTACCTTTGACATTAGTTATTATCCTGAGCTTAGGGGGCCCTATAACTTTGACTTACCGGAAGGGTATCCCAATATTTCAGCGGGTACCACGGTTGTGGGGGACAAAATTATGCTCAATAACCCCAAAACCAGGTGGGGTGGCATCATGCGGTATTTTCAGAATACAGATTTTGAGGCCAATAACTATCAGTTCATAGAATTTTGGGTATTGAATCCGTTTTTGGATAAAAGTGGCAACCCTGAAGCCACCAATGAGGATGGAGAAATTGTATTCCAATTGGGCAACGTTTCAGAAGATGTTATTCGTGATAACCTTCAGTTTTTTGAGAATGGTCTCCCTACTTCAACAGAACCGAATATTCCGGTAAAGAAAACCAATTTTGGCAAGGTTCCATTAGTTCCACCGATCATCAGCAACTTTGCTTTGGAGAACATTCCGGTTCAGGACATAGGTTTTGATGGAATGGACGATAACGATGAAAGGATCAAATTTGAAAGTTGGGTCAACCGTTATCCCGACATCAAGGGCATTATTAATGAGGATCCTTCGGGTGATAATTTTGTTTTTTACAATGATGAAAAACTCAATGGACTCGATATGGTGACCAGGATGGCAGACTTCTGCGGTCCGGAAGGAAACACCCCTGAAGAAAGTAATTTTGAAAATGATCGATTTTACAGAGGAAGCAGGACTCCTGATAGTGAAGATCTAAACAATGACCGCTCACTCAACCAGGGAGAAGCATTTTATGAATATAGGATTAAGGTTAAAAACCTGAATGGTGAAATAGACACCCTCAATTCGCAGTATTACAAACAATACAAACAGGTTAATGAAAGAGAGAAATGGTATCGATTTGTAGTACCACTCAACAAATTTACTTCTTCGCAAAACATCACCGGATTTAGAGCGATCCAGTTTATGCGTATGTATTTCACCAATTTTGAAAAGCAAAAAACCTTCCGATTTGCAGAATTTCAGTTGGTCCGAAACCAATGGAGGATATCTCCTCAAGGCTCGTGCAAAGATGGAGACAAACCTTTTGTTTCAATTGATGAAGTTGGAGTAGAGGAGAATTCGAGCCGAACTCCTTTTAACTATAAGTTAAGTCCCGGCATATCACAGGAAACACTCAACAGCAGTCTTGGATCCAATCTTTTACAGGATGAGAAGTCGTTGGCAATTAACTTTTGTAACCTGCAACAAGGCGCACCTGGTTGTGATGTAGCCATCAATAAGTTGGGTAATATAGACCTGAACCTATATGAGCGCCTTCAGATGTTTGTGCATGCAGAATCCATGAGGGATGTGAATTTTGACCATGGTGATGTTTCTGTTTACATCAAACTTGGTAAGGATCTCAATACCAACTATTATGAGTACGTTCTTCCATTAAAAGCAAGTGTCTTTGAGGATCAGGATGCGAAAAATATTTGGCCTGACACTAATACAATTGACATTCCATTAAAAGGATTTACTGACTTAAAGAAAGCCAGACTGGTTGACGGAACGATATCGGAGATGGCGGATCCCGATAATGAAGGCGCCAAATTTGTGATGAAAGGGTTGCCCAGTTTGGGGTATATCAAAATAATTGAAATTGGGGTGCGCAACACTGCCAAAGAAAACAAATCGTTGTGTGGCCAAATTTGGGTCAATGAATTGCGGGCAAGTGGTTTGAATGAAAAAGGAGCGTGGGCGGCACAAGCCAAAGCTCAGGTCAAGTTGGCAGATCTGGGAGATATCAACATTGCCGGCAGTTACAGCAGTGTGGGTTTTGGAAGTCTCGATCAGCGATTATTGGAAAGATCAAGGGATGAAATTTATCAGTACGACGTATCAACATCATTACAAGTTGGAAAGTTGTTGCCTAAATTTTTACCATTGAGCCTGCCCTTTTTTGCATCTTACTCAAAGTCTGTTAAGACACCTCAGTTTGATCCTTATCAAAGAGACTTAAAGGTAGAGGAGTTGTTGGAGGTAACGCCCGATGCTGAAAAGCAGAATGTCATAGAAAGGGCCAAAGAAACCACCACTATCACTTCCTATAATTTTACCAACATCAAAAAAGAAGGTGGCAAAGGTGGGAAGCCGTGGAGTGTTGAAAACCTGAGTGCAACCTATGCCTTTACCAAGACCGAAAAAACAGATCCTATTATCAAAGAGGATGTGACTACGGAAAGAAAGATTGGCTTAGAATATGGCTTTACCAATAAGCCCAAATACATACAGCCACTTAAATCCATTAAGACTAAATCACTCAAGCTGATTTCTGAGTTCAATTTTAATCCTTTGCCTACCAGCATTGGATTCAATACCAATATGGATCGGTACGTCAATTACAGGACCTTTAGATTGCCTACCTCACCGGTGTTCCGTTTTGATGACAGGAGGTTCAAATGGGAAAGAAACTACAATCTTGACTGGGACTTCACCAAGTCATTGAGGCTTAATTTTAAAGCCAATGTAACGGCAGTTGTGGATGAGCTCAGGCAAGTGGGCATTGCTGATGATCCGGCGGATAGAAACTGGGTCAACGCAGAGGGCCGATTGGCCAGTTCAGATACCCTGGATCAATATCGTAACAACAGCCTTGCTAAGTTTGGAAGGCGAAAAAACTATACCCACAACATTGGTCTGACTTATAAAATTCCGGTCAGCTATCTGCCAATGATGGATTGGGTGACGGCTTCTGCAGACTATAAAGCTACCTATGGATGGACGGCTGGGCCTTTAATTTACATTGACGATGAGTTAAACAGACCGGGTAACGTGATTCAAAATACACAAAACAGGTCGATCAACGCCACTTTTTCGTTTGACAAGTTGTATAGTAAATGGGGTTATCTTAAAAAGATAGAAAGTGGTGCACCCAAAAGTAAATCGAAACGAACCAGTCGTAAAAAAGAAGAAGAAGGTGGATTGGGAGCTGTGACTGGCCGTGAAGAGGAAGGAAAAGAAGGTAAGGAAGGCAAAGACGAGAAGGACAAGGATAAAAAGAAGGAGAAGAAAGACAGAGATCCTAGCACTTTTGAACGCATCCTGATAAGACCATTGCTGGCATTGAGATCTGTTAAGTTTAGCTACAAAGAAGATTTGGGAACCCTGATACCTGGATTTTTGCCCGAGGCATCTTTGTTAGGTTTATCAGATGGGTTTAGTGCACCCGGATGGCAGTTTGCCGCAGGTTTGCAACCTGATCTGGACAAAAGCAATCTCAGAAATTACCTGCAGACCAACCAGGCATGGTTTAATAAGAGCGTTGCGTTCAATGATCAGATTACCCAAACCAAGAGGCAGAACATCAATGCCAAGATTGCCATTGAGCCCTTTAAAGATTTTAAAATTGATGTAGATTTTAACAAAGATTATCGCAATTCTCATTCAGAGTTATTTAAGTATAAAGACAACTTCATGCAGATATCCCCGGTAGATGTGGGGTCATTTGAAGCTACTTATTCATCACTTAGTACTTTGTGGGATAAATCAGAAGACTTGGTCGCCACGTTTAAAGCCAATAGGGCTGTTGTGTCACACAGACTCAAAAACTATAATCCGGAAGAACACCCCGATTATCAAGGTTATGCATACGGTTATGGGCCCACCCATTACAGCGTTGTTGTGCCTTCATTTTTGGCTGCATACAGGGGAGTGAATGTCAACAATGAAACCTTAAACCTGGAAGGTGATTTTAAAGCTTATGATTACATTCCAAGACCCAACTGGATATTGCGATACGATGGTCTCAGTAAATTGCCATGGTTTAAAAATTGGCTCAATAGTTTTAGTTTGAAACATGGATACAAATCAACCCTGGCGGTTTCAGATTTTAAGAGTCAGCCATCTTTTGACGCCAACCAGGAATTTAAGACAAATGACAACAATTACTACTCCAGAATAGAAATTTCAACGGTGATGATCAAGGAAGAATTTAGCCCGTTGATTGGTATTGACATGAAGACCAAAAACAACATGGAAATCAAGTTTGAATACAAAAAGGGGAGAACCCTCGATTTGAGAGCTTCTACCAGTGAGTTAAATGAAACCTTGAGCACCGGAATAACTTTTGGATTTGGCTATGTCATTGATAACTTTAAAGGATTTGGTGGTGGTAAAAAACGACCGACAAGAAGTAAGCGAGGAGCAGATGGAAGTACAGACGACGACAAAAAAAGCGGCGACAAAGGATCTGCCATCGGAGGTCTCAATAGTGGAGGAGGCAAGGGTGATAAAAACCAGGCAGGTAGCGACAAAACCGGGTCTGCTACAGGAAAAGGCAAAAAACTTACCATCAATTGCGACTTTTCATTTAAAGATGATGTAACGCAGAATTATAATTTTAAGATTGAATCTAAAACTGAGCCGGAAAAAGCAAGGGGCACACAGACGATTCAGTTGAGCCCTAATATTGAATACCAGATGTATAAAAACCTGGCTTTGCGACTCTATTTTGAATATCAACGCACGGCTCCAAAGGTGGCAACCAATGTAACGGTCAATATGTCATCTGGTATAGTGGTAAGGTATATGTTTAACTAGAGGTAATTATGAGCAGGCGGTCGACCATCATCATAATGATCCTAATGAGTGTAGCCTTGTTAGGGGTCAGTGTTATCCAATTTTTTTGGATAAAATGGTCGCTTAACATCAAAGAAAATAATTTTAACAACCAGGTTTACCAGGCCATCAATTTTGTTAAAATCAGATTGCTGGAAGATGTGGAGACGAAGGAGTTTTATCAAACCTACCTGCAGCAAAAAAAGGGAGATGTGCATTTACAAAACATCCTCAAAGGAAGCGATGGCTGGGGGAAACAACAACTGGAATATGAGTTGAGGAACAATCTGCTTTTGATAAAACCAGATGAATTTATAGAAAACATAGACATCAAAAAGCTGGATGAATACCTGATGACAGAATTGAGCAATCAAGGCATCAACATTGACTATGAGTATGGTATTTTTTCAAAAGAGACGCAAAGTTTTTTCATCCTTAATGGCAACTATGTAGCAGAGATTGGTGATGGATCTCAGATGTCGAAAGTGCAATCGAGTCCCGGATTGCGAGAAACAGAGTATAAGATCCCGATTTTTGATGTGCACGATAAAGACGAACCCGGATATCTTTATTTGTTTTTCCCGAAAAAAACCGGCGTTTTGTGGAAAGAAGTTTGGAAGATCCTTGCAGTGTCAATCTTTTTTACAGGCTTGATCCTTTTTTGTTTTCTTTATACCTTATCGGTTATCTTTCAACAAAAGAAGACCTCAGAAATCAAAAATGATTTTATCAACAACATGACCCACGAATTTAAAACACCTATTGCAACCATATCATTGGCTACAGACTCAATCCAAAGTCCGATGATTATGGGTAATGAGGTGAAGATGAAAAAGTTTTTGGGCATCATCAAAGAAGAAAACAGGCGGATGCTGAGGCAGGTTGAAAAGGTGTTACAGATGGCTCAGATCGACAGAAAAGAGATAGCCCTAAAACCCACAAAGATCAATATCAATGAGTTGGTCAGCCAGTCAGCCCACCACGCTGAACTCAAAGTAACAGAAAGAGGGGGTAATATAGATGTGAGATTGGGTGCGAAAAGAGAGGTCATTGAGGCCGATCAGAACCACGTGTCCAACATTATAGCCAACTTGCTTGACAATGCTGAAAAGTACTGTCCGGATCAGCCATCCATCATAGTAGAAACACTCGATGACAAAGATGGAGTCAAGATTTCCATAACAGACAATGGGATAGGTATTCCGAAAGAGTCACTGAAGCATATTTTTGAAAAATTTTATAGAGTGCACACAGGCAATATCCACGATGTTAAAGGATTTGGACTGGGCCTGAGTTATGTAAAAGCGATTGTAGATGCGCATGGAGGCAGGGTCAGCGTGAAGTCGGAACCGGGAAAAGGAAGTACCTTTACCCTGTTTTTACCCTTCAGACCTAGCAAGAGAGAGGTGTAAATAATTGATAAATAATTAAGTATAAATTATATTTTTATTATATATTAATATCTGATAAAAATTGAGTGCTAAGACTAACTAAATTTTGAAAAACAACGTTTATAGTAAAAACACAAACGAAAGGGGCATGACAAGTAGAATTTTACTGGTAGAAGATGACAGAAATTTTGGTGATGTATTGAGGTCATACCTGGAAATGCATGATTTTGAGGTCAATCTGGCCACTGACGGGGAAGCAGGTTTGATTGAATTCAACAAAGGAAGTTACGATTTGTGCATTTTTGATGTCATGATGCCCAAGAAAGATGGTTTTACGTTGGCCAAAGAAATTCGGGATAAAGGGGCGGTAACCCCGATCATATTTTTAACGGCAAAGAGCCTGAAAGAAGATGTCTTAGAAGGATTTAAGATCGGAGCTGACGATTATATCACCAAGCCATTCAATTCTGAGGAATTGCTGTATCGCATCATGGCCATTTTAAAGAGGTCATCAAAGGTTGGAGAAGCCAAAGAAGACCCAAAAGAGTTTGTCATAGGGGGTTATGTATTCAATTACCCATTGAGAACCCTTATATTTAAAGATGGTGAATACCAGGAAAAACTATCACCCAAAGAGGCTCATCTGCTCAAAATGTTTTGCCTTGCCAAAAATGATGTTTTGGAGCGATCTGAAGCTTTAAAAAAGATTTGGGGTGAAGACAATTATTTTACCGCCAGGAGCATGGATGTATTTGTGACCAAGCTGCGCAAATACCTGAGTAAAGACGAGACCATTGAAATTGCCAATATTCACGGAAACGGCTTCAGATTGATCGAAAAAAACACGATTTAAGTCGATTTTTTAGAATTAATGGCCTTTTTTTATGAAAAAAGCGCCCTGATTTTGGTTAACCGAAAATTTCATTTGTCGGCAAGAAGTCATAAATGTCTTATTTTCCACATGTTATACATTTCTAAAAATTATATTAATGAAATGTTAATATATTTTACATGGGCTTAACATAGCTCTCGGACAATAGCTATAAATTTGTAGCTCAAAACAGTACAAATTATGGCTAGATTATTACAATTATTTTTGATTTTGTCCATTATGGTACCTATGACGCTCAGTGCGCAGGTAACCACCTCTTCGGTGAGGGGACACATTGCTGACTCCAAAGGAGAAGACTTGATTGGGGCGTCCGTTGTAGCGGTTCACCTTCCTTCCGGAACTCAGTACGGAACCGTGACCGATGCATCTGGTAACTATATACTTCCAGGTGTGAGAGTTGGGGGTCCTTATAAAGTAACAGTAAGTTATGTGGGTTACCAGGACAGGATTGTTGACAATGTATTTGCTTACCTTGGGGTAGCTGCAGATGTCAATGCCACACTGGATGATGCATCTGTTAATGTAGATGAAGTTTTGGTAGTTGCCTCCCGTGGTGACCTATTTAGTTCAGACAGGAATGGCGCTGCGGTCACTTTCAACAACCAATCCATTCAGTCAATTCCTACCTTGGGAAGAACTGTAAATGACATTACCCGTTACAACGTGTATTCTAATGGCAGGGGTTCATTTGCCGGCCAGGATTCACGATTCAGCAGTTTTACGGTTGATGGTTCTGTGTTTAACAATGGCTTTGGTCTTGGCTCTTCTGCTTCTGCAGGAGGTAGAACAGGTACCACCGCTATTTCACTTGATGCATTGGAAGAATTGCAGTACAACATCACACCTTTTGATGTTAAACAATCAGGCTTTGCCGGTGCTGGTATCAACTCTGTTACCCGTTCAGGAACCAATGAAATTTCAGGTTCAGCCTATTATTTTATGAAAAACAACGATTTGACAGGTAAAAAAGCCAATGGTTCAGATTTGGCTCCATTTACAGTTAATGAAAAAACTTTTGGTGCAAGATTGGGTGGACCCATCATCAAAAACAAGTTGTTTTATTTTGTAAACTTTGAAAATTTTGAAAGCTCTAAACCCGCTTTGGATTGGTCAATCAACAGGAATAACAATGCCGCTGGCAACATTTCCAGGGTAACGGAGGCAGACATGCAAGACTTGTCTGATTTCATGAAAACCAATTTTGGATTTGACCTTGGTGCTTTTGATGGTTTTAATAATGATATTAAAAGTACCAAATACCTGGCCAGGTTGGATTACAACGTAAGTGACAAACACAAGTTGTCATTGCGTTATTCACAGCACGATTCAGAATCAGAACAAAGAATTTCTGACAGTAATAGTAGTAACACGGCAGGAAATGGAAACAGGACCAACAGGTCATTGGCCATTTCTCCTGAAAATACAGGTTATATCATTGAAGATAATACCAGATCAATTGCAGTAGAATTGAACTCATTGTTTAGTGCAAAAATGTCTAATAACTTCATCGTTGGTTACAACAAACAATTGGAAGACAGACGTTACCGCACACAGGAGTTTCCTACCATCGACATTTTGAAGGATGGAAACACCTATACTTCTATTGGTTTTGACCCATTTACTCCGGCCAACCAATTGAATTATTCTACTTTAAATATTACCAACAACCTGAGTTACTATATGAACAAGCACCAATTTACCTTTGGTTTGGCTGCTGAGTTCTTTAAGTCCAACAACGTATTTTTCCCTTCATCTAATGGAGTTTACGTTTATAAGTCAATCGAAGATTTCAAAACTGCGGCTCTGGCTTTCAAAAACGATCCAACCAACCCGGTTTCTCCTGTAGAAGTTGCAAGGTACAATTTGAGGTACTCATTGCTTCCAAACGGGCAGGATCCATTGCAGGTATTGAAGAGTTCAACTTATTCAGCATACCTACAGGATGAGATTTTGGTTTCAAAAGACTTACAGCTTACAGTTGGTTTGAGGGCTGACTATTTTGGCTATGACAACTCAACTGCTGCAGATTTTTACAATCCAGTAGTAGGTGGTCTCACTTACAAAGATGAAAATGGTGCTGATCTTAAAATCAACACTTCCAACTTCCCTGAGGCCAACGTATTGTTGTCACCAAGATTGGGCTTAAACTATGACCTGAGTGGTGACAAGACCTTCCAGATCAGAGGTGGTACCGGTATCTTTGTTTCAAGAATTCCACAGGTTTTGGTTTCAAACCAGTTGGGTAATAATGGTGTGAATACAGCATTGATCAACGTAACCAATACCACAGCGTATCCGTTTACAACAGATCCAACCAAGTTTATTCCTGAAACTACAGACATTACAAAGTTGCCGCCTTATGTAATTAATGCATCAGACAACAACCTTAAAAATCCAACCATTTGGAAATCAAGTCTGGCTTTTGACAAAAAATTTGCAGGTGGATTTACCTTTACAGTTGAAGGTATTTACAACAAATTCTTAAGAGCATTGAGGTACATCGATGCCAACTTAAGGGCAGCAGACAGAGACTTTGTTGGTCCAGATACCCGTGATAGATTCCCAGCATCAGGTTTGTCTGGTACGGCTGCAAGTACTGCCAGATTTCTTAACAAAGAAACTACCAACGTTTTTGTACTTAAAAACACCGATCAGGGAGATTCTTATACCCTTACTGCCAAACTTGAAAAAGTATCTGACAAAGGATTGGGTGGATTTGTAGGTTATACCTATGGATCAGCCAGAGACATTCAACCGGTAGGTAGTACAGTGCAGGCAAACATAGCGGGTGTTAGCGGACAAAACAATCTTGTTTTGGCCAATGGAGATGAAATGATCCAGCACAGAGTAGTTGGTTTCCTTAACTACAAAATCAACTACGGTGGAGAAATGGGAGGAGCAACCAATATTTCATTGGGTATGATTTCAGGCTCTGGTTCTCCACTTTCTTATACTTATGGTGGTGATTACAACGGAGACGGTCAGTCATTCAACGATTTGATTTTCGTTCCTAACAAAGGATCTGACATCAAATTTGCTGACATCACTTCAGGATCAGGTGCCAACCAGGTAGTATTATTTACCGGGGCTCAACAGCAGGAAGCATTTGAGAAGTTTATTGCCAACAGCGACTATTTGAATTCAAGAAGGGGACAATATGCTGAGAGAAATGGAACATTTTTCCCATGGTTAACCAGATTTGACCTTACAGTAGCACAGGATTTCTTCATCAAAGTAGGAGGAAAGAAAAATGCATTACAGATCAGGGCTGACATTTTCAACTTTGGCAACTTGTTGAACAACAAATGGGGTGTTGGCAATTTGACTACAACCGCAAACCCACTTACTTTTGCCAGTGTAGGCGCTGATGGAACACCATCTGTTAGAATGGCTACCCAGGTAAAAGAGGGCAAAACCATATTGTTGGAAGATTCATTTGTAAAAGCAGTGAATTTTGACAACGTTTGGCAAATGCAATTGGGCTTGAGGTATACATTCAACTAATCAATCCTAACTAAAAATAAAGGCCCGTCGGTATTCCGGCGGGCCTTTTTCATTTATAGATACCTTCATTCTACTTTCCCACATGTTTTTACGACGGATAATTGGAAGACTCGATTCTGAGGGTCCTTCCATTTTTGTTTTATATTAGCATTTAATTTAATGTGTAAGGATTGAGTTTATCCCCTAAGTGGCTTTAAATTGTTAAAAAACATATATGAAGGAAAATTAATATTAATGGTGCATCCGGATGAAATTCAACTAGTATGTCGATTGAGTCAAAATGAGTTATCCACATAGTAAGGGAACTTTACACAAGGTTTTCCACTTTTAATGTTTAATTATATTATGGTAATTGGTTATGTAAATCCGTAGCTTTGTGCCACATCTGAAATTGCCGTATTTAGGGCAGTTGCGCTGAGATGGACCAGCCCGAAAGAAAAATATAAACAGTGCAAAATCAGAACGTTACTAACATTTTAGCCGATTGATCTAATGTCAGAGAACACCAACAAGTTGAAACCCATAGCCGGAGGAAGTTATAGTCCCGTAAAACTGGACGATGACCTCACTAAAATTATGACCGGCAGGATTCAACCCCAGGCTATTCCCCTTGAGGAGGCTGTGCTGGGTTCCATTCTCATTGACAAAGATGGCATGCCTGCAATCGTAGAAATTCTCAGAAAAGAGTCCTTTTATCTTAAGTCTCACCAAACGATTTTTGAGACCATGATGGATCTTTTTGGAAAGCAGCAGCCCATCGATTTGCTAACGGTGCACGAAGCCTTAAATAAAGGAGGAAAGCTGGAGGAAGTTGGAGGTGTTGGTTATTTGATAGAATTGGGCAATAAAGTAGGCTCTGCTGCCAATATAGAATTTCATGCCAGGATTATTGCCCAAAAATTCATCCAAAGAGAATTGATAAGGGTTTCAACCGAAGTGATCAGAAACTCATTTGAGGATTCAATGGATGTACTTGAAATTCTGGATGAAGCTGAGCGGGGCTTATACAACATAACAGATCAGAACCTTAATACAGGTTATGAATCACTATCTTCGTTGGTAGTTCAGGCACAGAAAGAAATTGAGAAAACAAGCCAGCAGGGAAGTGAGCTTACCGGGGTTACTTCCGGGTTCAGGAGTCTCGACAAGATGACGAATGGCTGGCAGCCCTCGGATTTTATCATTGTGGCGGCGAGGCCGGGTATGGGAAAGACAGCATTTACCCTCAGCATGGCAAAAAATGCTGCAGCCAATGGGCAGGGAGTAGCCGTGTTTTCATTGGAGATGGCCAGTGTCCAATTGGTTCAGCGTTTGATTTCAGCCGAAGCCGAAATTGGGTCTTCAAAATTAAGAAATGGCAAAATGGATGATGCAGAATGGACCAAACTCCATGCTGCTGTTGATAAGCTATCGCAACTGCCCATGTACATCGATGACACGCCGGCCATCAACATCTTTGAATTGAGAGCCAAATGTAGGAGGTTAAAACAGAATCATGACATTTCGATGATTATTATCGATTACCTTCAATTGATGACCGCGGCTCCCAATGAAAAAAGAGGAAACCGGGAACAGGAAATTTCTTCAATATCCAGGTCATTGAAAAGTTTGGCCAAAGAATTGCATGTACCTGTGATAGCCTTGTCGCAATTATCGAGGGCGGTAGAAACAAGAGGTGGCGAAAAGAGACCTCAACTCTCGGATTTGAGGGAATCAGGAGCCATTGAACAGGATGCGGATATTGTTACCTTTATTTACCGTCCTGACTACTACGGCCTGGAAGAAGGAGGTAATTTTGATACACCCAAAGACATTGCAGAAATCATCCTGGCCAAGCATAGAAATGGTGGTTTGGGTACTGTAAATCTGAGGTTTATAGGTGAGTACACCAAATTTGAAGATCCGGGAGAATCCGGCTTTGTGGGAGGTGATTTTGGCAACCCGTTTGGTACAGATAATTTTAATGCCATGATTACCCGTCCGTCCAGATTGAATACCGGTGACGTAAACGATGCGGATGGTTTTGGTGATACTAACATTCCATTTTAAGTTTTAGCAAATGCGCCCTAAAAAAGACAATCCCGGAGCGGGAAAGAAAAAAAAACCAACGGTAAAGAGTCCGTTTGAGAAGTTTTTTATCAAAAAAAATAAAGAAGAAGAAACAGAATTGCCAACCCAAAGAAGGCGAAGAACAGCTCTTGATAAGGACGAAACCCGCCCTAAAAGAAATGTAAAAAAGGATGATACTCACTTCGGGAGAAGCAGTAGTAGAGACGATTCCCGACCCGAAAGAAGTCCAAGGAAAGATGATTCCCGATCTGAAAGAAGCCCGAGAAGAGATGATTCCCGATCAGAAAGAAGCCCGAGAAGAGATGATTCCCGATCAGAAAGAAGCCCGAGAAGAGATGATTCTCGCCCCGAAAGAAGTCCCAGAAGGGATGATTCTCGTTTCGAAAGAAGTCCACGGAGGGATGACTCCCGTTCTGAAAGAAGTCCCAGAAGGGATGATTCTCGCCCCGAAAGAAGTCCAGGAAAGGATGATTCCCGATCAGAAAGGAGTCCAAGGAGGGATGATTCTCATTTTGAAAGAAGTCCAAGGAGGGATGATTCTCATTTTGAAAGAAGTCCAAGGAGGGATGACTCCCGTTCTGAAAGGAGTCCAAGGAGGGATGGTGAAAGCAGAGAGGGAAAGCCTAGCTTTGGTGGAGAAAGAAAAAGAGCGGACTTTGGTCCAAAGCGTGAATCCAAGCCAAGAGAAAGAGAAGAAAGGCCTGGAACAGATAAAAAGCCCAGATTATTTAATGAGAATTTTTTTAACAGGTCCAGAGACTTCGAAAGAGAAGAAGAAGAGAGGGTAGAGCCCAAAGTAAGGTTTGAAGGTGCAAAAAAAGCAACGGATAAAAATGAAATAATTCGTTTGAATAAATTTATAGCACAATCTGGATTATGTTCTCGCAGAAAGGCAGCAGAAATGGTGAAAGCGGGCGAAATAATGGTGAATGGAGAGGTAAATACCAATCCTGCCTACGAAACCCAGGAGCAAGATGTTATTACATATAAAGGTGAAGTGGTAAAAAAGGAAGAAAAGCTGATTTATGTTCTGCTCAATAAACCTAAAAATTTCATTACCACAGCAGAAGATGAAAAGGGAAGAAAAACAGTACTAGACCTGGTTAAAGACAAGTATACGGAAAGACTTTTTCCTGTAGGAAGATTAGACAGAAACACTACGGGTTTGATACTACTTACCAACGATGGAGCCTTGGCAAAAAAACTGTCGCATCCAAGTCATCAGATAAAAAAAATATACCAGGTAGAGCTGGATAAGAACCTGAAAATTTCGGATTTGGATAAGATCAAAGACGGTATTCAGTTGGAAGATGGACCTGCTGAAGTAGATGCAGTGGATTACATTGAAGCCGGCAAAAAAAATGAAGTAGGTATAGAGATCCACAGTGGCAAAAACAGGATTGTGCGAAGGATATTTGAATCTTTAGGGTATGAAGTAGTTAAGTTGGATCGCACCTATTTTGCCGGACTTACCAAAAAAGATTTGCCGAGGGGTTTTTCAAGAGAACTCATTGAAAAGGAAATCATCATGCTTCGTCACTTTACCAACAGAAGAAAAGAAAGCTAAAATAAAAGCGACATCCTAAATGACAGGCAATAACTGATGGGTTTGAGTCTGATAGAGGGTCAATCACCAATAGAATCCTGCCATTAGCATCTGGATTTTTATAAATGGTTGAAAAGTAAATATTTACCTCCTTCTTTTCTATCTTTGCAGTCTATGATCAGGAAAGAATTACAAACTTTATTAGCGCAAAGAGTGCTGGTTTTAGACGGAGCCATGGGCACCATGATCCAGCGGTATCAATTGAATGAGCAGGATTTTAGAGGTGAACCATTCAAAGATTCGCCCAAAGACCTAAAGGGCAACAATGACCTTTTGAGTGTTACCCGTCCCGAAATTATCAAAGAAATACACATGGCTTATCTGGAGGCTGGTTCAGATATCATTGAGACCAACACCTTCAGTGGCACTCGTATTGCACAGGCAGATTATGGAATGGAAGATGCTGTATATGCCATTAATTTTGAATCCGCTAAAATTGCGAGAGAGTGCACGGATGCCTATCAACTTAAGACGGGCAAAAAAACCTATGTTGCAGGTGCGATGGGACCCACCAATAGAACTGCATCCATTTCTCCGGATGTTAACAATCCGGGGTACAGGGCAGTGAGTTTTGATGATTTGCGCGATGCTTATTATGAACAAGCGAAGGCCTTAATGGCAGGTGGCGCACATTTGCTCATGGTAGAAACCATCTTTGATACCCTTAATGCCAAGGCCGCCATTTTTGCAATAGAGCAGCTCAAGGAAGACCTGCGGCAGGACATACCCGTCATCATATCCGGTACCATTACGGATGCCAGCGGCAGAACCTTAAGTGGCCAGACCGTTTCAGCATTTTATTATTCTGTGGCCCACGCCAAGCCCATCGCCATTGGACTCAACTGTGCTTTGGGTGCAAAAGAAATGCGACCACACCTCAAAGAATTGGCAGATATCAGCCAGTTTTACATCAGTGCCTATCCCAATGCCGGACTCCCCAATGAGTTGGGTGCCTATGATCAAAGTCCGGAGGAAATGAAAAACTACATCCGGGATTTTGTTCAAAGCAATTATGTTAACATTGTTGGTGGCTGCTGTGGAACAACACCTGACCATATAAAGTCGATGGCAGAAGCAGTAAAGGACCTGCCCGCAAGGAAACTACCTAAACTGGAAAAATTATCTGCCTATTCAGGCCTGGAAGCATTAGTGGTACGGCCGGAACTGAATTTTATCAACATCGGTGAGCGCACCAATGTAACAGGCAGCAAGATGTTTGCCAGATTGGTGCTGGAAGGAAAGTATCCGGAGGCTTTGGTTGTTGCCAGACAGCAGGTTGAAGCAGGTGCCCAAATCATAGACGTCAACATGGACGAAGCCTTGTTAGACAGTGAAAAAGCCATGGAAACTTTTTTGCATCTGGTAATGGCTGAACCCGATATTGCCAGGGTGCCTGTAATGATAGATAGCAGTAAATGGTCGGTAATAGAAGCAGGACTTAAATGCGTGCAGGGCAAGTGTATCATCAATTCCATTTCACTCAAAGAAGGCAAAGAATCTTTTGTACACCATGCCAGGCTTGCTCATAAGTATGGAGCTGCCGTTGTAGTGATGGCCTTTGATGAGGAGGGACAGGCAGATACCGTTGAAAGGAAAGTGTCTATAAGTAAACGGGCATATGATATATTGGTAGATGAAGTAGGAATGGAACCAACCGACATCATTTTTGACCCCAACATATTTGCTGTGGCAACCGGAATAAAGGAACACAATGAATATGCTCTCTATTTTATTGAGGCATGTCGTCAGATCAAGGCCCTTTGTCCGGGTGTTAAAATAAGTGGTGGGGTGAGTAATATCTCGTTTTCATTCAGGGGTAATGACAGAGTCAGAGAAGCCATGCACACCGCCTTTTTGTATCATGCCATCAAAGCAGGCATGGACATGGGCATTGTGAATGCAGGTATGATTGAAGTTTATGAAGAAGTAGAGCCGGAGTTATTGGTGAAAGTAGAAGATGTGCTATTCAACAGAAACGAAGGTGCGACAGAGGCCCTGATTTCTTATGCAGAAAATATAAAAGGAGGGGGAAAGGTAATTCAAAAAGACGAGGCCTGGAGAAATGGAACCGTACAGGAACGCATTATCCATGCATTGGTAAAAGGAATTACTTCTCATATCGAAGAAGATGTAGAAGAAGCAAGATCTGAATACTCTGCCTCTTTAAAAATTATTGAAGGGCCGCTCATGGATGGTATGAATGTGGTGGGAGATTTATTTGGTAGCGGAAAGATGTTTTTACCCCAGGTAGTTAAAAGTGCAAGGGTAATGAAACAAGCAGTTGCTTATCTTACGCCTTATATAGAAGCAGAGAAAAAAGACAATGCCAGTACCTCTAAAGGAAAAATCCTGATGGCTACGGTGAAAGGTGATGTGCATGACATTGGCAAAAACATTGTAGGTGTTGTATTGGCGTGTAATGCCTATGAGATCATAGATTTGGGTGTTATGGTGCCCACCGCCCGTATTTTGGAGGAGGCCATTAAACACAAGGTAGATATGATTGGTTTGAGTGGCTTAATTACTCCCTCACTCGAAGAAATGTCGGGTGTAGCCAGGGAAATGCAACGGCTGGGGCTTAAATTGCCTCTGTTGATTGGAGGTGCTACCACTTCTAAGACCCATACAGCATTAAAAATAGATACCGAATATGAAGGCCCGGTTATACATATTTTGGATGCCAGCAGGAGTGTAACGGTAGCGGGTAATTTGTTGTCAGCAGAAGAAGGCCTGACAGCTTCCTTTGTCCGGCAATTTAAATCAGAATATGCATCTATCCGTGAGCAGCGTGCTTCTGGTAAATATGATAAAAATTACATTGGATTTGAAGAAGCAAATAGTCAGGCAGTAAAAATCAACTGGAATGATTATAGAGCGACTCCTCCTCAAAGTACAGGAGTAAATGCCGAAGAGATTGAAGTGGCAACATTGATACCTTACATAGATTGGACTCCCTTTTTTCAATCTTGGCAACTGGCCGGAAAATATCCCGGCATCCTGAATGACCACATAGTTGGGAAAGAAGCTACGGAGTTGTTTGAAAATGCAAAAACCATGTTGGAGGCCATCTCTAATGAGGGTTGGTTGCGTGCAAAAGTGGTATATGGCATTTTTCCTGCCAATTCAAGAGGCAATGATGTGATAGTGTGGGACAACAAAGAAGCCAACATAGAAAAATGCAGCCTGCATTTTTTAAGGCAGCAACGCAAAAAGGCCGACGGACTTCCCTATTTGTGTCTCAGTGATTTTATTGCCCCTTTGGATAGTGGTGTGGATGACTACCTTGGTTTTTTTGCAGTTACAGCAGGTCATGGAATTGAAAAACACATTGAAAAATACGAGGCCAAACACGATGATTACAATGCTATTTTGTTAAAGTCTCTGGCAGATCGTCTTGCTGAAGCTGCTGCCGAATACTTGCATGAAAAAGTGCGAAAAGAATATTGGGGTTATGCCAACAATGAGCATCTGACCAATGAGGAAAGGATCAAAGAAAGTTACCAGGGCATAAGGCCTGCTCCCGGATACCCGGCATGTCCGGATCACACCCAAAAAGATACGATTTGGGAGGTTTTAGACGTTGAAAACAATGCCGGCATTACCCTTACAGAGAGTAAGGCCATGTATCCGGTTTCAAGTGTCAGTGGCTTTTATTTTGGTCACCCGGAGTCAAAATATTTTGGTTTAGGGGCTATTGGAAAGGATCAGGTAACACATTTGGCAGCCTCAAAAGGTTGGCCGAT
>JAGNSQ010000237.1 GCA_017987975.1 Saprospiraceae bacterium
GACCAATGCTCCACGCTTCAGGTGAAGGCTTAAAATGCCACTGTTCATCAGTGATTTGATCTACTTCCTCCGTAACTTCTTTTTGGCTTCTTTCCAATTCAGTTACCAGGTATTGGCGATCTTTTTCAGTCCATAATTTAGTGGATACATTTTGAGCATCCAAAAATGATAGAGAAGCAAACAAGAGCATCGAAATGATGAATTTTGTTTTCATTTTAAGCAATTTACATCCCCGGTTTGGTAAAATTTAAGCAACTTCTTTAAAAGAGTTTCAATCTTGTAAAGTGGTAAATCTTCATTCGCATCCAGTAACATAATTTTCATTCGGCTCCTTTTCTCTTGCAGTAGATAGGGCTCATCTATATGGATGCCTTCAACTATGCCCAAATATGGCTGCTTGTATTTTTTGTGAACCCATAAATAGCAAAACATTTTGCCTTTATAACAGAAAAAAGGCATGCCATACTTCCATTCGTGACTAATGTTTTTATCCAGACTCAAAACAATGTATTTAAGCGCTAGTAAGGTGCCTTTAATGGGCTCCTGTTGGTTGGAATAATAGCTTTCTATTTCGGTCATATGAGGTAATCACTGCAAGGTAAACAAGTCTTGGTTTCTTGTTAGCTTAGTTTTTGTATAGATTTTTTCAAACTAGCCTTATCCTCTGATAGCTTGGTTACTTTTATTTTGGGGCGATAGTTGTGTCAAAGCCTTGTAAGTAGGTAATCTTCCATTTTCCTCTCATCTTTCGCATTTTTACTGAATAGCTAAACGATTGGCTATCTTCTGAATCATCCCAGGTCCAGGTTATTTCTGCCAGGTTTTTATCGATACTGTTATATTTAATATACATATCATCCCAGCGAAAATCTGATGGCACATCCTGGCAATCGCACCATGGATCTGCTTCTGCATATGGGGCAAGATCTCCCTCTGCAAATTCAACTTCTTTGTTTTGGATTTTTGTGTGCAGCAATCGCACATTGGTTCTATAGGTGGCAATAAATGAGGGGTCAAAAAACTCGGTATCTTTGAGTTCGTTTAGCCCTTCCTGAAGGGCCTTCAGGTCCATGCCGGTGGCTTGCCCGCTGCTTGGGTCAAATATGGGATAATATCCAATAAATGGGTCATTTTTATCGTGCCATTTCATTACCTGGATCATTAACTTCCTGATTTGAGATTCGTCTTTGGAACGCTGTTCTTCAGTGTTGGTACCTTGACTATAGAGGCAAATATTTAATAAGAATATACCCAATAGGGTGATGGAAAGTTTCATAGTAACAAACAATTTGGGTATAAATGTAATCATTTTTGGGAATAAAAGAAACTGCAATAAAGTGCTTATATTAAAACCATTATATCGATTTTTTCAGAACTCCACTCTGCTAACAATTTACATATAATATGGGATTTATATTGCCTTTTTGGAAATATTGTTCAACCGACTTGTACTTAAATTTAGTCCTTATTTCAGACGGGGCCAGATTACCAATAAACTCATATCGGCCATGTACCGGATATTGATCTGTTCGGGTGTTCAGGGTTGATCCTGCCTCCACCCACTGCACAATGGTGTAAACTTCCTGGATTATGCCCTCGTAAACGGCAAAAGCATATTTGGCGGCAGCAGCTCTCTCTTTGTTTATTTTCCAATATCCTCTGGTATAATCGTAGAGTTCGATTTCTGACATGGAGTACCTAAACAATTGGCTGATGCGAATCAGTACCGAGGAATCCACAATGGTTATTGGCTCTTTTGCATAAGTGGCTATGAGTTGTGGGATGGTCATCCTGCCATACGTGGCACTTTTCCAACCACTCTGTTGATTGGTCAGCTTATGGACACCCAACAAATCAATGACGGCGGCTTCAATTCTAAGGGCTGTAAGTTCATCTTCAATGCCATGGATGAGTATTTCAATTTCAGGTTGTAAGCCCGCCATTTTCAGCTCCTGGATGAGCCGTACTTTTTCCGATTCACTTTCCTCATGTAAGTGATTAAATACTCTATCACCTTTGCCTTTGCCCACATAAAATACTTCCCGGGTTGTGGGATGGAGATAGAGGTAAACATAGTACTTGAGCTCATGGGCTACTATTTTGGAAAATTTGTTCATTTACTCCTTTTTTGCGGTATTTAGCATGTTGAGTGTGGTAATGGCCAGGCCATTGTTAGGTAAAATGTATGACATATTATTTTAACCACAGTAAAAACTTAAAGCTTAATCTTATACTGATATATTTTACTCCAACCGTTCTCACCTTTTGTTATATATTCATTATAGGTGACCACATCCTTAAACTTCTGAGGCGTCAATAAATTCCTCCTACTGGTAAAGTACAAGGTTTGACTGTTGAAGTCATAAAAAGAACAGTATTCCATTGAAGGGGTATTGATCACAGATCCCATATTTTCAGGAATCGACCAGGATCCAATTTTATCCTTACGGGAAATATACAAGTCACCGCTGCCAAATCCACCCATGGCATTGTATCGGGTATAGATGATAAAAGATTCATCAGGGGCTACATAGGCATTAAATTCATAGCCTGCGCTATTGAGTGGAGCATCCAATAAAACTGCTTGTTGGTATTGGGTCCCATCCCATTGGCATTGGTAGATATCATCCTTGCCCATTCCGCTTTTGGAGTCTTTGGTAAAGTAGAGGTTGTGGCTGGCAGTGATCACAGGGTAAAATTCATCTTCATTGGTATT
>JAGNSQ010000018.1 GCA_017987975.1 Saprospiraceae bacterium
GTTTATGTAAAGAGCAGTGAAGGCTTGGGTAAATACAAAGAGTTAAAAGGATACATCAATATATTGAGATAATGTTTTCAGGCATCATAGAAAAAACAGCCAGGGTTTTATCCATCGTTGAAGAAGGTAGTAACCATCATTTTACAATGGAAAACCCATTTGGGAATGAGGTGTATATCGACCAATCCATTGCCCACAACGGCGCCTGCCTCACGGTAGTTGACGTCGACCCTTTCTGGGCTTGGTACAAGGTATCAGCTGTCAAAGAAACCCTCGATAAGACCAATCTGGGTAGTTGGCAGGCGGGTTCGTTGGTCAATCTGGAAAGATGCATAAAAGCAGACGCCCGCATGGATGGCCACTTTGTACAAGGCCATGTAGATTTGACAACTACCTGCTTAGACATCAAAGACGAAAACGGTAGTTGGCGATTTACTTTTCAATTGCCCCTGCTTCAGCGGCACCTGGTGGTAGACAAAGGCAGCATCGCCATCAATGGCACCAGTTTAACGGTGATTCTAGTGCCTGGCAATGATTCCATTTTTCAGGTAGCCATCATCCCTTTTACCTATGAGTTTACCAATTTTCATACCTTGAAAGTGGGTGACAAAATCAATCTTGAGTTCGACATATTGGGCAAGTACATAAGCCGATTTGTGGAAGTAAGAGAGAGTCGATAATAACAAGCCCGATTACTTAAATAAAAAAGAGGCAGTCTGTTGGGACCGCCTCTTTTTTTATGAATTCAAGAATGATTGGCTATTTATTCAGCCACTTCGTTCTCTACTTCTTCGTCTACTTCAGCTTCATTTACATTTCTAACGCCCATGTTTCTGAAGATCTTGGTACCGGTACCGGCAGGGATCAACTTACCTACAATGACGTTTTCTTTCAGACCATTGAGGTAATCTGTTTTACCGCTCATGGCAGCAGAACTTAATACCTTGGTGGTTTCCTGGAATGAGGCAGCCGAGATCCATGAGTAAGTACCCAATGAAGCCCTGGTAATACCCTGGAGCAATGGTCTCGATGTGGCAGCTAACGCATCTCTCACTTCGATGATCTTTTTATCGTTTCGTTTCAAGAATGAATTTTCTTCTCTCAACTGGCGGATAGAAATGATCTGCCCTACATGGTACCTTGAAGAATCGCCTGCTTCTGTAACTACTTTTTTATCAAAAATGTAGTCGTTTTGTTCAAGGAATTCGTGTCTTGTAACAGCTTCCCCTTCCAGGAAGGTGGTATCACCCGGTTCAACGATCTCAACGTCACGCATCATTTGACGAACTATAACCTCGATGTGTTTGTCATTGATATTGATACCTTGTGAACGGTAAACTTCCTGTACACCATTCACCAGATAAGACTGTACTGCAAATGGTCCTTTGATATCCAGAATGTCCATCGGAGAAACAGCGCCATCCGTAATTGGATTACCCGCTCTTACGAAGTCACCTTCCTGAACCAGCATGTGTCTTGACAGACCTACCAGGTACTTCCTTCTTTGGCCGGTTTTTTCATCATCGATAAAGATCTCACGGTTACCCCTCTTGATCTTTCCGAAGGTGATGATACCATCGATCTCGGCAACGGTTGCCGGGTTGGATGGGTTTCTGGCTTCAAACAATTCAGTTACCCTTGGCAGACCCCCTGTGATATCCTGGATTTTACCCAAAGATCTTGGGATCTTTACCATCTTTTGACCAGCCTGAATCTCAGCCCCGTCTTCGATGGATATGTAGGCACCTACCGGCAATGAATATACTTTCAGTTCTTCACCCGCAGTTGAAATAATGCGGATGATTGGAATCTTCTTCTTGTTTTTAGGCTCAATGATCACCTTGTCTGCATAACCTGTCTGATCATCACGCTCAACTCTGAACGTAACCCCTTCTTCGATGCCTTCAAATTGTGCAATACCCTTGAATTCAGAAATGATAACGTTGTTGAATGGATCCCATTCACAAATTACATCTCCTTTGCCTACTTTTTGGTTGTTTTTCACCTTCAGGTCAGAACCATAAGGAATGTGGTGGGTATTGAAAACCTTACCTGTTTCTACATCCACAATTCTGATTTCCCCTGATCTGGATAAAACCACAGTTGCAGCAGAACTATCTACACTTTCGGTAACTTTGATGTTGTCAAACTCAACTTTACCTTCAAATTTAGACACAATTTCTGATTCTGTCTTGGTCACAGAGGCAATACCCCCCACGTGGAAGGTCCTCAGGGTAAGCTGGGTTCCAGGTTCACCGATCGACTGGGCTGCAATGATACCCACTGCATCTCCTGCTTCTGCGATCCTGCCATTGGCAAGGTTTTTACCATAACATTTAGCGCAAACTCCGCTCTTAGTTTCGCAGGTAAGTACCGATCTGATGGTTACACTTTCGATACCTGATTCTTCGATTCTGTGTGCTATGGCATCGCTGATATACTCGCCTGCCTCCAGAATTATTTCATCAGTAACCGGATCAACGATGTTGTACAAAGTAAACCTTCCTACAATTCTGGAAGAGAGGTTTTCGATCACACTTTCGTTGTCTTTAAGTGCTGAAGTTTCAATACCTCTTAAGGTGTCACAGTCGTTTTCAGTAATGATCACATCCTGAGCAACGTCTACTAACCTACGGGTAAGGTAACCAGCATCCGCCGTTTTAAGGGCCGTATCCGCCAAACCTTTACGAGCACCGTGGGTAGATATAAAGTATTCCAAAACCGACAGACCTTCCAGGAAGTTGGAGAGGATTGGGTTTTCAATGATCGCACCTCCGGTGTCACCTGATTTTCTTGGTTTTGCCATCAAGCCCCTGAGTCCTGCCAACTGTTTGATCTGTTGTTTACTACCCCTGGCACCTGAATCCAACATCATAAACACAGAGTTGAATCCTCCCTTGTGCTGCGATAATTCACGCATAAGGTTTTCTGTGATCATGTTATCTGCAAATGTCCACTTATCGATTACCTGGTTGTAACGCTCATTTGGAGTGATCAATCCCATATTGTAATTATCCCACACCTCATCAACTTCTGCCTGTGCATCAAGCAAGGTTTGCTCTTTGATAGATGGTGTAATCAAATCTCCAATGTTGAACGATAGTCCTCCTTTGAATGACCAGTAGAAACCCAATTCCTTGATCTCATCCAGGAATTGTGCAGTTTCGTAAAAGTCTGTTCTGATGATGATATCCGAGATTACCTTTTTCAGGTTTTTCTTCGTCATCAGAATATTGATGAAAGGCACAGATTTGGGAACAGCTTCATTAAAGATAACCCTTCCTACAGTAGATTCTACCAAGCCGATGCCTATAGTACCATCTTCTTTCTGGACCCTTGATTTTACTTTAATCGGTGCATGCAAGTCTATCTTACCCTCATTGAAGGCAATTAGTACTTCTTCTGCCGAATAAAACTTCATACCAGCGCCCTTTACTTCTCCTTTTCTGGCCTTTGTCAGGTAGTACAGACCCAAAACCATATCTTGAGAAGGCAGGGTAACCGGAGATCCATCCTGAGGGTTGAGCATGTTGTGTGATGACAACATCAATACCTGGGCCTCCAGGATAGCAGCGTGACTCAAAGGCACGTGAACAGCCATCTGGTCACCGTCAAAGTCGGCGTTGAACGCACCGCACACCAACGGGTGCAATTGGATGGCTTTTCCTTCAACCAATCGCGGCTGGAAGGCCTGGATTGACAATCTGTGAAGAGTCGGAGCCCTGTTGAGTAGAACCGGGTGTCCTTTGAGGATATTTTCGAGGATCTCCCAAATAATTGGATCCTTTTTGTCAACTAATTTTTTAGCAGATTTTACCGTTTTAACCACTCCCCTTTCGATGAGTTTACGGATGATAAACGGCTTGAACAATTCTGCGGCCATTCCTTTGGGAATTCCACATTCGTGCAAGTGTAAAGTAGGACCTACCACGATCACCGAACGACCAGAGTAGTCAACCCTCTTACCCAAAAGGTTTTGACGGAAACGACCTTGTTTACCTTTCAGGATGTCGCTCAAAGATTTTAAAGCCCTGCCACCTTCTGCTTTTACGGCATTCGATTTTCTGGAGTTGTCAAACAATGAGTCAACTGCTTCCTGCAACATCCTCTTTTCATTTCGGAGGATAACTTCAGGCGCTTTAATTTCCAACAACCTCTTCAATCGGTTGTTTCTGATGATCACCCTTCTGTAAAGATCGTTCAAATCTGAACTCGCAAACCTTCCACCATCAAGAGGCACCAATGGTCTCAATTCAGGGGGTATTACCGGCAGGTACTGGATGATGGTCCATTCCGGACGGTTGGTATTTTTTTCAAATCCTTCTTTAAACGCTTCTACAACGCGAAGTCTTTTAAGTGCTTCTGATTTCCTTTGTTGAGATGTTTCAACTGATGCCTGGTGTCTAAGATCATAAGACAAGTTGGCAAGGTCGAGACGCATCAGCAGATCAAAGATCGCCTCAGCTCCCATTTTGGCAACGAACTTATTGGGATCACTGTCATCCAACATCTGATTTTCTTTTGGCAAAGAATCCAGAATAGCCAGGTAATCTTCTTCAGAAAGAAGCTCGAGGTATTTGACTTCACCCTCTTTGATTCCGGGCTGGATAACCACAAATTTCTCATAATAGATGATAGACTCGAGGTTTTTAGACGAGGTACCCAAAAGGTATCCAATCTTGTTGGGCAGTGATTTAAAAAACCAGATGTGAACTACAGGAACCACCAATTTGATGTGGCCCATTCTTTCTCTTCTGACTTTTTTCTCAGTCACTTCCACACCACAACGGTCACACACGATTCCTTTGTATCGGATTCTTTTGTATTTACCGCAGTAACACTCGTAATCCTTTACCGGACCAAAAATACGCTCACAAAACAGACCGTCTCTTTCCGGTTTATATGACCTGTAGTTGATAGTTTCCGGCTTCAGTACCTCACCCCTTGATCTCTCCAGAATTTCATCCGGAGAAGAGAGACTGATGGTTATTGAATCGAATGCCTTACCAACCTTTGCAACTTTTTTTAATGCCATTTGCAGGTATAATTTTTAGATTATTCAAATTTAATGTCAAGCGCCAAGCCTCTCAATTCGTGTACAAGTACATTGAAGGACTCCGGAATATTGGGTTCCGGTAAGTTTTCTCCTTTAACAATGGCCTCGTAAGCTTTGGCACGACCAATGATGTCATCCGACTTGATAGTAAGCAATTCCCTTAGGATATTGGCTGCTCCAAAAGCTTCCAATGCCCAAACCTCCATCTCACCAAAACGCTGACCACCAAACTGAGCCTTACCTCCAAGTGGTTGTTGGGTAATAAGTGAGTACGGACCGATAGAACGTGCGTGCATCTTATCATCAACCATGTGTGAAAGCTTCAACATGTAGATTACACCTACTGTTGCCTGCTGGTGGAATTTATCACCGGTTTCACCATCGTACAGGAAGGTCTGTCCGAGTGAAGGCAGGTTGGCTTTTTTCACATAATCATCAATTTCGTGAACACTGGCACCGTCGAAGATAGGGGTGGCGAATCTCAACCCAAGGTTTTTACCAGCCCAGCCCAAAACCGTTTCAAAGATCTGACCCAGGTTCATCCTTGAAGGTACCCCAAGTGGGTTCAACACGATGTCAACCGGTGTACCATCCTCAAGGAATGGCATGTCTTCTTCCCTTACGATCCTGGACACGATTCCTTTGTTACCGTGTCTTCCGGCAAGCTTATCCCCAACTTTCAACTTACGTTTTTTAGCAAGGTAAACTTTTGCCAATTTTAATACACCTGCAGGTAATTCATCCCCGATAGAAATGTTGTATTTCTCCCTCTTGTACCTTCCCAATTCACCATTGAGTTTGATGTTGAAGTTGTGCAACAACCTCGCTACCATTTCATTGGTTTCCTTTTCTTTGGTCCAGTTGGAATAATCCACTGTGGTGTAATCAATCTCTTTCAATACTTTAGGAGAGAACTTGGTTCCTTTTGAGATCAGTTCTTCCTTATAGATGCTATAAACTCCTTCTGATACTTTTGATCCCAACAAGGTCATCAGCTTATCGATCAATAGGGTTTTTAGCTTATTTACCTCAACTGCATGGTCATCATCCAGTTTGGTCAACAGTTCTTTTTCCTGAACTTTCTGGAATTTATCCTTTTTAGCTCTGGCAAAAAGTTGTTTGTCGATAACCACACCCTGAATAGATGGTGGTGTTTTCAAAGAGGCGTCCTTCACATCACCAGCTTTATCACCAAAGATGGCACGAAGCAGTTTTTCTTCTGGTGTTGGGTCAGTCTCCCCTTTTGGTGTAATCTTACCAATCAGAATATCACCTTCTGCTACCCAGGCACCCAAACGGATGATACCGTTTTCGTCGAGGTCTTTGGTAGCTTCCTCACTAACGTTTGGAATATCGCAGGTCAATTCTTCTTCACCCAGTTTTGTATCTCTGATATCCAGTTCAAAGCTTTCAATGTGAATAGAAGTAAACACATCTTCTTTAACCACACGCTCAGAAAGCACGATGGCATCTTCGAAGTTGTACCCCTTCCATGGCATGAAGGCTACTTTTAGGTTTTGACCCAGGGCCAATTCTCCATTTTCGGTAGCATATCCTTCGCAAAGCAAACTGCCTTTCTTAACCCTGTCACCTTTTCTTACAATAGGTTTAAGGTTGATACAAGTACCCTGGTTGGTCCTTGTAAACTTGGTAAGGCTATAGGTAACCGCATCATCTTCAAAAGACACAAGCCTTTCAGCATCGTTTCTGTCGTATTTGATAATGATTTTGGTAGAGTCTACGTATTCAACCACACCGTCGCCTTCTGAGTTGATCAACATGTTACTATCGGCTGCTACCTTGGCTTCAATACCCGTACCCACAATTGGAGCCTTAGGTCTGATCAAAGGAACGGCCTGACGTTGCATGTTAGATCCCATCAGGGCACGGTTGGCATCATCATTTTCCAGGAACGGAATCAATGAAGCCGATACACCTACGATTTGGTTCGGAGCAATATCTATATAATCTACTTCTTCAGGGGTAAAGATGGGGAATTCACCTTGCTCTCTACCTTTGATTCTATCATTGACAAAAGCACCTGATTCACTTACAGGGGCATTGGCCTGGGCAATTTTCATGTGGTCTTCACTCTCAGCAGACAGGTAATCTGCATGACCGCCGAGGTTTACTATCCCCTTGTCTACCTTTCGGTATGGTGTCTCAAGGAAACCCATTTTATTAACCTTGGCGTGAACACAAAGGGTAGAAATCAAACCAATGTTTGGACCTTCCGGAGTCTCAATGGTACAAAGTCGACCATAGTGAGAATAGTGAACGTCCCTTACCTCAAAGCCTGCTCTCTCTCTGGAGAGACCGCCGGGTCCGAGGGCTGATATCCTACGTTTGTGGGTAATTTCAGACAGTGGGTTGGTTTGATCCAGGAACTGTGACAACTGGCTGGTTCCAAAGAAGGAGTTGATCACAGAAGAAAGAGTTCTAGCATTGATCAGATCAACCGGGGTAAATACCTCGTTGTCTCTTACGTTCATTCTTTCTCTGATGGTACGTGCCATCCTGGCAAGACCTACACCAAATTGAGCGTACAATTGCTCGCCTACGGTTCTGACCCTACGATTGCTCAAGTGGTCAATGTCGTCCAATTCTGCTTTTTGGTTGACTAGGGCCACCAGGAATTTAACGATGGATATAATGTCTTCCTTGGTCAAAACCAGGGTTTCCATATCGATATCCAGCTTGAGTTTTTTGTTGATTTTATATCTGCCTACTTCACCCAGGTTATACCTCTTATCAGAAAAGAACAACTTGTCGATGATGCCCCTTGCGGTTTCTTCATCGGGGGGATCGGTACCTCTAAGCTGGCGATAGATTTGAGTTACCGCTTCTACTTCCGAACTTGAAGGATCTTTTTGGAGTGTATTGTAAATGATGCTATAATCTACATCCAAATCTTCTTTTTGAAGAATGATGGTATCTGCATCAATATCACTGATGAGGTTGATGTTTTCTTCATCGAGCACAACATCCCTTTCAAGGATGATTTCGTTACGCTCAATAGTAACCACCTCACCTGTATCTTCATCCACGAAGTCTTCTATCCATTTGCGGAGAACCCTTGCGGCCAGTTTACGACCAATGGCTTTTTTCAAAGACTTGTCAGTTACCTTGATTTCCTCAGCCAGATCAAAGATATTGAGGATGTCTTTATCTGAGTCAAAGCCGATGGCTCTAAGCAAGGTAGTAACAGGGAATTTTTTCTTTCTGTCGATGTAAGCGTACATCACCGAGTTGATATCGGTGGCAAATTCCATCCAGGCCCCTTTAAAAGGGATCACCCTTGCGGAGTAGATGGCTGTTCCATTGGGGTGGAAAGTCTGGCTGAAAAATACGCCTGGAGAACGGTGGAGTTGAGAAACCACAACACGTTCAGCACCGTTGATAACAAAAGTACCCTTTGGCGTCATATATGGAATATTGCCGAGGAATACATCTTGTACGATGGTTTGAAAATCTACGTGTTCTTCGTCATTACAAGAAAGTCGAAGTTTAGCTTTTAGCGGGACACTGTAGGTTAGACCTCTTTGTACACACTCATCGATGGTGTAACGAGGAGGGTCTATAAAATAATCCAGGAATTCGAGTACAAAAATATTTCGGGTATCCGTAATTGGGAAGTTTTCCTGAAACACCCGGTAAAGACCTTCGCTGTTCCTGTTTTCAGGGGTAGTTTCCAGTTGGAAAAACTCCTGAAAGGATTTGAGCTGGATCTCCAGAAGGTCGGGATAGTACGAAGGTAATTTGATCTTACCGAAGTTTACTCTTTCTTTTGTTCCGTTGATTGTTGATGCCATCCTAAAATCTTTATTTTTTTAACACCGGAATTAGGCCGATGTTCTGAATTTTCCACAAAAGTATAAATGGCAATGGGCTTAGTCCCCGTATTTGGGGACCAAGCCGAACCATTTATTTGTAAGACTTAGAGACTAAGCCTTTCATACAGAATTACTTCAATTCTACAGTTGCACCTGCTTCGGTAAGAACAGTTTTGATTTGTTCTGCCTCTGCTTTAGGTACAGCGGTCTTCAAAGTAGAAGGAGCACCGTCAACCATGTCTTTTGCTTCTTTCAAGCCAAGGTTCAACAGGTTCTTCACCTCTTTAACAACCGCAAGTTTGTTTGCTCCACCTGAAGCCAAAACTACATCGAATTCAGTTTTTTCAGCAGCAGCAACTTCTCCACCACCAGCTGCAGGAGCAGCGATAGCAACAGCAGCAGCAGCTGGTTCGATACCGTATTCGTCTTTCAAAATTTGAGCAAGTTCGTTAACTTCTTTAACGGTTAAGTTTACAAGTTGCTCTGCAAATGCTTTTAAATCAGCCATTTTTCTGAGTTTTAAATTTTTAACAATAATGAATTAATTATTATGGCGTTGTCTTGGAAGCCAAAATTAGTTTGCTCTTTCTTCGAGCGCTTTAACCAAACCGGCGATGGTATTGCCACCCGACTTAAGGGCAGAAATAACATTTTTCGCAGGTGATTGCAACAAGCCAACAATTTCGCCGATAAGCTCATTTTTGGACTTGAGTGAAGCAAGTGCATCCAGTTGGTTGTCACCCATAAATACACCGCTGTCGATGTAAGCAGCTTTCAATACCGGTTTTTCATTGGTCTTTCTAAATTCTTTAATGACCTTTGCCGGAAGGTTAGCTGTTTCACAGAACAACAGGGTAGTTGGGCCATGTAGTGCATCATAGATGGCTACATAATTCTTTTCCTCTGCATTGGGCTCCATGGCCTTTTTTGCAAGGGTATTTTTCACCACATGAACTTCGATGCCTTTTTCATAACAAATTCTTCTGAACTTGTTGATGGCTTCTACGGTCAGGGCTGATGAGTCAGTAATGTAAAAAAATGGGTTGTTGGCAAATTTTTCCTTCAGCTCATCTATCATTAAGGCCTTGTCTCCTTTCTTCATTTTGAATAGATTTTTGATGATTAATGAATGGTTTTAGGATCAACTTTGATCCCCGGACTCATGGTAGAAGCCACACTGATGGATTTCATGTAAATACCTTTAGCGGTACTTGGTTTCATTCTTTCCAGTGTTGACAACAATTCTTTCGCATTGTCGGCCAACTTTTCTTTAGAGAAAGAAACCCTTCCAATGGTTGTGTGGATGATACCATACTTATCCACCCTGAATGAAATTTTACCTTTTTTCACGTCTTCTACTGCTGCAGCAACATCGAGTGTAACGGTTCCTGTCTTAGGGTTTGGCATCAGGTTTCTGGGACCCAGAATCCTACCCACCTGACCCACTTTTGCCATTACATCTGGTGTAGCAATGATAACGTCGATATCGGTCCAACCTCCTTTGATTTGAGTGATGTAATCATCCAAACCAACGTGATCAGCGCCGGCATTTTTGGCTTCCTGCTCCTTGTCTGGATTACAGAGAACCAAAACCTTTTTTGTTTTACCTGTACCGTGTGGTAATGTAACGGTACCTCTGATCGCCTGGTCTGCTTTTCGAGGATCTACACCCAATCTGATGTGCAAGTCTACTGACGCATCAAATTTTGTAGTGTTTACTTCCTTAACCAAGGCTACAGAATCAGCAAGGGCATAAAGTTTGGTAGCATCTACCTTACCCTCTACTGCCTTTCTTTTTTTCGTAAGATTAGCCATTATGATAAGTTTTGAGGTAATATCGCCCCGTACTATTGACGAGACTCCCTACCGGTTAAAAAATATTAATTTTCGTTGCTCCAGGGAGGTGTTCCTGAAACGGTAATACCCATAGATCTTGCGGTACCGGCAACCATGCTCATTGCAGACTCCAATGTAAATGCATTGAGGTCGGGCATCTTGTTTTCAGCAATAGCCTTGATCTGATCCCAGGTTACTGAACCTACCTTATTACGGTTAGATTGTGCTGAACCTGACTTCAGCTTGGTTGCTTCCAACAATTGAATGGCGGCTGCTGGTGTCTTAATTACAAAGTCAAATGACTTGTCTTTATACACCGTAATCAGCACTGGTACAAGCTTACCCGGAATTTCCTGAGTAGCAGCGTTGAACCTCTTGCAAAATTCCATGATATTGACACCTTTGGAACCTAGCGCAGGACCTACTGGAGGAGCCGGGTTGGCCGCACCACCTTTTACCTGCAACTTTACAAACGTTTCAATTTCTTTTGCCATTTTAAAATTTTTGTATAAATCAAATTATATTAAGCCAATTTCCTTTCCGTGGAAGCATTTAAAGCCGGTTGAAGGATTATGACTGTTTTTCTACTTGTGCAAAATTGAGCTCTACTTCTGTACCCCTGCCAAAGATTTTCACAATGACCTTGAGTTTTTTCTTTTCTTCGTTTACTTCTTTTACATCACCAACAAAATCTTTGAACGGACCATCAATAATTTTAACGGTTTCGTTCACCAGGAATGGATCCAGCATTGCCTCGCCCCCCAGTTGTGATTCATCAGCCTTACCCAACATTCTATTTGCCTCTTGCTGAGACATAGGAATCGGGTTGTTTTTACCCAGGAAATGGATTACATTGGTGAGGTTCGAAATGGCATTGATCACCTCGCCCGAAAATTTTTCAGGGATGGCTTCTACCAGAATGTAGCCCGGAAGGATATTGCGCTCAATGGTCTGTTTCTTGCCATTGCGCATCTTATACACCTTCTCAATTGGAACTATAACCTGTAGTACTACATCATTCCACTCGTTCCTGGAAATTTCAAGATCAATCTTTTCTTTGATCTTTTTCTCTTTTCCACTGATCACCCGCAGTGAGTACCACTTCGCTGTAGTTTCACTCATGATCCTAATCCATATATTAGAGAAAGTGCTTTGTTGGCAACTGAATCCATAAGGAAGGTTACCAATGCAAAAATAGCTGTCGCAACCAGCACAATTCTGGTGTGAGAAATCAATTCTCCCCAGGTAGGCCAGGTTACGTTGTTCAACAACTCGTGAATACTTTCTTTAATGTACAATCTGATGTTATCCATTGTAATGTATTTATCCCCTTAATCGGGTTTGGCAGGGAAGACAGGACTCGAACCTGCAACTTGCGGTTTTGGAGACCGCTGCTCTACCAATTGAACTACTTCCCTAAATTATTTCTAAAAATGTAAACCAAAATGTTTACTTAACCTCTTCAATTCTACAAACTTATACTTTAATAAGTTGTTTAATGTGAAATTCGTATATACTAAAAAAGAGAATTAAGCACCTTGAGGTGCTTAAATCTCTTTTAAACATATTTACTGAATGCTTATTCTATGATTTCAGTAACCTGACCGGCACCTACTGTTCTACCACCTTCGCGGATCGCAAAACGAAGACCTTTCTCCATCGCGATTGGGCTCACCAACTGCACTTCGATTGAAATGTTATCACCTGGCATTACCATTTCCACGTTTTCTGGAAGTTTTACGTCACCGGTAACGTCTGTTGTTCTAAAATAGAACTGTGGACGGTAACCGTTGAAGAATGGAGTGTGACGTCCACCTTCTTCTTTAGAAAGTACGTAAACCTCACACTTAAATTTCATGTGTGGTTTCACTGATCCTGGCTTACAAATAACCATACCTCTTCTGATCGCTTCTTTGTCAATACCACGAAGTAGGATACCTGCGTTGTCACCAGCTTCACCTCTGTCAAGAAGTTTTCTAAACATCTCAACTCCAGTTACTGTTGATGTTAATGGCTTCTCACCTGGTTTCATCATACCAATGATTTCAACACCATCACCAACGTTAATAACTCCTTTTTCAATTCTACCTGTGGCAACGGTACCCCTACCTGTGATAGAGAAAACGTCTTCTACTGGCATCAAGAAAGGCTTGTCAACTTCACGTGTTGGTTCTGGGATGTGTGAATCCACAGCTGCCATCAAATCTTCAATTGCTTTTTTACCTTCTGGAGTTCCCTCCAATGCTTTGATCGCTGAACCTTTGATGATGGGTGCATCGTCGCCACCAAATCCGTACTGATCCAACAATTCTCTAACCTCCATTTCAACGAGTTCCAACATTTCTGGATCGTCAACGAGGTCAACTTTATTCATGAATACAACGATTTTTGGAACACCTACTTGTTTTGCCAAAAGGATGTGCTCCCTTGTCTGAGGCATTGGACCGTCAGTTGCAGCTACTACCAGGATAGCACCGTCCATCTGAGCCGCTCCCGTAACCATGTTTTTTACATAGTCAGCGTGACCCGGACAGTCAACGTGCGCATAGTGCCTGTTTGCAGTCTGGTATTCTACGTGCGCCGTGTTGATGGTGATACCCCTTTCTTTTTCTTCAGGAGCCGCATCGATAGAATCGTAATCTTTTTTCTCTGCAAGTCCAGACTCTGATAAAACGTATGTAATTGCAGCTGTAAGGGTCGTTTTTCCGTGGTCAACGTGACCAATGGTACCTATGTTTACGTGTGGTTTCGACCTGTCAAATGTTCCTTTAGCCATTGCTTGAAATTTTTCAGTAATTTAAATATGTTAATGAATGTGTAATTCCATTGAGCCAATGATGGGAATTGAACCCATGACCCCTTCCTTACCATGGAAGTGCTCTACCCCTGAGCTACATCGGCGATAAAGAAAGTGCCTACTTTCTTTCACTTTGAGCGGGAGACGAGACTCGAACTCGCGACCCTCAGCTTGGAAGGCTGATGCTCTACCAACTGAGCTACTCCCGCCTTTTTTAGCTTTTTTCGTGGGGGTGGTGGGATTCGAACCTACTCAGTCAGAGACACCAGATTTACAGTCTGGCCCGGCTCTCCTACTCCGGCGCACCCCCTACTATAAAAGCTTCCGGATTACCATTGCACTTTTCAGTGCTTTCGAGCCAGTGGAGGGATTCGAACCCCCGACCAGCTGATTACAAATCAGCTGCTCTGGCCAACTGAGCTACACTGGCTTATGGCTTTAAATTACTATGGTAATTCCGGTTAATTTCTTAAATTCAAAATACACTTTTTACCTGCCGCAAAAAGCGATGCAAAAATAATACAATTTCAGTTACCACAAAATAGTTTTTTAAATATTTTTGATTTTCTTACTTTTTACGTTGATTCTCTTTCAGTTAACGATTATTATTTGCAGCTATATAAGCAAATTTTATTCTGATATATTGCTGTAACTAATTTTTTAATACCTGATTTTTAGCCCCCTAAAACACTTTTGGCATTCTCTTTAGCCTTTTCTTTTGCCAAAGTTTATTTTTTCAGCACCCCGTTTTAACCACTTTTATCCTTCCTTTTTTTCGTATTTATTCTCAACAGGCTATCTATCCTAACTATCTTCCCATGTTTTAACCATAAAATGTTCTATTGGTCCTTTACGTATTTTGATCAGGGTCTATTAAGATCTTTTTCTATAACTCCATACTGCCAAACCATTGAGTATCAAACCTCCCACAGCTATGCTCTTAAAATGAGGCCAAATTTCACTCAAGCCTGCCCCTTTTAATAAGACCATTCTCATTACTTCAACCATGTAGGTGACCGGGTTCAACCAGGCAAGGGTCTGTGCCCAGTCTGGCATACTTTCTATTTGGGTGTAAAGTCCACTTAGCAGGATAAATATTAACATAAAAAAGAAGGCTACCATCATGGCCTGCTGCTGGGTGGAGGTGAAATTGGAAATCAACAACCCAAATCCAAGAATGGCAAAAAGATAGATCGCAGAAAACAAATACAAAGCTCCTGCATTGGAGCCTGGAGTAATGCCATGAACCACATAACTGATGATCAGACCTATTGTAAGGATGACAAAGCCCAGCACCCAAAACGGAAAAAGTTTTCCCAAAACAAATTCATATTTTTTAATAGGAGAAACATTGATTTGCTCAATCGTGCCAATTTCCTTTTCCCGCACTATGTTTAAAGCTGATAAAAAACCTCCTACCATGGTAAGTAAAACCGCAAGAATGCCCGGCACCATGAAGGTTTGATAGTTGGCCAACTTATTATACCGATTCGAAGATGTCACTTTGATTAGTGGAAAAGGCGAAACCCTGGGTACCTGAATCCATTCTTGCCGGATTTCATCGTTATATTCATTCAGGATGCCAAGTGTATAGGCTGCTCCCAGATTGCCTTTGGTACCATTGACTGCATTTACAATCATGGCCATACTCGCCTTATCTTCTGCTACCCATTTGCGGGCAAAACCATTAGGAATTTCTACAAACAAATCTGCTTTGTCATCGGCCACCCATTGCATGGCTTCTTTGTGGGATGGAGCATGGCCAACCAAATGGAAATAACCGGAATGCGCAAGCTTGTTGGCGAGCCTTGCAGACTCAGGAGACCGATCGTAATCTACAATGGCGATGTCGATATTTTTTACTTCGTAATCTGCAGCGAAGGGCAAGATTAGCAATTGTAGAGCAGGCATTATAAAAATCATGCGCAAAATGGCCGGATCTCTAAAGGTCTGCCTGAATTCTTTGATGACTAAAAACCAAAAATTTCTCATCCCAGCCTCATATTAAATTTTTTGTAACTAATGGCCAAAAACAAAAGGGTAAACCCTGCCATAATGACTACTTCTGTATAAACTGCACCAAAACCCTGTCCTTTGATCATTATGTCGTTGATGGCATAATAAAACCACTTTGCAGGAATGATATTGGAAATGACCTGCATTGGCAAAGGCATATTTTCTATCGGAAACATGAAGCCGCCAAACATGATGGTTGGCAGCATCATTCCCATTAGCGAAATCAACATCGCAACCTGTTGTGAATTGGTTATGGTGGATATTACCATGCCCAATGACAAAGCGGTAATGATAAAGAGTGCTGAAACTCCATACAACAAAAACAAATTACCCCGTATTGGTATGCCCAATAAAAATCTGCTCATGAGCAAGATGATCGTTACCAAAACCAAACTTAGCAAAAAGTAAGGTATGGCCTTGGCCAGTATAATGGTATGAGGTCTGGTTGGAGAAACCAGCAGCAATTCCATATTGCCCAGTTCTTTTTCTTTAACGATAGACACCGATGTCATCATCACGCAAATGATCATAAGAACCATGGCAATCACTCCTGGCACAAAGGTATATTCTCCTTTAAGCTGAGGATTGTACAACATTCTGGGTTCTACATTCAGTGTCATTGGTAACTGAAGCTCACCCAAAGCCCGGTTTCTGAAATCCCTTACAATAATGCTAAGGTAAGAGTTAATGGTTGCAGCGAGGTTGGGATTTGATCCGTCTGTAAGTAATTGAAGAGTAACTTCTTTCTGATGTCTGAGTTGCTGTCCAAAGCCGGCTGGTATGACCATAACCAGTCTGGCCTTACCTGTTTTTAACAAATCGTCGGCACGATTGGAATGCGTAATTATGCCGGCTACATGAAAATATTTGCTGGCATCAATTTGAGCTATCAGGGAGGATGACATTTCATCACCCGCCATATTGACCACATAGATTTCAGTATTCTTGACCTCATTGGTAAGGGCAAACCCAAACAAAATGATTTGAACAACAGGCATTCCCAACAAAACAAGTAAGGTTTTGCGATCCCTTAAAATGTGCCAAAATTCTTTTAAAACAAATGACTTAAAGGTTCCCATTACATATCGTTTCTTGATGCCTTTCTTGCCAGGCGGTAAAACATATCATCCATGCTGTCTGCCGCATGTTGCAACTTGAGTTCTGATGGACTCCCCATAGCCTCAATCTTGCCATCAACCATAATAGCAACGCGATTGCAATATTCTGCCTCGTCCATGTAGTGAGTAGTCACAAATATGGTGATACCCCTTTCGGCGGCTTCATAGATCATGGTCCAAAACTGTCTTCTGGTTACTGGATCTACGCCTCCTGTAGGCTCGTCTAAAAATACAATGCCCGGTTTGTGCAGGATAGCCAGGGAAAAAGACAATTTTTGTTTCCACCCAAGCGGCAACTCGCTGACAAGGGTATTTTTTTCTCCTCCCATTCCCAGTTTAACCAGCATTTCATCCATGGCTGTTTTCATAACAGAGCCATAGACTCCATAAATTCCACCGTAAAAGGTAATGTTTTCTTTAACCGTCAAATCCTGGTAGAGGGAAAATTTCTGGCTCATGTAGCCTATGCTTTTTTTTATTTTTTCTGTTTCTGTATAAACATCATACCCAGCCACAAAAGCCTTGCCCGACGTTGGCAGGCTCAACCCGGTAAACATCCTCATGGCTGTTGTTTTTCCGGCCCCATTGGCCCCCAGGAATCCAAATATTTCTCCACTTTTCACCTCAAGGCTGATAGCATCAACCGCCGTGAAATCACCAAATGTTTTGGTCAACTTGTCTGCTATAATTGAATAACTTGAATTCATGACTGACTCGTTTTATGGGTATCGGTCATCATCATTAGAAATGCATCTTCAATGCCAGGTTCAATGGCTTGCACTGTCACATCCGTCAAGCCGGCTCTTGTCAGCCAGGCTTCCACAAAAGTGGCATCCGCTCTGTCATTTTCTAAAGTAATGTGTAAACTCTCACCAAATGGATAAACGCTCGCCACCCCGGCAAAGCCTTCCAGCAATTGGATCGCGGTATATATTTTCTTCACCTTGACCTCCCAAACCTCGGTTGTGATGCTATGAGCTATTTGGTGAGGGGGAGCTATACTTAATATTTTTCCTTCATGCAACAATGCAATGTTGTCACACAATGCTGCCTCATCCATATAAGGTGTGGAAACCACAATGGTAATTCCTTCTTTTTTGAGGTCTCCCAGCATTTCCCAAAATTCTTTGCGCGAAACCACATCAACTCCGGTGGTGGGCTCATCCAAAAATAATACCCCAGGCTTATGTATGAGTGCACAACACAAGGCCAACTTCTGTTTCATACCACCCGATAATGCACCAGCTCTTCTGGTTTTGAAGGGTTCTATCTGCTTGTAAATGGGCTTGATTAAATGGTAATTCTCTTCAATGGTGGTGTTAAAGAGTGTAGCATAAAAACTTAAGTTTTCCTCTACCGACAAATCCTGATACAACGAAAACCTTCCTGGCATATACCCTACCCTGCTTCGAATTTCCGATAGCTGGGTTTTGACATCAAAGCCCAATACCCGGGCTTCACCGGCATCTGGTAAAACGAGGGTAGTCAGAATTCGAAACAATGTAGTTTTGCCTGCACCATCAGGGCCAATAATTCCAAAAAGGGAGCCTGGAGCTACTTCAAAACTTACATCCTTCAATGCCTTGATCTCTCCTTTTTTACCATAACTTTTTGATATGTGGCTGACGCTGATCATGATTTTGGGTCCAAATCTACTTCTCCGTACATGCCAATTTTAATCCATCCATCATTCTTTACTTTGATTTTAACGGCATATACAAGCTGTGTCCTCTCATCTCGGGTCTGGATGGTTTTGGGTGTAAACTCGGCTTTATCGGCTATCCATGACAAAGTGCCTGAATAGGTTTTTTCTTTTCCATCACCTGATTCAATAAATACACTCACTTTTTGGCCCAGTTTTACTTTGGGCAATTGATCTCCTGAAATATATGCCCTAAGTGTCATCTCGTCGAGATTGGCGATTTTACAAACTGCTTTTCCCGGACTCACCCATTCTCCTTCGCGTACATATTGAGTAAGTACAACGCCATTTGAGGGAGCAAGTATTCTGGTTCGCAAAAGCTGATCTTTCAGAATTTCACCTTTCTTTTCCAGTGGCTTTACCTCACTGAGCAATCCTCTGTTTTGAATTCTCACCGCTGCTGCTGTACTTTCATATTGGGCCTTCAAAACATCTATCTTGCTGTTGATGGTTGTCAGTTGTTTTTGCATTACTTCTGCTTTTCCGTCAATGTCATCTTTTTGTTGTTGGGTAGCAGCAGCACCTTGAAATAATTTATGGATTCTAGCCTGCTCTTTAGCTAAGGTAGCCTGTTGGCTATAGGCGGCTTCCAACTCATTTTTGGCTGTAGTAATCTGTTTGCGTATCACCGCCAACTGAGGTTCTGCTTCATTTTGTTTTAACCTGACTGCTTCAACACTGGCCTGGATCTGGTCTTTTTGCAAAAGCAACTGAATGCTGTCGATCACACCCAATTGCTGACCTTTTTTGACCTTTTCTCCTTCCTGTAAATCTAAAGTTACAACGGTTCCCATTGCTTCAGCAGCAATGATAATTTCATCTGCTTCAAAACTACCGCTAGCATCATGTAGTAAGCCATCTCCTTTACAACCGTTCATTAATAATACTATTGCACTCAAAATTAAGGCAGAAAATAAATAAGCTTTATTGTTCATCATTTTTACAATTATCTTTTTGATCCTCATAACCATCCCATGTTTATTTGCATTAACCAACTATTTTTATTCTTTTTTATTTCATTGAGTTCCTTGTTAATTCGGGCTTCTGCTACATCGTTTAGTTTGACGAGGTACTCAGCTGCAGTTATATTTCCATTGGCAAGCTGTACTTCAGCTGTCGACAATATTTTTTCTCTGAGAGCCACCATTTCCTCATCTCTGGCAGTTGATTTTATTAATCGATCCCAGTCATTGTAAAGCTGCCTGTTTTTGATCATTTTCCGATTGCCAAGTTCTGTTTTCCTGGCTTCTGTTTTAGCCATTGACAATTGGGTTAGCTGTTGTTGATTGTGATAAGTATAAAAGGCCGATAATTGCCAGGACAATCTCATTCCGGCAATGTAAAAGGGTTCAAATTCATTCTTTAAAAAATTTAAGCCTGGTTTGCCGTAACCTGCCTGAGCAAAAAGTGTTAACTTAGGTAAAATGCTGGTGCTTTCCCATTTGCCATTGGCTTGTGCCAAGGATTTCTGCAGATCAAATTGCAAAAGAAAAGGAGCTCTGCTGTTTAATGTTGTATCAGGTAATTGAGCCTCCTCAAGTTGCAGTTTTTCAACTTTTTTTCCTGTCAGAAGGGTTATTGCTTCATAGCCGGCTTTCACAGATACTCCGATCTCTTCATATAATGCGGTGAGTTTTAGCAGTTCTGCCCTGAGGTGATCGCCTTCTGATGCCAACATAACGCCGGCATCAATAGCTACCTTGGCTCTTTGAATACCCGCTTCCAAATCCTGGATAGTAAGTGCGGTTTGTTTCATCCTTTGTTCTGCTTCTGCTATGGCATAGTAAATCTGAATGGCTGTTTCCGCAATGGCATCAATTTCATTGGAGACAACATTTTTTTCCAAATCCGATTTCTGACTTTGAATTTTTCTTAGTGCCGAACTAGAGCCACCATCGTACAGCATTTGAGATATATCAGCCTGCATTTTATATTGGTCTTTTGAAAGCCTTGGAATGTTGATTCCCGGAAATGAAAGATCGATGCCTGATGTTTCAGATTGGTAACTGGCCTGTGCCTGGAACTGAAGCTGAGGCAGCCATTTTTTGTTGATGTTCGAAATTCCGGCCTCATTTTCTTGCTGAATTATACCTTCCAGAGTCGACAAGGTAGTGTGTTGCCTGGCTTCTCTAATAACTTGTGGCAGGTTCATTGTGGTTTGGCACCACAGGCCAATGGGAAACAGCCCTACATTAAAAACAAATGCCAAACATCCGGTTTTAAATATTTTATTCATTGCCTTAATTTATTATTTGATATTCTCTGATCATCCAATCGGCTATCATTATTTTTCTTTCGTGCATAAAACTAGTATATCTCTCGTCAGATAGATCTAAAATGAACCTAAAGACGGGTGAAGCAATGATGGGATAAATACACAATGACACTGTGTTCACCAATAATTCTTCAGGTGTAGTCTTTCTCATATTCCCTCTGGCTGCTTCTTCTTCCAGCATTTTTTCAAAACTATTTTTAAGACTGGCTATTGGAAGGTGCCCCAGTTTCTGTGGTATCATCTCCGGGTTTTTTCTTGCTTCGGTCAATACAAAAAGCGGCAAAACCGGAAAGGTGCTGATAATGTCAATCTCTGCATTTACAAACTGCCGTACTCTTACCGACAAGGGGAGCTCGGTTTGAAACCAAATTTGAAAAGCACCGAAGACTTCGAACAATTTTTCACTCAAAATCACATCAAACAAAGTCTCTTTGTTGCGAAAATAATAGTGCAACATCGCCTTGTTAATGCCTGCTTCATCTGCTATTTCCTGCATCCTGGCTCCTTCCAGCCCTCTCAATAAAAAAAAATGTTCCGCAGCCCGCTTAATCTTCTCTTCTGTGCTTACCCCTTCTTCCAACTTACTGATTTACTATTAATTAAAACAAATTAACCATTTGGTTTAACCATTTGGTTGTCAAATGTAGAATGATTTTTTCAGAAAAACAACATTGTAATTACTTTTTTTGAAAAATGATGAAAAATCCACCTTATCGATAGAAAATCTTGCATGCTCTTTTGACACACAAAATTCTAGTGCTTTTTGCCATTGCTACAGAACGGACAACACTTTCTCTTTTTTCTTTCGGAATAATTTTTGGTTCAGATAATGACAAAGATAGGCTGTGCTTCCACCCAAAACTGCTCCAGCTACTACATCGGTTGGATAATGAAGTCCCAGGTGCATTCTTGAATATGCCACACTCCCTGCCCAGGTATAGGCTGGAACAGCAACATACCATTTGGGCCAAATCAAGGTAGCAGAAGTTGCCAGGGCAAATGCAGAAGCAGTATGACCCGAAGGAAAAGATGGGTCTGCTGCAAGGTAAACAGGATCGATTTCCGGATACTTTTCATAGGGCCTTTCTCGATTCAGCGTCCATTTGATGCCCTGCGACAATGCCACTGTACCAACAGTAACGGCAAACATTTCTAAACCCCTTTTTTTTGACCCAACTCCCTCTCCAGATGATTGTTCATATACGATTACCCCCAAAGGCAAACCTAGTGTTAAAGGAAGCACTGAATTAGAAATATGTCGATATAAAGGATCAAAGTCTTTATTTCGATGTAGGTTGATATCCCTCAACAATTGTACATCCCAATTTTGGGAAAAGCCTGAAACACAAATGCTGAACATTAGCAAAAGACTCAAAAGTGGCCTTGTTCTATATAAACTGGTAATATCATTTAATAATTGGCAAACTTTGAACATCATTATTATTTGTGTAATGCCATTTTACAATTTCCATGCAAGCGTGAATTTAGCCACTTTTAAACAAATGGCTGGCTTATTCCCATTCATAATAATCAGTGAAGGTTATGATTTAGCCGACTTATGCTGATTTTTTGCAAGCCAGCGGAGGTGATTGTCTTCTACCCTCTGATTGACCAGCAAGGCGATTAGTTTTTCAGGCAACGGCTGTCCGGGGACAAAATGAACGGTTCCCCCTGAAGACTTAAATGGTTTTAGAATATCCTTGTGCTTTTTAACCAGAGCGGGATCCATCACATAGAGACTGCAAAATCCTTTGCCTCCTCCATAACCCACCAACATGTATTCAGTTTTAAAACATGCTACACCATAACTTATTAATTCTGTACCATTAACTGCGTATTTAGCAATCAAATCTCTCAATTCCCATAGAGTAGTCTGACTGATTGGGTCAAACTGAGAAATAAAGTCACTGATTTCTGCTGGTTCTTGTTTCTTAGAAGCCTTCATGGCATTAATTTTACCCTAAAAGTAAAAATTTAGCACTACATTTAAAAGAGACATATCAACTTTATTGTAAACAAATTTATCGTTACCATAATTTTCTCCTATTTTCCATTTCTGAACGTATAAAATTTGTCCTTCCAATCCTTTGAGCCAGCCAGGAAAACTATACCGAACATCAACGTTGGCCTGGGCATAAGAAGGCATGCCGTATTTATTCAGGGTCACATTTTTTACGTCCGGCAGGTCAAAATAACCTCCGGCAAGGCTGAGCTTACACCTTTGATCGACAAAGTTTTTTGCCCATTGAAGGGTAATGGCATGTACATCTCCATACCCATCGTTTCTTTCTCTTGGCATAAATGTGAAAAAGGCATCTCTCCCCCATTCCCTGGGCATCAGATACCTGCCCATTGGGGTTATTCTATTGTAGGCCAAAGCAATAGTTCCATTACCTTTCGTAAAGGATATTTTGGAACCAAAGGTCAGAGCCAGGGCTCCTTTGTCCATATATCTGGAAGCATCATCAGTTACACCTCCACTTCCGGTCTCTTGTTGATAAATCAATTGAGCCGCTGCATACAGTTTAGAATTTTCGGAGACTTTTTTAGTAAAATCCAATTGGTAATAAGAAGAATAAAAAAGGTTTATCACCATCATCTGCCAGGTCTGCCATTTCCATTGCTTGCCTACCGGACCGTTCATTCCTCCATAAATTATGCCCGGTACTTCCAGTTTACCTTTATAGGCTGAAGCTTGTCCGCTCGTGGTTACGCCACCTGGGTAGAGGCCAATTGAAGACCCTACATTAAAATATCTGGAAGTACTTCTGGGCGAAACTCCGTAAATAAATCCACCCTCTATCCCTATATTTTTTGTCAATTTGCCCGAAAGCCACAGTCCATCTACAGCTGTAGGTCTCATCCTGCCGTCCTGTAAGTTAATAAAGGGGGTATTAATGTGTTGTTTGCCCAGAGTAACCGTAAAATGACTCCTTTTCCAGCTAAGGTACAATTCCTCGAGTCTGCTAACATCCAATTCATTGTCTTTGGGGGCAAGATCAAACAATCCGATTTCGTATCGATTGGCTTGCCCGGTAGTAGGGTCTGGCTTTAATAAGTCAGTTGAGGCTACATCAAAAACATAGACGCCACTCAGTCCAAATTTGAAACCATGGTATTGGGCAGTCTCAAATTTAAGGCCACCTCCCATGGCCAGGGCCCTGTCATCTTTTAATTCACCCTTGTTTTGGGTCTGCATTAAAAAACTTCGGAAATGACCACTTACCCTGCCATGTTTAAATATGTCAATGAGTTTTTGGGTATCTCTGCTCTCTCCCTCGTTCTTCCAGATCCCTGGTCGTTCATTGAGTTCCTGGTGCTGGGCTAAGGAGGTAAAATAAAAAGAGATGAAGCAGGACATCCATGCCCATTTCATCCAACCTGGTATTTGTTTGATCATATTACTGAATCATCAATGAAAATTATAGGCTACTCCGCTTACCTGAGTAAGCAGGGTTTCCGGAGCATCAAGGGCAATGGCATTTCGCTGAGGCTTTGGGGTAACAGGTGAGGCTACCGCCAAATAACCAACCATCACCTGATGCAAAGTCTCTGCTTTATTTTTGGCTTCGGCTACTCCTTTGATTCTGCACAATACATCTGCAGGATCACCATCCCTTTCACAGGCCAAAACAGAGTACAAACCATCTGCATCAATGGATTTTCCCCTGATACTAACCTCCTGCACCCGTTTGCCGGCTTCTCCAAAGGCATAAAATTTTACTTGCATGCCTTTAAACTTCACTACCCAACCGCCAAAACGTTTAGATGCATCCTTGGCAAAAACATTGTTCAATTCTTTTTCTAACCAATCTAACAGTTGACTACCTTTCACTTTAGCAGTGCGAATAGAACTGTCAACTGGCAACATGTCATAAATGTACCCATGTACAATAGGTATATTGCCGGTATGATCAGGAGTAGCTCTGGGAGGACAAAATCTAAAGCCGTTGGAAAGAACCACATCAACATCGGGGTACTTCCAACTTAAGGCATCAAGAACCATGGTATCTATTGTATTCTCAATTACAAAATACCGATATAGTGGTATGGTGCTGTAACCCACCACTGTATTGATATCTTTTTTAAATACCGATTCAGCCTTTTCTATCAAAACCTCCATTCCTCTGTCAGGTTTGTGTTTTGAAGCATCCACTTCTACAAGTGAATAAGAGTCGTTAATAATTTTACCCCCGGAAATCGTAAGCTCCAATTTACCTATAAAAGAGCCAAAGGCCCCCGGTTCCACTACTTTTGAAAACTTGCATTGTATGGGTTTGCGCACTCTTTCGTGGGTATCGCCACCAAAAATATAATCGATGCCTGCCGCGTCTTCGTTGTTGGCCAGGGCAATCTGCTGAGACAAACCAAGATGGGCCACCATGATCACAAAGTCACATTGTTCCTGATTTTTAAGGATGTCAACATAATGTTTTAGATTTTCATCCGGCTTGGTGTATACTATGCCCTTGCTATAATTGGGACTCTGTCTTAATGGGACCAGGTGATCCGTATACCCAAGGAAACCAATTTTGATGCCTTCCACATACCAAATGTAATACGGTGGAAAAATCAATTCACCTTTTACACCTCCTCCCACATCATGGTACATATTGGCACAAACCTTAGGAGCATTGAGTGAACCAAGCAGGGTTTGCATTTTTTTCTTCCCATAAATGACCTCCCAATTGCCCGGCAAATATAGGTCATACCCCATGGTATTAAGTATCGGAACAAAGGCTTCCCCAGTGGTTTTAACACTCAACTCACTGCCTTGAAACATATCACCTGTATCTACTGCAAAACTGTGTTTGTATTTAGATCGCAATTGATTAAGCGTAGATCGCAGAGGGCCATAACCACCAGTCTTTCTGAATACCATTTCGTCATTTTCCCAAAACATTTCGTCATGGGCATGAATCTGACAATGGACATCAGTGGTTTGAAAAATTCCAATTTTAACCTCCTTGTTTTTATCCTCAGACTCAAGGTCTATTTTCTGTTTTCCCAGCGCCCATTGAACTGGAGCAGCTGTACTCACTGCTGCGCCTAAAACAGATAACTGCTGCAGAAATTTTCTTCTATTTGCGTTTTTCATTAAAATCCTCCTTTAATGTATGACCAACCTTGTTCCTGCTTTTCCACAATCTCAGCGATTCCTGCAGGTACAATTTCTGCTTCTTCGATCAATTCACCTGCTTTGATATTTCGTTGATTCATGGTGTTTTGACAAACCACAAACCTAACTCCAGCTTTTTTAAGATCGGCTATGATGTCATGGTGCCTGGTTCTTTTGTTCATCATAAAATCGATACCCTGGTTGTAAGCAACCACTTCAATTTGAGCTTCAGGCCAATGTTTCCTCAGGTTCTTCAACTGATTGCTAAAGGCTTTTTGCTGCATGGAATCAGCAAGGGTAAATTGGAAGACTACTTTGTGGTTGGCACCTTGTGCATAAGCATCCTGAGTCATAACTGACAGAAATGCTATAATTAAAAAGGTCAAGATTTTCATTGTTACTTGTTTAGAAGGTTAGGCTATTTGTTTGATTTTTTATAAAACTCTTTTATGGGCTTATAAGGGCCATATTTGTGTTGTGATTCGGAAAAAGAATCGGCGTAGGGTCCGAATGGGTGGTCAAATGGTTTCTCTTCCAACTTTGGCCAATCAGCAGATATATCAACTGATGGTCTAGGTTGTGAATTGACAAAACCAGCCAGATTCCAGGCTTCTGTATCCGTGATTTGTGGATGAAGATAACTGGCGCCTTGTGGCATATTGTACCTAACATAACCTGCAAACCTACTCATACGATAGAGACCTGCTCCCTGGTTGTAAGAATGAGGACCCCATAAAGGCGGGTAAGTATACACCATGCCATCTTCTGCTTTTACCCCCTGACCATTTTGCTGGTGACAGCTGGCACACTTTTCAAAATAGACGATCCGACCTGCTGTCGTATCCAAAGCTTTATCAGGTAGGGGCAATTCAAAAATACCACTACCGGGTGGTTTTTCTCCTTTGCTGACTTTGCTCGCTAAATAGGCAATGTAGGCCTTTATAGCGATCATCTCTTTAGAATTTTCTTCAAGGGCTTTTCCATTGAGACTTCTCTCCATGCAGTCATTAACCCTCTTGGTAAGGTCTTCAACGGCACCACTCCTTGCACGATACTTGGGATATGTTGATGCAACCGCACCGTAATTATTGCCCCACGGCTTACTGCCACCTTCCAAATGGCAATTCTGACAGTTCATACCATTGGTGATGGCTTTGACCTTACCCTTAGGACCCAGGTAATAAGCTGTATTTACAATCAGTTCTTTTCCATACTTAACCACATCCCAATCAGCTTTTGAGACGGTTGTACTATCGAGATCAGGAGCCTTCCACAAGGCGTCATATGATTTTTTCAGTTCAGCTTCTTTTAGCATTGTAGCAGCAATTCTTTCCCTTTCTTTAAGCTGATTTTTATAGGTTTCCCATTTCGGAATCAAATAAAAATAAAGGGGAACTAAAACCATAGCTGCCAATAGAAGCTGAATTAAAACCATTGCCCGTCTAATGGCCTTAAATCGGGCTTCAATACTATCTTTGTCTGGCTTATGATATTCCATGATGATTAGTGAGGTAGTTTATCTCTATAAAATCCATACAACCATGTACCCGCCAATGCACTCAACAAGGTAACCACAATTACGGTTGCACCCGTGCCAATTTGTGCAAAAAGTGGTCCCGGGCATGCCCCTGTAATAGCCCAACCTAGCCCAAATAAAATCCCTCCGTAAATTTGACCTTTGTTAAACACCTTGTCATGAAATTCAATGGTCTCACCATGGATGGTTTTAATATTGAACTTTTTGATCAGCCACACCGAAACCATCCCTACCATAATGGCACTGCCAATGACGCCATACATGTGGAATGACTGAAACCTGAACATCTCCTGTATACGAAACCAACTAATAATTTCAGCTTTTACGAATACAATTCCAAAAAGGATGCCCACGGCCAAATACTTAAAGTTGTAATACCACTTGTGGTGCAAATGACTTTCATTGACACACACAGCATCCGTAGACCTTAATGTATAATCCTGTAGTTCTGATATTTCCTGAACCTCGCTATTCTGACTTGTTATTTCTTTGCTCATTTCCATTTTGAATTAAAGTGACAAAATAAATGGTAAAATGACATTGGCCATTAAAAAACCGCCTGCCATAAAACAACAAGTAGCTACTAATGACGGCCACTGCAAATTGGAAATGCCCATGATGGCATGACCGCTGGTACAGCCCCCTGCATATCGAGTGCCAAAACCCACTAAAAAACCTCCAACTACCATTAGAATAAATCCTTTAACAGACATGAGTTCACCCCAGCTAAAAAGCTGACTAGGTACCAGGCCATGAAAATCGTTTATTCCATAGGAGGCTAACTCAATGGCTAAATTGGGATGTATCAGGATGGGAGATGGGTTTTTAAGCAAGCTGATAGCTACAATCCCTCCTATTGCAATGCCGGCAACAAAAAAAAGGTTCCATATTTCCTTTTTCCAATCATATTTAAAAAATGGAATATTGGCAGGCAGACACATGGCACAAACATGCCTTAATGACGAACTGATACCAAAGGTCTTATTGCCAAGGATCAACAAAGCCGGAACCGTTAAACCTATAATTGGGCCCGCCACGTACCAGGGCCACGGTTGTTTGATAAATTCGATTATACACATTACCACAATGTTTTAGTTATCAAATAATACACGTATATACAAATTGTCCCGCCATCCCCGGTGCACTTCGCATCAGGGATTGACGGGAACTTCAAAACCTTCTAACAATTTTAATTCACTACAATATATTAACCCATGACTTTGCTCTGACAAACAAAGTCAGTCTTTGGTACTCCGGTTTTGGCAATGGCATTAAATCCACCTTCCACTTCTGTAAAGTTTCTATAACCTCGTGCCTGAAGAATGGAGGCGGCAATCATACTTCTGTAACCGCCGGCACAATGCAGGTAAAAATGTTCTTCAGGCTGCACGTCTTTTACCCATTCATTGATGTAGGAAAGAGGTCTGTTATAAGCTTCGTCAATATGTTCTGCTGCATATTCAGATTCCTTTCTGATATCAATCACCTTACTCTCGCCTATAACCACTGCTTTAGCAAATTGATCAGCAGTTATTCTGACAACAGTGTCTATCTCTTTACCACTTGCACGCCAAGTTTCAAAACCGCCAGCCAGATGACCCAATACATTGTCAAAACCTACTCTACTTAATCTGGTCACTGCTTCTTCCTCTTTGCCGGGATCAGTTACCAGAAGAATTGGCTGTTTTACATCCGCAATCAAAGCTCCAACCCATGGTGCGAAATCGCCGGTCAGCCCAATGTTTACACTCTGCGGAATGAAGCCTTTCCAAAACTCTCCATTGGCACGGGTATCTAATATCAAGGCACCGGTCTCTTCAGCCGCAACTTCAAATTCGGCTGCATTGAGGGATCTCAGCCCCTGATTCAATACGGTTTCAAAATTCTCATAACCCCCTTTATTCATGGCAACATTGGCACCAAAATAAGCAGGAGGAGGTAATAGACCATCTGTTACTTCTTTGACAAACTCAACTTCCGTCATATTTGCCCTTAATGCGTAGTTATTCTTTTTTTGCTCACCAATAGTCGAAACCGTTTCTTTGCTCATATTTTTACCACAAGCACTTCCAGCTCCATGTGCCGGATAAACAATTACATCGTCTGCCAAAGTCATTACCTTATTTCTCAGTGAGTGAAATAATGTAGCTGCCAATTCTTCCTGGGTCATAGAAGCGGCTTTTTGAGCCAGGTCCGGCCTACCTACGTCTCCAATAAATAAAGTGTCGCCAGAAAATAATGCGTAATCTTTTCCATTTTCATCTTTCAACAGATAACAGGTACTTTCCATGGTGTGACCAGGTGTATGTAACACTGTTATTGAAATTTTACCCACCTTAAAGGTTTGGCCATCTGCTGCCGATACAAAATTGAAACTGGGCTGGGCATTGGGACCATAAACTATCGGTGCTTTTGTTTTTTCACTAAGATCAAGGTGCCCGCTCACAAAATCAGCATGGAAGTGGGTTTCAAAAATATACTTGAGTTGTACCCCATCCTTTTCCAATCTTTCCAAATACGGCTTTACTTCTCTGAGTGGATCAATGATGGCAGCCTCTCCATCTGATGTAATGTAATAAGCGCCTTGCGCCAAACATCCTGTATAGATTTGTTCTATTTGCATGTTGTTGTTTTAATAGTTGTTTATGTATTACTTTAAAAAATATGGGGCAAAAATAACAGCCCAAATCTATGTGCGGAGTAACCTTTGTTACACTAAAACTGCAAGTTTCGAAAGTTATGATTTTTTTAACTTTCACACCAATATTACCACTATATATAAAAATAGTTCCTTAAGTTTTTCAATATAGAAAACCCATTCTTAATTTAGCCGAAGACATAAAAAAGAGATCATCTCCAATAATCTCTCTTCATGTTTTCATTTTAACCGATATAATTAATTTCTGATCTGAAGATACTATCAATCGTAAGCTATCAATAGCACTCATCATCTTTTAAATTAATTTATGCAGTTCCTTTTAATATTTTGTTCCAATACAACCATGGAAGTCCATATTTTTTGAGGACCCACATTGACTTTTTAGGTTTGGTCTGGTCTATGGGAAAGCTCATTTTAGGTGTATTGCTGTAGTCAAATTCTGCCAACATCAGTTTGCCATATTGGGTTGGAATAGGACAGGCACTGTAGCCTTCATATCTGGCTATCAAGGGTTGGTTTTTCATAAAACTTATAACATTGGAGACTACCACGGGTGCTTGTTTTCTAATAGCGGCCCCGGTCTTACTGCAGGGTGCATTGGTACAATCTCCCAACGAAAAGACATTGGGAAAACGAATATGCTGCATGGTATGTTTGTCGATTTCTACATACCCATAAGGGTTGTTAGCATCTTTGAGCTCACTGTGCTTGATGATGTCTGGTGCACTCATAGGAGGCACTGCGTGGCAAAAGTCAAAATCCAATGATTTAACGGTTAATTCTCCACTGGCAGATTTTTCTTCATAAAACACCTTTTTTGCCTGGCCATCTATACTCACAACATTGACTCCAAAGTGAGTATGTATGTCGCGTCTTTTGACAATTTTATTGAGTGTTTCTGCATACTCCTTAACGGCAAAAATAGCTCCTGCTCCTGAAAGGTAATGCACTTCATAAGGGATGCCCATCTTTTGCCAATAGTGAGTAGCTAAGTACATAATTTTGTGAGGAGCACCTCCACATTTTATGGGTGACACGGGATTGGTAAATACCGCCTTTCCTCCTTTAAAGTTTTTAATCATTTCCCAGGTATAGGGTGCATGGCTGAATGAGTAGTTACAACTCACTTCGTTTTTACCCAGGGTTTCTTTCAATCCTTCGATTTTATCCCAGTCTATCTGGAGTCCGGGGCTTACCACCAAAATTTCATAACCAACAGATTCTCCGCTTGCCAGTGTAAGGCTATTGTCATCAGGTTGAAATGAGACAACCGCATCTTTGATCCATTTAACTTTATCTGGCATGCAAGACTCTTGTGGTCTAACGGTTTTGTTGATATCAAATTCGCCAGCCCCAACCAGGGTCCAGGCGGGTTGATAAAAGTGTTTTTCTGAGGGCTCAACAATGGCTATGTCCAGATCTGCCTGACTGCGCAATAATTGGGCAGCCACTGAGATTCCGGCATTTCCTCCTCCTACAATTAAAATTTGGTGATAACGCGACATTTTGTTTGAATTTATCGCAATGATCAACAAAATTCAAATAATGTTAGGCAACAGTAGTCGCATTAAAACTAAACAACTAAATATCAATCACTTATATTGTTTTTCAAAAATGGAGCGAAATAATATTAGGTATAACCAACCTCAACCAGGCCAAATCCATATTATATTTGGTAGAGCATGTCATGTTGTGATAATGGTCACAATCCGAAGATATTTATGAATAAAAATTTATTAGAATTATGCGTTAAAATATTGTCATTTTCAGCAAATCCTATGAAATTCCATTTTACACTCCAAAAAATTCCTTTCCCAAAATATAGATTCCCATCACTAGTACAAACCATCCGAAAGCTGGTTTAAGTTTATTGCCGTCTATGTTTTTTGCCATCCTGCTTCCTATAAAAATGCCCAATATCGCAAAAGCAGATACGATGGCAAGAAACTGCCAGTCAGTATGGGTTTCGCCTCCTTCTCCAAAAAAACCAATCAATGATTTGGCGGCTATAATAACCAGCGAGGTGCCAACCGCCATTTTCATGGGCAGTTTACTGAGCACAACCAGAGCAGGTATAATTAAAAATCCTCCTCCGGCACCAACCAAACCTGTAAGAATGCCTACTACAGCTCCTTCAAGTAATATGACCGGATAATTGTACACACGTGGTCCACTTTCTTCCTTGGGTGCAGTGCTTTTTTTAATCATACTATACGATGCTGCAATCATCAAAAGGGCAAATAAACCCATCAAAAGCAATCTTTTGGTGAGGATAAAGCTGCCAATGGTAATTACTTCTGCAGGAATAGCCGGAACAATCCAGGCTCTGGTGAGAAAAACGGCGATGATAGAAGGTATCCCAAAAATGACAGCCGTTTTTATATCCACCAACTTATTGGAAAAGTAATTGATTGAACCTACAGCACTTGTCAAACCTACTATAAACAATGAATAGGCTGTGGCCAACACTGGCTCCACGCCAAACAAATAAACCAAAACCGGTACGGTAAGAATGCTACCACCTCCACCTATCAAACCCAGGGAAACCCCAATAAGGATCGAAGCAGCAAAGCCAATGTATTCCATCATTTTATTTTTTGCAAAGGTCGCTATCACCTGCCAATAACTAAGTAACCTAGGTTAACTAAGCACCAAATGTTCTCACTTAATTCTCACTCGTCTACCCTATCATATTGAATATCAACCCAAAACACAAGCGCTATAGCCTTTAAAAAAAATAAAAATCTTTTCAAATGTCTGTAATCACTGATAAAAATGATGCCCATCATTGAACAATGTGACAAAGGTAGCGCTCTGATCCGTAGCGCTTTCACAACTTTGTGCCATCATTGATTACCTCATTTTATAAAACAAAATCACAATGAAGTTAGAGCAAATTTACACAGGTTGTATTGCCCACGCAGCCTATTATCTTGAGTCCAATGGAGAAGCTGCCATTTTTGATCCTTTAAGAGAAGTAGGCCCCTATTTGGAAAAAGCAGCAGTTGATCATGCAAAAATCAAATACGTTTTCGAAACCCACTTTCACGCTGATTTTGTAAGTGGTCATTTGGATTTACAACACAAAGCTGGGGCTGAGATCGTTTTTGGACCTACTGCAAAGCCAGGTTACACCGCTACCGTTGCTGCTGACAATCAGATTTTCGAAGTAGGTGCCTGTAAAGTGAAAGTGATTCACACTCCTGGTCATACCATGGAATCAACTACTTACATGGTGATCGACGAAGAGGGAAAAGAACATGGACTGATCACCGGCGACACCCTCTTTATCGGTGACGTGGGTAGACCCGATCTGGCACAGCATGTAATTGCCGATCTTACTCAGGAAAAACTGGCAGCCCACTTGTATGATTCTTTGAGAAACAAAATTATGCCTTTGAGCGATGACTTAATCGTTTATCCCAATCACGGTGCAGGAAGTGCCTGCGGTAAAAAAATGAGTAAGGAAACTACAGATACTCTCGGCAATCAGAAAAAAGTAAATTATGCCCTTGACCCCAGCTTGTCAAAAGAGGAGTTTATCAAAGTTCTCCTTGACGGTCTTACCACCCCTCCAGGCTATTTTCCACAAAATGTATTGTTGAATATAAAAGGATACGAGAGCCTTGATTCTGTGTTGGATAGAGCAAAAACTCCTCTAAATGCTATAGAATTTGAGGTAGCCGCCAATGAAACACATGCGCTGATTCTTGATACACGTGATGGCAATGCTTTTTCCAAATCTTTCATTCCCAACTCAATCAATATTGGAATCGATGGCAATTTTGCCCAATGGGTAGGTGAAATGATTCCAGACGTCACCCAGGAAATCCTATTGATTGCTGAACCTGCAAGATTGGAGGAAAGTCTAATCCGTCTGTCTAGAGTTGGATATGACAATGTAATTGGGTACTTAAAAGATGGATACCAAACCTGGCTGGAGTCTGGCAAAGAGACCGATTCAATGGATCGCATCACGGCTCAGGAGTTTGAAAGCCTGTTCAAAAAAGGTGAAAACATCCTTTTTGATGTCAGAAAGAAGAGCGAGTACGATGCTGAGCATGTGGTAGGAGCCATCAATGTACCTTTAAACCAAATCAACCAACACCTGGCAGAATTTCCAAAAGACAAACAATTTACAATTTATTGTGCCGGTGGATATAGAAGTATGATAGCTGGTTCTATCCTAAAACAGAGGGGCTGGAACAATTTTGTGGATGTCATAGGAGGTTTTGGAGCCATTTCTAAACAAGATGTTGCAAAGACCGAATACGTTTGTCCTACTACCATGCTGTAATAGAAACGAATTATACCATTAACATCATTGAGGCCTCATTTCTCCGGAAGTGGGGTCTTTTTTATTGGAGAAGGTAGAGTTTAGCCATTCTTTTTTTTCTCACATCCATCTGTAACATAATCGTTTGGTTATTTCGTTGTACATTTTACTTATGTTTGTAGTCAACAGAAATTCCAGTATGTACTCTTTTGCAAAAATGATCTTGATGACTTTTAGCATTATGGCCCTGCCTGGGTTATCTAATGCTCAAGACTATAAGGAGTACGATAAACTTCTCAAAACTTATGTTGACCCCAAAGGTAAGGTCAATTACAAAATGCTGACGAAAGAAAAAACTACTATCAATCAAGTTTTGGTTCAATGGCAAAAAGTCAATGCACAAAAACTAAATGAAAAGGCAAGGCTGGCATTTTATATCAATTTATACAACCTCACAACTTTAAAATTAATTACCGATAACTACCCGATTAAATCGATCAAAGACATCAATGGTGGTAAAATATGGGACACAGGTCTTTTACTTTTGAACGGAAAAACCTATTCCCTCAATGAGCTGGAAAATCAATTAATTAGAGGCCAGTACAAAAAACCAGGGATTCATTTTTTAATCAATTGCGGGGCAAAATCTTGTCCGCCTCTTCACACAGAGGCATTTACAGAAAAAAACATCGATGTATTAATGGAAAATCGCACCCATCAATTCATTAATGATCCTCATTCCAATACCATCACTCCCAATCAGATAAAAATCAATAAAATTTTTGATTGGTACCAAGCTGATTTTGGAAACCTCATCTCGTTTATAAACAGGTATAGCAATACAAAGGTTATAACAAATGCCAAAATAACTTTTATAGCGTACGATTGGGATTTGAACAAACAATGATTCATAATCAAAATATCATCATTATAGGCAATGGCGTAGCAGGGGCAACGGCAGCTCTGGGTATCAGAAAACGTAGCCAGGCATCTATTACCATTATTTCTGATGAAACAGATTTTCCATACGCTAGAACTGCACTGATGTATATGTTTATGGGCCAGCTAACACTACCCCAAACCCATTTGTATCCTCCCCATCTATGGAAAGAAAAAAATATTAATCTTATTAAAGCCAGGGTAGTTGGTCTTGACCGGGGGGCAAAAACCATTGATTTGGACCAGGGAAGTAAACTTAGCTATGACCAACTCATTCTGGCTACAGGTTCGAAACCCATAATCCCTAATTGTGCCGGCATTGATCTACCCGGAGTTTGTTCGCTGTATCATATTGACGATCTGAATAAAATTGAAAAACATCTTAATTCCCATATCAAAAACGCTGTAATCATTGGAGGGGGATTGATAGGTGTTGAATTGGCGGAAATGTTATTTTCCAGAGGTATAAAGGTTGGTTTTGTAATCAGAGAAGCTTCGTATTGGGCCAACGTTCTTCCAAAAGAAGAATCAGAAATGGTGACCCGGCATCTAATAGAAAGGGGTGTAACCATACTCCCCAATGAAGAATTGTCTGCCATCACAGGAGATCAGCATACAACCGGAGTTATTTGCAAATCGGGAAAAAATATTTCCTGTGATTTTGTAGGAATTACCATTGGTGTCTGTCCCAATGTGTCTATTTTTTCAAAAACCGGACTGAGCCTAAATCAGGGTATTTTGACAGATTCATTTTTGAGAACCAACGATTCTAATATTTATGCCATCGGCGATTGTGCTGAACTGACCTCTCCTGCAGAAAACAGAAAGTCTATTGAAGCCGTTTGGTACACAGCCAGAAAGATGGGTGAGGTAGTGGCGGCTAATATTTGTGGAGAAAACAAAATTTATGAACAAGGTCATTGGTACAATTCTGCGAAGTTTTTTGACCTTGAATATCAGGTTTATGGCTATGTGCCCAAAATCGTTGAAACTCCCTATAAGTATCATTACCTCCAATTTACCAATTGTCAAAAATCCATTAGGATAGTGTATCATGAAGAAGGTCATGTGGTAGGATTCTTATCGATGGGAATTAGGCTAAGACAAAATATTTGTGAGTCCTGGATCAATGAAAAAACACAGATAAAAGAGGTCTTACAAAATTTTGATAAAGCCAACTTTGATCCCGAATTTACTCCTGAGCCATACAAAAATTTGAATACACAGAGCCCTGGTTCAAATACCCGTAAAGGTCGAAGTCTGTTATCTTTTATCCTTTCATTTTTAAGAAATAGGTCATGAATCATAAAAGTATTTCACTTACTGACCAAGTCTACCTAACATCCTATACCCGATTTCAATTGACATGGCTTATCCTTCTCTATTTTGGGTTGGCCATCCAATTTTTCTCCATCTTCGAACTTATCTTCCTTCCCAGTCAATGGGCCCTTGGCCTCTCATTTACACTCATAATCTCCGGCACCCTTGGGTCCACCTTGATGTATGAGAACAGAAAAAAAATAACAGGACAACCTCTTTATACCCTTTATGGAAACATCAGACAGAAAAAATGGAGTGCCTGGCTGCTCGCTCTATTATTGACTGCTTTTTATGTGTTATTATACCTCCAACCAGAGTTGCTTGGCCTTAAAAAAAACAGTGCTGCCAATTCTGGTCTGATCGGATTATACGATGGCCTAAGTTATTGGATAAAAGGAAAACCGGCTTCAGAGTGGTTTGTATATGGTATATTGTACACACTTGCCATAACCACCTTGGGTATAAGAGTATTGTTTAAATTCAAACACAACCACTATCAGGTATACAGAACCCTTAGCATCATTTTTTTTCAGTTGATTTTTGCCTTTCTATTACCGGAAATATTACAAGCTTTTAACAAACCCTATGTTGACCTTAAAAATTTCTGGCCTCTTAATTACTACTTCTTTTTTGATTGGAACATCGATCAGTTGCTGGCTTCGGGCCAGTTCGGATTTTTTATACTTGGATGGGGAACCTTTGGGTTCCTTGTGTTAACTCCACTCTTTACCTATTATTTTGGCAAACGTTGGTATTGTTCCTGGGTGTGTGGTTGTGGGGGACTCGCAGAAACTGTTGGTGATGAATTCCGCCATCTATCCAACAAATCTAAGAAAGCATGGCAGCTTGAAAAATATTCAATTTATTCTATTCTTGTACTTGTGGTTGTTATGACCTTGTTGATTTTAATAAGT
>JAGNSQ010000111.1 GCA_017987975.1 Saprospiraceae bacterium
ATCTTCCATATAAATTTTATCCATGGGTTCAGTATAGGGATCAAAAAGCCAACTTTCTTTTTGATACTTCACTTTTGCTTTCTCTAATTCCTTTTGTGCTTTCGCTTTCTGATTCGTTATTTTATATAATAATCCTAAATAGTATCTGTTTTCGGCCAGATCATTGATTTCCTGTTGTTTTAGCAGAGAAGTTTCCGCCTTTGCATAATTTTCTATTTCCAAATACAACACACCTAAGTGGATGTAGTCAAATAGCCCGGGATCATAGTCGGATTGCGCAAGCTGCTTTTCAATAATATCAATGGCTTTCTCCTTTTGACCCAGTGCTTTGTAACAAAGCGCCCTCGCAACATGCAAATGATAATGTGCATTAACCGAATGTCCAATATCGTATTTACTTAAGCTGTCCAATCGCTCAATATCTCGAATGGCACCTTCATAATCTTTGAAAAATTGATACCTACACCACCCCCTGTATGACAAATGCTCTTTTGGGTTGAGGGCTACCGCTTTGTCCATGAGTTGGATCCAACTCACAAAATCACCACTTTTTAAATAGGCGGTTGATTTGGCTTCATACGCATAGGCAAAGCCGGGGTCAATCGCAATGGCTTCGTCCAATGCGGCCTGGTATTCTTTGCTAAATTGATAATAGCCCTCCCTTTTTTCTGCTACCTTGCAGGCTTTGTATCGAAGGCTATCTCCATAGTACAAAAAGGCATTACAATTAGGTTGGCTCTTGGATAATATAGGAATCAGTAAGCTTACGATTAAAACTAATTTCATGGTAGGATTTCTTTTATATCGCCATTTATAATCTTATAGGTGAGATACTGGTAATAATCTCTGTTCTTGCCTTCGTGATAAATGATCTGCCAACCTTTTATACCTTTTGTTATTTCCAATAATTGGTGGGTTAATTCTTTTGATAGGATTATTTCTTTGAAATTTAAGTCGGAAACAAGAAGTCGGTATCTACCCGTTTCTCCCTTACAATTAACTACAAATCTAACCCGCACATACCCATTATCAGTAGCTTTGGTCTTTTTGAACTTGTTTTTTATATATCTGTCCAACGCTTTTTTTTCACCCTTGATCTGCATACCTCTGCCAAAGTTGAAGTATTGAAAGATATTATCCTGGTCGTCGCACAGCATAAACTTGGGATCATCCTGCGATGGATCAAAAGAGATGTCACCAACATAATGAGCCAATTCCCCATCATTTCGGGAAGTCGAGCAACTGGTATAAATAAAGATCAGTATTAAAAGCAAAGCTATCTTGTGGGACATAACTGGGATCAGTTGATTGTTATGCTAAAGTAACAATCGTAATGAAATGCCCATCAATCTATACCGATGTTAACAGTTTTTTGTGAGTTTATTTAGTTCTTTCATTCTTTTTGTTAAAATTTTTGCCTGCAATTACGAGGGCTTTTTTTAACAAGGGAATCGATGATTTTCCCATTCCATGTAATTCTAAAATTTCTGCTTCTGTAAATTGAGATAGAACATTGACATTGGTAATACCTTTGGATGCCAAAGCTCTCCTGGCAGGGGCACTCAAACCTATCCATAGTGTATAAGAGATGGGCTTGTTCGCCTCACAGACTGGACAAACGGGGCAGTTACTCGATTTGTAATAGATATGACCTTTGTCGCATGTTCTCTGTGTAGCTGTCATTTTTGGCATGGATTATTTTTTCGTAAATTTATTGAGGAGTCTACATTTTTATTTTCTGAGAAAATGGAATAATGACGAAAAGTGCAGGACAATAAATTCCTAATTTTGATCGGTCAAACGGTCAACGGTATGCCATTGTTTTGAGTTAAAATGATGGGTTGATTTTTAGTTACTACCAAAGTATGCTCGTGTTGTGCCATAAAGCCTCCTTTATTGCCAACCATGGTCCACCCATCTTTGGTGGTTACTGCGTAGTTGGAATGACTGGTTATAAAGGTTTCGACCGCCACGGCCATATTTTCTTTAAACCTGCCATTGTTCCACGGATCTTTAAAGTTGGCAATCTCTCCGGGTGCTTCGTGCAATTTGCGTCCTATGCCGTGCCCGGTTAGGTTTTTGATAACCTTGTATCCTTTTTCTTTGGCACGATTTTCTATTAAACCACCTATTTCGTTTATTTTGACACCCTCTGATATTTTACTGACGGCTTCATTGAGGATGTTGATCGATGCGTTTACAATGGTTTGGTGACCATGGATGTCTTTGCCAAGTACAAATGAAAAACCATTATCGCCATAATACCCACCTAATTCTGCAGACACATCAATATTAATGAGGTCTCCTTCTTGTAAGATTATTTTTTCGGAGGGTACGCCGTGGCAAATTACCTGATTGACACTTATACAACTTGTACCGGGAAATTTATACATCACAATCGGTGCTGATCTGGCACCGAAACTTTTCAATAGATCGGCACCATAATTGTCCAATTCTTTAGTGCTCATTCCAGGTGCAGCATAAGCACACATGGCTTTGAGGGTTTGTGCAACAATCTCAGAGATTTGTTTCATTCCCTGTAAATCTGAATCCTTATTTACTAGCATATTTCAAAAACAAGATGCCCCGTCAAAGGTTCATTTTTTCATCAATTTCGGCCCATACCACAGCCAGAAACCGGTAATAGTAAACCCAAGTAGAGCGAGGCCCGCAACAGACGTAAAAAGGAGTTTAAAAATCCCACTTTTCCAACCAAGGTATTTATCTACAATTGAGCCATCATGTATGTTTTCAATAAGGTCAGCATTTCTTTTTTCCAACGATAGCACTTCGCCGGTGGTACCATCTATCTGAATGCCCAGATAGCCTTCTGAAAAAACAAACTTGGCAACTCCCTTGTCTTTCCTTATATCAATGCGGTCGAGATCAAGAGAAACTTGACCATCGGTTCTTTCCTTTAAGCCTTGGCAGGCAAGCTGATACAAAGAATCCATCGGAAGCCATTCTTTAAGATCGGTAGACTTTCCTTTTTGGGTGGGAGCCAACAACATCCCTCCACTGTTTTTTTTCCAGCCCAGAAGCAGGCCAGTAACAGCGATTACTAAAAACAATAAAAACAAGCTTGCACCCAACCATCGATGGATCTTCCGAAAAAGCCTTAATACCTTTGCCTGCTCTTGCCTTTTGGTCGGTTGTGTTGTCACAAATGAATTTTAAAGGGCAAAGATGAGGGTTTTCTTCAATTCTGTTTCACCTTGCTGTCTTTTTCCAGGTAGAATGTCATAAATAACGGCTCCTGCGACAAACTGATTTAATGGTTTTATGTCAATTCGTACAAACCAAATTTTATTTTTAAGTTAAAACATTAGTTCGCAAAATTAAATTTGCTGATGTTGTTTTTATTTAAGGCTCGGCCATATTTTATATGGTTCTTTTGATTTATTGTCAAAGGATCCTGTTTTGCCTACAAAATCACCACATCCAATATTTCATCGCCGTATTTTTTGAGCTTGTGTTCCCCAATGCCTGGCAAGCTTGCCAATTCGTCCATGGTCATGGGTCGGGCAGTTGCAATGGCTTCAAGAGTACTATCGTGAAGAATGATGTATGGTGGCATCTTGCTTTCACGTGCTTTGTGCAGTCGCCAGGTCTTGAGTTTATTGAGCAAATCTGGATCAGGATCGTCGTAGGTATAGCTGGGTTTCATTTTAACCGGACTTGGGATTTCTGAGCGATCAACAAATACCTCTTTGTGCAACTCAATTTTTATGTTTCCTTGCAGAACTGTTGCTGTCAGTGGGGTAGTGGTGAGTCGGTTGTGGGCTGTAAAATCGATGGCAATTATGCCTTGATTGATGAGCTGGGTTATATAACCTTTCCATTCGAATGCAGTATGATGGCGACCCACACCGAAAGTCTTAATCTTGTCGTATTTTTTTTCGATCAACTCTTTTTTATGGGCCCCTCTCAAAATATCGATGGCAGTGGATATGGGTATTTGTTCATTACATCGTATTATAGCTGAAAGAGCCATCTGTGCTATTTGGGTGCCATCAAATTTTGCCCTCGGCTTCAGGCAGTTGTCACAATGGCCGCATCCCTGACTTCTGTATTCGCCAAAGTAGTTGAGAATAAGGTTCGTTCTGCAATTGCCAGTTGATGAAAATTCCCACATTCTGTCCAGCTTAGCATTCTGAACATCTTTGTAGGTATCACTCCCATCACCATTGGCAATAAACTCTTTTTGGATCTCTAAATCGGCAAAGCCATAAAAAAGAATAGCCTCAGATGGCAATCCATCTCTGCCTGCTCTACCAATTTCCTGATAATATCCTTCCAGGTTTTTTGGCATGTTGTAATGAATGACCCGGCGTATGTTGCTCTTGTCAATTCCCATTCCAAAGGCAATGGTTGCACATATTACGGGGATCTCATCTTTTACAAAAGCTTCCTGGACCCTGTCTCTTTCATCAGCAGACATCCCTGCATGGTAATAATCCGCCTTGATACCTTTGTCATGCAATGAGCCTGCCACCTTTTCACACGATTTGCGACTGGTACAATAAATGATGCTGCTTTCGTTTTTATGTTTTTTCAACAGACCGAGGATGGTATCCATCCTTTGCTGATTACCCTGAGCAGAGATTTTAATGTTTTTTCGCTCAAAACTACTTACAAAAGTTTTACTGGACTTCAACTGGAGCTGTTTACAGATGTCTGCTTGTGTTGCCGTATCTGCTGTTGCCGTTAACGCAATAAAAGGAGTGGAGGGATAACGGTCCCTGAGCTTGGATACCAATAAGTAATCGGGTCTGAAATCATTGCCCCACATGGATACGCAGTGGGCTTCGTCGATGGCAAAAAAATCGATCTTGAGCCTTGACAAAAAGCTATGAAAATGCTCATTGTTGAGTCGCTCCGGTGATACATACAACAGTTTGATATTTCCATCTATGGCGTCTCCTTCAATTTGTCGCAGCTCATCTGTATTCATATGGCTGTTGTAAGCTGCAGCTGAAATGCCCAATGCCTTTAGAGCCATTACCTGGTCCTTCATCAGTGCAATGAGTGGAGAAACTACAATCGACATATTGGGTAAATACAAAGCCGGTACCTGAAAACATACCGACTTACCACCCCCGGTTGGCATGATCACGAGACTGTCATTACCGGCCAACAGCCATTGGATGACCTCTTCCTGCATGGGCCTGAAGCTGTCATACCCGTAATAAGATTTTAATATTGATTGAATATCCACTGTCAATTTTCGAAACACAAAAGTAGTCTAATTTATTGAGGCTAATAGTTAATGTAATACTCAAATCCCAACCAGTTGAAATACGAAATATAGATGGGGAATCTCACTTCCACATTCTGCCAAAAGGGACAAAACGACTCTTCCCTTTGTTTTGCTAAGGGATAATCCATTTTTCATTTTGCTGTCAAAGATACAAGTTTTTCAACCTAAAAAGAGTCGGGCGACTCCCCAAAGGAATCGACCCGACGATTTGCCTTAAAACGGCTTGACTTCCTGAACACCTTTTTGGCTGTCTCCGATTTTCATAAATTCGCTGACAACGATTTCGGTAATTTGGCGGGCTTGTCCTGCTTTGTCTTCAAAGCTTCGGTAGCTCAGCATCCCGTTGACGGCTACTTTGCTCCCTTTAGCTAGTGACTTGGCCATCAGTTCTGCATTTTTACCCCAGGCAATGATATTGTGCCAATGTGTCGTTTTTACCTGTTCACCTTTGTTGTTTTTGTAACTTTCGGTGGTGGCAAGTGAAAACGTGGCTTTTTTGTTGCCGGAAGAAAATTCAGTAACCTCAACATCCTTTCCAAGGTTTCCAATTAGTTGTACTGCGTTCTTCAGTGTGTTCATAACGTAAAATTTAATGAGTTAAAAAAATGTGATGTCGTCATCGATCGATACTGCAAATATGTTGGGATCTTGAAGTATAAAGCATTTTTTAAACGTTTAATTGCAGATAATTTAATTTATACTTATAAAAACCTCTAATTCAATATATAATACATAATTATAAACGTAATATTAAATAAATATACTTGATTTTAACCAATTTGCTTTCTTCATATTAACTTTGTGCTTAATATTTGTAATATGAAATCTTTTACCCTTTTGATAGCTCTTTGTTGTTTAACAACCTTGAGTGCACAAACACCAGTATACAATGCCGATGGCTTTCTGATTTCAGGAGAAGAAGTTAGAGTGAACAATAATCCTACTTCAAATGCTCATTCACGAATGATGGGCTGCACTCCTTTTTATGAAGGATGGGAATCCGGTAGTTTCACACCAACCTGGACACAGGGCACTGCTCCCATCACTTTTACCGTTCAAAATACGGGAGCTCCGGTTGGTCAATATTACCTTCAAGCAGTGAATGGGGATAATACTCATTTGACAGGCCTTGTAACTATTTTACCTTCGGTTCAGCAACCTGAATATTTTTCGTGGAGAAGTAAAAATGAAGTCGGCGGCACTGCTGGTGGATATGTGGTTATTGGCAATAGTGGTGTTACCGGCAATAATTGTATAGCTTTCTGTTATATCAATAATTCACAGGACCTCAGGTTCGTTTCTAGTATTATTTATACATACCCAATTACTATTGGCTCCTGGCATTTGGTGGAGTTAAAAAACGTCAACTATACCAGCTATACTTTTGATATTTATATTGACGGGGTTTTGCAATACACAAGCTTCCCATTCAGGGCCAACGTGTCTGATATGGATCGTATTCACCTATATAACTTTAATTCAGGAGCCATAGGTGGATGGGATGATATTAAGGTATGTAACCAAGGAGCAGCAGTAAATCAAACGAATGCTCAAAACTATGCAACTCTGCAAGATGCCATCGATGCAGCCACTACGGGAGATACCATTCAATTGCTTCAGGATAATTCCATTGCAGCTCTAAACATTTCTAATTCTGTAATACTTAAATCCGGAGGATTCAATCTGAATATTTCTGGTTTATTAGACATACCGTTGGGCAAATCAATGACATGGTGGAACAATACCATGAATTTTACAGGCAGTGGAAGTATCAGCAATAATGGCACCCTTCATAACCGCGGTACCATCCAGTTGCTGACCAATGTAACCAATGCTGGTATTTATAAGGGGACAGGTACGTTAGTCGGCAATCTTATCAACCAGGGCAGTACACTTCCAGGTAACTAATTGACATAAAGAAACAACCTTGTTTTTCATTGTAATTAGGATGACAAATAGATTATTAGATCATAGCCAATTATTTATATATTAATATAATTTGCAATACGTATCTTTTTATACTTTTGTTAAAAAACGTTAATTTCATTTATTGATCGCCAAAACAGGGGTCTTCATCGTAATTAAGCCCCATTTTTCAAGGAACAAACGTATCTTTGCACCCAATCAAACTTCACGGTCGTGTTTTTACTATATTTTTTGGTGATCTCCTATGTTTTATTGAGCATAAGCCTGTATCTGCTTTTTCCAAAAGCCAATGTGCAAGCTGCAAAAGGCCTGATTCCGGGAGTGAATTTTTTTGAGTGGTGTAAAATCATTGGAAAGAAACCCATTACCGCGCTTTGGTTGCTATTTCCGATTGTGAATATTTTCACTTTTGTGGGCATGGCAGTAGATTTAGCCAGATCATTTGGCAGAACTTCTTTTCTGGATAGCGCACTATCTGTGATTTATGCTCCAGCTATGTTTTTTTGGATTGCTACTGATAAAAATGCAAGCTATAAAGGCCCTGTTCTGATGCAGGAAGCCGACTTTCACCAGAAGCTGGCGGAGGCGAAAAAATCTGGTGATACTTACCAGCTCAATAACCTCCTAAAACAAAATCCATATCAAAAATCGGCATTAAGAGAATGGGTTGAATCCATCGTCTTCGCGGTTTTTGCTGCGGCCTTTATCAGGATGTTTTTAATCGAAGCATATGTAATTCCCACTTCTTCGATGGAGGGAAGTCTGAATGTTGGTGATTATCTTTTTGTATCAAAGGCGCATTATGGTATTCGTACCCCGATGACTATTGCCATGTTTCCATTACTTCACAACACCATTCCTGTTCTGGGTTCTGAATCATATATAAAGAAGCCCAGTCTCAACTACCACAGACTCCCTGCAATAGAAAAAATTGAAGCAGGCAAACCGATTGTATTTAACTGGCCTGTTGGTGATAGCATTTATCTTACTTCTGCCCGTTCGTATTTTGTAGGACAGGTGCAGGACGCCATTGCCGCAGGAGATGTGGAATTGGCAAAAAAAGTAAGAGATGGCGACCTAAGGGTGAGGCCCGTTGATAAAAAAGATCATTACATAAAACGTTGTGTTGCTGTGGCAGGAGATACCCTTCAGATCAAAAATCGCCAAATTTATCTTAATGGTAAGGCGGTAAAGAATCCAACCAATATCCAGTATCGGTATTTTGTACGCACCTCTCCCAACTTTAGTGTAAATCCTAAAAAATTTACGGATTGGGGCATCTCCCAGGAAGACATTGCCAGCTTTGAGGTTATTTACCTTGATTCTGTTCAATTGTCTACTTTGCAAAAAGCTGCACCCGGTGTGACATTTGAGTATCTGGAAAATCAACCGGAAACCAGCGCTGCGGATAAAGCTTACAGAATACTGAATGTTACCAATGTCAATGCCCTGGTGCAAACTTTGGAGACAACCAGTCTGCGCAACAAAGTAGGTGCAATGTACGTGTTTACGCTCAATGCGGAACAAATAGAAAAATTGAAGGCCTATGACAAAGCTGTTGCCGTTTCATTTATGAGCAATGAAAATAATGGAGATCATCTTTTTCCATTTGATAAAAAACATTACAATTGGTCCGTCGATAATTATGGTCCCATTTGGATACCTAAAGCAGGTGTTAGCATCACGGTAGATACTTCAAATATTAATCTATACAAACGCATCATTGGGGTCTATGAAAACAATCAACTGGAAGTGAAAAACGGACAGATTGTAATCAATGGAAAGGCCACAACCACGTATACTTTTAAGCAAAACTATTACTGGGCCATGGGAGACAATCGCCACAACTCTGAAGATAGCAGGATGTGGGGCTTTGTGCCTGAAGATCATATTGTTGGAAAACCCCTCTTCATCTGGTTTTCTACCAAAGAAGGTTCTATGGCCAAAGGCATCAATTGGAATCGTATCTTCAAATCTGCATCGGTAGACTGATAATATGTTATGATACTCACGCCGGGTACTACACTTGACAACGGATTCAGGTTAGACGCTTATTCGCCTGCTTTTTTATTTGTCAATAGGCACTTTAATACCATGTACCCCTATGCGATGCGGAGGAATAACATTCCGGATTATCAGCGTGTAAGGTGGGAAACTGAAGATGGCGATTTTTTTGACCTTGACTTTGTAAATAAAGGGGCAAAATCTGTTGTGATTTTACTTCACGGCCTTGAAGGCTCCTCTTCTTCGCAATATATTCTTGGAATTACCAATGCCCTATCTGCTTTTCCGATAGATGTTTGTGCTGTTAACCACCGAAGCTGCAGCGGAGAGCTCAATCGTACCCTTGGATTTTATCATAGCGGTTATACCAAAGACCTGGCTTTTATCGTATCAGAATTGAGTAAAAAATATGAAAAGGTGAGCGCTGTAGGTTACAGTCTTGGCGGTAATATGCTCTTAAAATACCTTGGTACCCATGAAGTACCTGCTGAATTCAAAACAGGTGTTGCCCTATCAGTACCGGCCCATCTATCTAGCAGTGCTGTTCGCCTCAACCATTGGACCAATCGACCCTATGCAATACAGTTTCTAAAAACCTTAAACAAAAAAGCGGTTGCCAAAGCCAAACAATTTCCTCATATCCTTGATTATAAAAAATTTCAAAAAATCTCCACCCTTTATGAATTCGATAATAAGGTAACTGCCCCGCTTCATGGCTTTGTCGACGCAGAAGATTATTATGCCCAATCTTCATCTGCTCAATTT
>JAGNSQ010000238.1 GCA_017987975.1 Saprospiraceae bacterium
ATGCCTCAAAAGAGGTGTATTGACCCGATCACTATAAAGTAGGGACTTCATCTATAAGGAACCAGTCTTCTATTCTTTCACAAATTTAAATATCGAGTTTTGTAAACCCAGATTGCTTTTCTGTGTAAATTTCAGCAGATACAGACCATTTGGGATGTCAGTGACATCAATATCATCACCTGTATGATAGGGGAATGCTCTGATATTTTCTCCTAACATCGTGTAAATGTTGATTTGTCCGGCAGCATCATTCAATGCTTTCAATTGAATCATGTTTGATGCAGGATTTGGGACTAAAGTGAGATCTGATAATTGTATATCTGTCGTATTGGTGGTTATACCTAATTTTTCTCCATCAAATTTGACATACTGGATGTAATAATAATCTATGCCATCACTTGATCTTTCGTTGCATAAAAAGCATAAATATATATTCCCATCTTCATCCATTTCAGCCAGATTGGTTAGTTCTACCTTTCTATACCCTTGAGGTATTTTGTAGTCTAAATCCTTAACTTTTGTGAGAACTCCATCTTCATCAACACTGATCAAAGAGTATTTCAATGGAGTTTGTGACAGCGCTATAACAGTTACTAGATATAACTTTCCATTATAAACTTTAATTGGCATTACTGTCAAAAATTGTTCATTGCCAATAAGCAGCTTATCGATGCTTGCTTTTAAATTTCCATCTGAATCAAACCATCGTAAGTAAGTAAATCTTTTTCCGTTTTCATCAGGAAGAGGTTGTCCTAAAATAAAGCCACTGTCAAAGCCAAAAAAATTATAAGTATGATGGGCACTGTTGGCTTGCGGAAAATAGAGCAAGTCCTTCACTTCTTTTTCCGCTTTGATCCGGATGTTGTATTTGTCAGAAATATCAACCCAAACCACTCGTAGACTTTTGGGTGAATTGACAAAATCATTTATTTCATTGTCCCCAAAAAATAATACAAGAGTATTGGGGTCTGCCTGAAACAAAAAAGGAACAAAATTTCGCCCGGGTATAGAGGATGGTACTGTAGTTTTGTATTTGTATTCAAAAACGAACTCCGGTTCAAATTGGTTGTCATCATCCAGAGGCATGATGGTGATTTTATTTATTATAGCTGTATCCGTTTCAAAATCCTGGTCTTTGACGGAGAAAAACCGCTCCTTTTTTTTATTTAGTGCCACTTTTGACCATAATACACCACCAATACCTTTTAAAATACTGTCTTCATTGTTGTATTGGTGTGAAATGAGGCTGCCATCATTAAGATTAATCTTCCTGATACTGGGTTGGCAGTAAAAAGAGAATGCATCTTGATTAAATGAGGTTGTATCATTGTCTCTGCAAGATCCCAAAATTAATGAAACATCTTCACCAGCCGTTACCAGCTCAAAACCTTTGTAATCTTCTCTATTTTTTAATCCAGTATATTCATTCCAGTGGTGTGTCCAGTTCAATGTGCCAGTTTCCCTATTGACAGAATGAATCAATGCTCCCGAAGCACCAAATGCAGGACTTTTTGAGAACGAACTTTCCTGTATTATTAAGTTATTTCCTGATAATTTAATATCATTTATTACTCTGTTGTAATATTTGGTAGGAAACCTATCCAATGGCGAAGGAACAAAATTGGTGTCAACAGTAATTAAGCTCCAATCTGGTTGAACATTGGTAAATTCAATCAACTGTGGGTTGTTTTGAGCCTTTAAACCCAACACTAATAAAAGAATACTAATGGTAGTAGGAATTTTTTTCATGCTAATCTGATTGTTTTATAAAATTAAACAAAATATCGAAAAACTAATAATATTATTATAATTGTTTAAAAGTACTTAAGCATTATTGCCCTAATAAGTACTTATTACTAAGCAAGTTTACTTGTGTAGGATTCTGGATACTGGTGCAAGTCTTCCCTTACCAACAAACTAATTATCGATAACCTGATCTCTACTACAGCTTCTCTGCCATAGGGACACATGCTTGCCCCTATGCAAGTAAACTTGTGTAGGGGCTCCGATCCCGGATCCCTACACCGGTACCCGGCATAGGGACAGGTGCTCCGTTGCCGGTTTACACATCCCTTTCCAACGGCACAAAATTTGCAGAGGAAATACACAACCATGTACACCCTCTACGTCATAGAACTCCGCAAAAAAGTCTTCACCGAAAATCGCAGGTTTCGGGAGGCCAATCCACAATTCAATGGGGTACTGGAATGCCTTTACGTGGGCATGACCAGCAAAACAGCCTACGAGCGATTTGACGAACACATAAACGGCACACTTAGTAAGAAGGGTTACGATCTGTCGGCAGCCATTGTCAAAAAATATGGAGTGTACCTCAGACCCAGCTTGTACGAGCAGCTACCTGCCTACCGCACTAAAGCCGCCGCCCTGGCTGCAGAAAAAGCCCTGGCCCTTGAATTGCGCAGGCAGCGTTATGCGGTTTGGTTCAATTGACTACTTACTGCCAGTCGATTGGGTGCTTATAGCCATCTTGGCGCACTCCATTGATTAAGATCATACCCTTTTATGATACTGGGATTTGTTGCAACATACAAATGGCAGTAATTATGTAACTTATAAATTAAGCGTATGAGCAAAATAATTAAGTCCAAAAAACCACCGAAGTATGTTTACTTTTTTGGAGGAGGAAAGGCGGATGGCAATGAATCCATGAAAAATTTATTAGGGGGCAAAGGCGCC
>JAGNSQ010000239.1 GCA_017987975.1 Saprospiraceae bacterium
CTTCAAATGTATACGCGGTCAATGTTAATAGCAACATCAACGATATTGCCGTATTAGAAGACTATCTTTATCAGGAAATTTCCAATGTCTTTATCAATACTGATTTTGAATACGCGGTTTATGACTGCGCCAGCAGTGAAATGATTTATGGCAATTATTGTAAGATGGACAATTCAACCAAAAAGAAAAAGGTGTCCGTATTGCCAAAATTTTCTCATCTCGACTACTACTTTGTGGTCAAATTTCCGGAAAGGGAAAGTTATATCGTAAGTGACTTATGGGCCAATCTCATGATTGGTTCGGTGGCCATTCTGTCGGTCTTGTTTTTTACTTATAGCATCCTGATTATTCTAAGACAAAAAAGACTTTCAGACTTGCAGAAAGACTTTATCAACAACATGACCCACGAATTTAAAACCCCCATTTCATCTATCAGAATTGCTGCCGACGTCCTTCAGAATGATGGTCATATCAAAGAAAACAGTCGGCTCTCACGTTATGCCAACATCATCAAAGAACAAAACCTGAGGTTGAATGACCAGGTAGAGAAAGTACTGAATGTAGCCAGACTGGAAAATGACACCTTAAAGCTCAATATGGAAAGGGTAGATCTCAATGCCCTGCTGCATGCCATTGTAGAGGCAACTGAACTGAAACTGGAGAGCGGTAAAATTTGTTTTGAGGAAAATGTAAACAACATCACAGTCAATGCAGATAAACTTCACCTCACCAATGTGATTTACAACATCATTGACAACGCCACCAAATATTGTGATAAGGATCCTGAGATTCACCTCTCTCTTTTCAAAAAGAACAATGGTGTTGCCATTAGGATAGCAGACAATGGCATAGGCATTCCCAAAGAAAACTTAAGATTTCTATTTGATAAATTTTATCGGGTCAATACCGGCAACGTGCACAATGTAAAGGGCTTTGGCCTGGGACTTTTTTACGTTAAAAGTATTTGCAAGGCCCACAACTGGGAAATCCTGGTCGATTCTGAAGTGGGCAAGGGCTCCGTTTTTGAAATTGATATGTCTGCCTACCTGGATTCAGAAAAAGTTACCGGCACCGAAAAATCAGCCTAGTGCCAGTGCTTTAAATACTAAAATCGACAAAATTGATGTTTAATCAAATTATTGTTATTTTTACATCAAAGCATTATAAGCCGTTTGACAATGAACAAAGCGAGAATCCTATATGTGGAAGACGACGAGACCCTGAGTTTCGTCACATCCGACAATCTGTCTCTCAATGGCTATGATGTTGTTCATTGTCTGGATGGAGAATCGGCACTGATCGCTTTTGGCAATGGTCATTTTGATTTATGTTTGCTCGATGTAATGTTGCCCAAAAAGGATGGCTTTACACTGGCGTCTGATATCAGAAAAAAAAACCCTGAAATTCCCATCTTGTTTCTCACCGCAAAATCGATGAAGGAAGACAGGATCACGGGTCTCAAGCTGGGAGCCGACGATTACATAACCAAGCCATTTAGCATTGAAGAACTAATCTTAAAAATTGAAGTCTTCCTGAAACGCAAATTTATCAACATCAAGCAGGCCAATAAATTCACCATAGGCAAGCTTACCTTTGATTATAAAAACCTGACCATTTCTGCAGGCGATTCTGAAAAAACACTGACCCAACGGGAAGCAGACCTGCTCAAGCTTCTAATAGAAAATAAAAACAACGTCATAAAAAGAGAAGAGATCCTGGAAAGGGTATGGGGACAAAATGATTATTTCCTGGGTCGAAGCATGGATGTATTTATCTCCCGTCTTAGAAAATACCTCAGCGATGATGAAAATTTAAAGATCGACAACATCCACGGCGTGGGTTTTAAGCTCATTGCTCCTTAAGGTAAAACAAAATTCAGCCCTTATACCACTGTATGGCTTTTTCTATTTGCTGGTCTGAAACAGTTTTGTTGTAAGAACCACAACCAATGGCATCCAATAAGGAGAATGAAATGACGCCATTTGCATTTTTTTTATCAAACTGCATCGCAGCTATAATTTTTTCTGTTGAAGGGATGGACTTGTATTTATGGCCAAAGATGCGCAAAACATGGTCCCTTATTTCTGTCACCTCTGCTTCCGAAAGATGTCCTAGCTGATAAGACAAGTGAGACTCACACACCATACCGATGGCCACTGCATCGCCGTGGGTCATGGGCCGGTCGGCTGAAAGCAGCAGACTCTCCAGGGCGTGACCAATGGTATGCCCAAAATTCAACACCTTGCGTCGTCCTTTTTCTTCAGGATCATCATTTACCACCTTGTTTTTGATTTGAATGCTTTTTTCAATCCAATCGCCTTCGGTTAGTTCTGTCAAATCTTTGATGTCTTTTGTGGCCAACCACGCCTCTTTATCAGCGATGAGATGATGCTTGAGCATTTCGGCATAACCACTCTGCAATTGTCGATAGGGCAGGGTCTTGATAAAGGCTGTGTATATAAAAACAGCATCTGGTTGCTTAAACACACCCACCATGTTTTTGTGATGGTCGAGATCCACGCCGAGTTTTCCACCTACCGAGGCATCAACCTGCGCCAACAAGGATGTGGGTATCTGAATAAACCGGATACCTCGCATAAAAGTGGCGGCACAAAATCCACCCAGATCGCCTATGACTCCTCCACCCAGGTTGATCAGCACAGCATGGCGATCGGCACCATGGTAGAGC
>JAGNSQ010000112.1 GCA_017987975.1 Saprospiraceae bacterium
CCTACATAAATAAAGTTTACAAGTGACTTATTCTCCAGTTTTGTAAGCTGTGATGCTTCCGGTGTTTTCACATTTACTTTAAGCTCTGTATCTCTCAACTTGGTTACAACCATGAAGAAAAACAGAAGCATAAACACTATATCCGGAAGTGAAGCCGTATTTAAGGCTGGTGCCCCTTTTGAAGCCGCGCTTTCTTTAAATTTAGACATCTTTTAAAGTTGTCGTAGTTAACAAATTATTTTTCATCACCAAAAGCCGTTGGCTCTGCTTCAGACAAGATAAGAGGTATCAGTTCTCTGATTTCCTTTTTCTGGGTATCTGTAACGAACTCAAAATCTTTACCATACTTCTTAAGGGCCGTCTCATTACGCAACTCTGTATAAGCAGCCTGTAGTTCATTGTAAACCCTTAGGTAGGTGCTATATTTTGTGCCCCTATCATTCTTTAAGGAAACAATTGCATCTGCAGGATTTGTTGCTTTGTCGCTTTCTTGTCGAGGGTTTGAGATGAAAAGTTTGGTATTTTCTCTGAGTTTTTCGATGTCCATAGGTTGGCCCCTTACCAAAAGTTGGTTTTGAGCATTGACCAATACGGAGTACAGGTTCCTGGAATTGGCTTTAAAATCTGGAGGTGGTTCTGTAGACCAAGGTGGTAATTTCACCAAAAGTCCTTTATCCTCAGAGATTTGTGTCGTAACCAGGAAGAAAATCAACAAGAGGAATGCGATATCCGCCATAGAACCGGCGTTGATCTCATTTCTCATCCTGTGGTTTTTTTTCTTTTTTAACATGATAGTTATTATTTAAACATGTTTCTCACTTCCATACCTACCATGATAATAACAGAGCCCAGGCACATAATTATCATTGACCATAGCCCGGCAGTCACGAAACTATTTATACTATCTGTAATTTGAAATGTTTCCAAAGCCCTACCCAATTTACCGGTTGTCTCTTTGGTTGCGGTTGCATATAAAGCGAAAAATAGTCCCAGAAGTAAGCCAGAAAAAATGATCGTTGACTTAAGGGTTTTAGGAAATTTTATCAGTGTCCAAACTCCAAAAATTACAAGTAGTATTAATGAAGACACAAGTAAAAATATAGTTAAAGACAAACCTAAATCAAAATATCCCATTTGGGCCACTTTTTCTTTGCCCATTCCAGCCAGATCAGTTCCAACTGCATATCCATCGCTTGACATACCCGTTACAGCTGATATTATGAAAATCAGCGTAACCGCCAAGGCAGTTAACATGGCTACAGTTGTGCCGTTTTTAGCAAAAAAATTATACATATTCGTTATAATTAAATTATTTGAAAATGTTGTTTCTTGACATTACTTCTACAAGTCCAATAGAAGCATCTTCCATTTTATTGGTAATACCATCTATTTTGGAGACAATATAATTATAAAAAATTTGTAGGATAATGGCAACCACCAAACCAAATACCGTTGTCAAAAGTGCCACTTTGATACCACCCGCAACTACTGAAGGTGAAAGGTCTCCCGCAGCTTCAATCCTGTCAAAGGCCTGGATCATACCTACAACCGTTCCCAAGAAACCAAGCATCGGTGCCAAGGCAATAAACAATGAAATCCAGATAAGTCCTTTTTCCAACAGACCCATTTGAACTGAACCATAGTTTACAATCGCTTTTTCAACGGCATCAGGACCACTTCCAGCATTGCGCAAACCTTCGAAAAGGATACTTGCTGTCGGACCAGGAGTGGCTTTGGTAACTTCTTTTGCACCTTCCATGTCTCCCTGAGCCAATTTTTCCTCAATACCGGAAATTAATTTGTCGGTATTAACGGTGGCAATGTTTAAAGTGATGATCCTTTCGATACAAAATGCAAGACCAAAGATAAAAGCAATCAATACCGGACTCATCCAAACCCAGTCTCCTTCGATAAAATACCTTTTCAATGTTTGAAAGGCACCCGCATCGCTGGCTGTAGCCGCAGCCTGTGCTGCCTCTTGGGCAAACCCTTGCTGGCTGCTCAAAAGTGCAACCACCAGTATTCCTAAAATTAAATTAAACTTTCGCATAATTTCTCAGATTTACAATTTTTTAGTTGATGAATTTCTTTTAAAATAATAAATGTATGAACAAATATGAAATTAACAAAATAAATTGCGGAGAGTTAGGGATTCGAACCCTAGGTACACTTTTGGCGTACACACACTTTCCAGGCGTGCCTCTTCAACCACTCGAGCAACTCTCCCTCGCAAGCCGTGCAAATTTTGAAAATTTTAACAACTATTCAAAATTAAATTTTTGGTTTGCCCCATTATTTTTCAAATAGAATTAATATACACTATGTAATAGATTATGGATCAATTTATTTTGGTGTGAGCCCAAATAAATTAATTGCATTGGATGTCGTTAAGGCGCCAATATCCTCTCTGGAAAGTTGAAATACTTCACTCAGCTTGTCTAAAACGTGGATGATAAAGGCCGGCTCATTTTTTTTACCCCTGTGTGGTACGGGGGGTAAATAGGGGGCATCCGTCTCAAGTACCACATTCGCAGGTCCAATCTTGGCCAAAACACCGGGTAAATCTGAGTTTTTATAAGTAACTACCCCCCCAATACCAAGGTGGAAATTTAAATCCACTATTTCTTTTGCCTGGTCTTCTGTGCCGGTAAAACAATGAAAAATTCCTTTAAGGTTACCGTCCTGCCTTTCTTTTATCATGGCAATGGTGATTTCTAGCGAATCTCTTGAGTGTATAATAACCGGAATTTGATGTTCTTTGGCCAAATCTATCTGAAAATCAAAGCAAATTTTTTGTTCTTCTATCCAGGTCTTGTCCCAATAAAGGTCGATGCCGGTCTCCCCTACCCCTACAAATTTCCTTTTCCCAAACCAATTTTCAACTTCTTGCAGGGACTGTCTATATCTTTCATTTACTGAACAGGGATGAAGACCCATCATAGACAGACAATTTGAGTAATTTTTTTCTACCTCCAACATGGCATCAATAGTACTGCCGTCAACATTGGGCATCAATATGTAACCTACTGTGGCCTCATTGGCGCGATCTATAATCCCGGCAAGATGATCAGCCAGCTCTGTTGAGTAAATATGACAATGGGTATCTATTATGTTTATCTTTGACATTTAATTATCTATTTTGAAGGAACAAAAATACTATGTTGTTTGGAAGGGAGTGAATCCTGGCATATACCGATCTTGGGATGAGGCAAAAAAACAAATCCATGGCGTAGAAGGAGCCAGATATAAATCATTCACCAATGCCGCCGAAGCAAAAGCTGCTTTTGAGCAAGGATACGTCAATGCAGGAGGATTACCCACCAAAAAAGCTACCACATTTCCCAAAAGTAAGGATTCACTTATTAAAGCAGGCATTATTGCTGCTAACAGCATCTGTGTAGATGCAGCCTGTTCTGGCAATCCCGGTGACCTGGAATACAGGGGCGTAGAAACTGTATCCGGTAATCAATTATTTCACATTGGGCCTTTAAACCTTGGCACCAACAACATCGGAGAGTTTCTGGCCTTGGTGCATGCAGGTGCTGGTTTTCTTAAGTCGGGTCGTACAGATGTGGTCATTTATACCGATTCTATTACGGCTATGGCCTGGGTCAGAGATAAAAAAATTAAAAGCAAGTTGCCCCGCACCCACGAAAACAAAGAATTATTTGAATTGGTCGACAGGGCCTTACAATGGTTGCAAAAAAACAATATCAAAAACCCTATCCGACACTGGAATACACCTGAATGGGGTGAAATACCGGCAGACTTCGGACGTAAGTAATTAAATGGAGGCAAATCGCATCCTATACTCCGCACTCACCTTGCCCTTGCGTATGTTTTCCAATTTTCTTTGGATGAGCTTCTTTTTTAAGGGGTTGAGTTTTTCGGTAAACAACCTTCCTTCGATGTGGTCATATTCGTGTTGAATTACCCTTGCATTCATACCTTCATATTTCTCTTCCTGAGGTATAAAGTTTTCGTCCAAGTAACGAATGTGGATGTTCTTTTTTCGCTCAACATCACCGGTAATATTGGGAATACTCAGGCAACCTTCTTCATAAGTCCAGAGATCACCTGATTCTTCTATGATTTGAGCATTGATAAATACTTTTTTAATGCCTTTTTCTTCTTCCCCTTCTTCCTGAATTTGAATGGTGTCTACAATAAACAAACGAATAGCGTGTCCGATTTGTGGGGCGGCAAGGCCCACTCCTTTGGCATAATACATGGTTTCCCACATATCTTCTATAAGGGCATTTAGACCCTCAAATGTCGGATCAATCTCAGATCCCATTTTTTTCAAAACGGGATGACCATATGCATAAACTGGTAAAATCATTAAATATGTCCTAAATATTTTTGTAATATTAAAATAGCGCTGACCTTATCCACCAGGGCTTTATCCTGTCTTTTGGACTTTTTAACTCCGGCTTTAAAAATTATTTCTTTCGATTGTACTGAGGTAAAGGATTCATCTGCAAAATCTACCAAAGTAGAAGGAAAACTTTTCACAATAAAGGCTGCCAACTCGTCTATGGCAGGTTTCAGATAGGTAAAATTGCCATCTTTATGGGTAGGCATTCCAATAACTATCTTTTCTACAACCTCGGATTTTAAATATTGGTTCAAAAAAAATTTCAATTGGCCGGTATCTATGGTCTCCAGGCCGGTTACAACTATTTGCAACGGATCTGTAACGGCGATTCCTGTTCTTTTCCCGCCATAATCCAAGCCCATGATTCTTGCCATGGTGCAAAGATAGCATTTCAGTGGGTATAAAAAAGAGACCCCCTCTGCGGTGGCAGAAGGGGGTCCCATCCCAAAAACAGTAAACTTTACGCTTTACATTTTATTCTATAACCACCATCTTTCTGGTAGCATTGAATTCGCCTGCTTCAAGTTGATAATACAGCACTCCACTTTGTCCCAATTGGGCTTTGTCGAGTGTAATGGTATTGATACCGGCTGCAAAATCTCTATTGATTTGTTTCAATATTTTTCCTGTTACATCGTAAACCTTAAAGGTTACATTGCTTGCTTTAGGCAAACGGAACTGTACAAGGGTGTTTGCAGAGAATGGGTTTGGTGTGTTTTGATACAGTTCAAAGCCTGCAATCTCACCGGCAGTTCTCAATTTAACATCCATCAATTCCATCTCAGCATTGTATGCTTCCGCATTGGTAACATCTGAAGTTAAGCTGAATAATTCAGCAGTATTTCCAGCTTTGTTGGCTACAAATTGAATGGTCATTACCTCATTTACATCCTGCGCATTGTCTTTGTTCCAGCTAAAAGTAAGTATACCTTCTGCTGTTCTATTCCAGCCAATGTTGTTTTCGCTGATGTTCATGTCAGTTCCTTCGATATTTTTGATATCAATTGTCGATGGATCATATTTTAAGGTAAATTGCATACCAGATACTGAAGTAACTTCCTCTGTATTGAAGGTCATGGTAACCAGATCGCCTTTAGCAAATTCTTTTGCATCCGCAATCATGTTAAGGCTCTTGTTACTTCTTGACTCAGATACTTTGTTGGTAGCATTAGCCACTACAGAAGCGTTAACGTCTCCGATTTTAACCGCCATAAAGTCGATGTTCAAATCGGTGTTCAAGCCATTGATCTCATATGTCTCTTTGATATCACCAGCTTGTGCATTAAATGGATCTGCAAAAGAGAAAGATTTGTCAATGAATCTCCATGAATTGTTGCTGGCCAACTTGTCATTGATTCCAAGAATTAACTTCCTCAATTCTACTAAGTCAGATGCGGTAATCTTTTTGTCCTTGTTAACATCGGCCGCAATCAACAGATAAGGAGAAGTCAATTTCTCAATACCCAGAATGTGACGTTGAATTAATACAAGGTCTAATGTTGAAACCCCGTTCATGTAATCGTCATTTTTAATACCAGAAAGTGTATAAGTGCCACCTACCAGCATGTCAGCGAATGCAAAGGCTCCTTCATTGTTAGATACCTGCAACATTTCTTCATTACTTTGAAGCAATAGGGTTGCATTTTCTACACCTTCCTGTGTTTCTGTCATTACTTTACCATTAATGGCTACTCTGTTTCCAGATGTTGTAGGACAAGCATGCATGTTGTCTTGAACATCGATGAAAGTAGTTGCCCAACTTCTGATGGTATCACCCATTGGAGTAATTACAGATGCGTAGATGGTTACGTCGTTTCTTCCTTTGTTGGCACAAGTGTAAACTTTATTTCTGTCATTTACATTTGGTGAGAAAGACAAGTAAACTTTGTATCCACATGGGTGGCTAGATCCTCTGTCGAAGTCGCTTGCCCAAATCTCAACCATTCCGTTGTCAATATCTCCGTCATCATCTGTATCAACAGGCATCAGATCTACTGAAAGGCCATTCAATAAGTATGGTGTTGGTGCTTTGCAGTTAACCACAGAGAAATATTGCTCACATGTAGTTAGGTTACCACACTTATCTTCAAATGTCCACAATACTTTGTGTGATCCTACCGGATAAGTACCTGAAGCATTGGCTACAGTTGGATTAGCAGTTGTGGCAGATGTACCTGTGCCTGATTTTGAGAGACCTGATTCGAAAGAGCCGTCATTGTTTAAGTCAATTTTGGCATACCATTTTAGGCCACGGGTACAATCATCTGTTGCTGAAGCTGTCAATTCAATATATCCATCTGTACAAGTATTGTCATAAGTACAAACTTCCTTAGCTGCACAGCTGCTTCTAATGATAGGAGCTACTGTGTTGTGAACTTTAATAACCTGAGTATAACTTACAGTGTAGTATTGACCATTGATGAATTGACACCAGTCAATTACAGTCCATGTTCTCAATATTTTGAAACATGCATTTCCTGTAGCATTGTTGAATGTGAAGATCTGATCATCATAGTCCAATCCTACCAGCTGACAAACGCCATCATGGATTATTGGTCTACCTGTGTTGGCAGGAAGGAATGCATCAGAAGTAGGGTCGTCACAACCTTCTAAGGTAACATCAACCGGCCAATCGATATCATCTCTGGTATCAAAAGGATTGTAAACGTTTACATAGAATGGTTCAGTTTGCTCGAAGTAAACAGTTTGTTTACAAGTTGCAGTTCTCTGACCTGCGTCAGTAGCTGTAAATGTTCTTACTATTTTACCTACGTTACATTGATTGATTGTGTCTGCGTAGGTTTCTCTCATCGTTACACTACAATTGTCATAAGCAATTGCTGTTCCAAAACTACCAGCTAAATTGCTTAAATTATAGGGTGTATCACAATCAACAGTTACGTTGGCTGGACAAGTGATGCTTGGAGGTAATTTATCCTGAATAGTTGCATTAACCATACAATCATTCCAGTTGCAGTTTGAATCGATAACTCTAAATTGTACCATCACATTGTTTGGAATGTCAGCACAACAGAATTTTACATAAGAGCTAAATCCACATGGATCAGTGATTTCAACGATGTATTTATTAGGTGTATCATTTCTTACAAATCCTAAAGAAGGATTTCCTGTCAAACATACATAGGCATCATTAGGATCTACAAATGCTTGCATTTGCAGCGAACTGTTTACATAAGCATTGGGATCAAAAGGAGCTCCACTTTCCCAACGCAAGGTTTGAGTCTGGAAGTCAATATTTAAACCCAGGGTATAACACTCATCTTTGTGGTGAACTTCCAATTGGTTGGCCAACCACAGTCCTTCATCAAGGGTTTCAATAGAAGCTGCATATCCGCCCATTGCTTTGGCGTGCTTAAAGCCCAATCTTCCAATCAATGGATGACTTGAAACATAATAGTAGTGACCTTCTCTGCTTCCCAGGTAGTGGAAACCAGGAAATTCAGGCTCCTTGCACTCACCACATGGTGTATCCATTCTTCTTACCAACATTTTGGCTAGCTGGCATTCGTCATAAGATCCGTTATCGAAAGATGAAGCATGTACCCATGCAGTTCCATCTGACGTAAGACCTACAGTAGTATTCTGGTCACAAACTGCAACCGGAGGTGTAAGATCCTCTACCCAAACGCTTATTTCTTTTTCGGTAACATTACCACAAGCATCAGATGCGCGATAAACTAAGGTGTGGTATCCAATTTCTAAAGTTGTAATACCACCATTTCCGTTGATAAGCGGTGTTCCACCTGAAACAGTAACAGTGATTTGATTTGCTGCAGAACAATTGTCAACCGCAGTAATTGGTGGTACGTTAACAACTGCTTCACATTTATGCGGAGTAGTTGAAACGGTAATATCTTTTGCTCCAGTGATAACTGGTCCTTTGGTATCAGCAATTTCTATCATTTGCAGGATAGTCCTTGTTCTTTGAGGAGTGATACAAGTCCATTCGATGATGGTCCAGGTCCTCATGATTTTTGTTACGCATCCAATAGCAGGAAGCCTCTGGTCTTTGTAGTCAACCAGGATGTTACAATCCACATATGGATTAGGCCATAGTTTTACTCCATCTAATTCAGGAACTCCTGTGTAAGATGGGTGTGGGTTGCCGTTGGCATCTTTTGCCCAGTTGCCATCACATTGAAGGTTAAAGTTGGGATACAAAAAGTTATCGGGTGCGTCGATGTCAGACAAGTCGTCAATAGCCAATACATCAAATTCGATGGTACAAGGTAAAGATCTGTTGCCTGATTTGTCAATAGCTACATAAGTTCTTGAAATTACTTTCAATACATTGGGATCCAAGCCTACATTACAATTGTTGTTGGTAATTGATTCTGCAGTAATTTCCAGTGTGTAAGTACCACAGTTTTCAATTACTGTAGGTTGGTAGTTGTCGAGTTCAAAACAATAAATATCATCCGGATCATCGCAAACAATTACTGGAGGCAATTTGTCCTCAATGTGTAGATTACCCCAGCATGAATTTCCGGAATTCAAATCGATTACCTTAGCTTCCAAAACCTTACCAACATGGTCGTGATTTACGGTAGCATTGGGTACTAAAATACCATTGTGTCTTACCTCAACGATAAATGAGCCGTTGGGACAAGAACTAGGTGGAAGTGTGCCAAGCATCATTTGAGGCGTAATTACAGCTTCACAGTTGGCATTATCTAAAGATACCTGAACATGGCTGTTACACCCCAAAGAACATTGGCCGTAAGATGATGCGGAGTACACCAGCATCACCGTCGCAATCAAAAGCATACTTCTGATTGCTTTTTGTAAAAACGTAAGTTGCGTTTTCTTCATGAGATCCAATTTTTTTGAGTTTGTTTAAAAATTATACTGTTATGGAATTTTGAATTCCTCGAAAAACAAAGTCATGTAGCATAGAGCATATGCTATTGGATCTAAAATCAATACCAGGGTGGTAAAACCGAAATGTTATTAGGTAATATTATTGTATCTCAGGTAGGTAAGAAGGTGGTCTATTAAATCGAAATACAAATTCAGACACAAATATAGAAATAATCTAATATGTTAACCAAATAAATATTAATAAAAAAATACATATTTTTTAATTCATATTTATAAATATCTATTTTTCATTAAGTTATGTATATTTATTGTTTTATAATTATTTTCATGGTAATTGTGTAATTGGCGATTTTTAAGATAATTGGACAGTAAAAGCGGAATATAGATCTGCTATAAAAGAAAAGCCCCCCTCCAATTGCTTGAAGAGAGGCCATCCCAAAAACCGATTATCGTTAAACAGAGTGGGTTACCCCACTCTGTTATCAAATGATTACTCGATTACAATCATCGCTTTGGTAGCTGTGAAGTCACCGCTTTCGATGGTGTAGTATACAACGCCGCTTACTGGTACGTCGGTTCTGCTGAACTCAACTTTATTCATACCTTTTACTGCGTTT
>JAGNSQ010000240.1 GCA_017987975.1 Saprospiraceae bacterium
CCTGTTGGATTTACAATGATAGTGCCTCCTAACCAGATAAACACTACATCCTGGTAAATTTCCATTCTTCCAAAAGACACATCCGGAATTTCATCAGGAATGGTAAGGGTAAAGCCGTTGGAATTGACATAAACAGAGTTGTAAGCAACAAAACTCTCTTCAATGTTGTCCAGAAAAATGATGGTGTCGCCACCCATGGGGTCGGCATCGTTAATAGCATCTTGTAAAGAGGTATATCTTTGACCCGTTCTCTCGTTTTGTAAGCTACCACAAGCACCATTCATTACAATATCAGAAGGGCTTGGGTCAACAGCGTTGTTGGTGATGGTAATGGTTCCGCCAATGGCGGTGCCTCCCATGTTGACTTCGCTGTCCATAATTGGATTAAGGCCACAATATTCTGTGAGGGCACCATTGTTATCGATGTACAAATCAAGGGCAATAGATTCAAGGAATAAAAAACTATTTACGTTTTCAAGGCTTGCATTGTCAGTAATAAATAAACTCTCATTAACAGAAATAAGTTGGGTGAGTTCCTGAATGGAAGTTAGCGCGGGATTGCTGCTAATGGTCAATGTACTGCCTACAGAACTAATGGAAGACAAGCCAGAAATATCAATCAAATTGTCATTTCCACTGATGTTAAGCGATCCATTGATGATGTCGGCATTGGCAAGTCCATGAAGATTGATCAAATTTGGATTGCTATAAATGTTGAGGTTGTTGAAGGTAGTAAGGTTGTAAATGCCATTTAAGGAATTCAGGGCAGTGTTGTTGTACACTGAAAATGTGCCTGTGTGACTGGTAAGTCCTGAAAGCCCGGCAAGATTGGTGATGATATTGTTATCGAAGATGCTGACATCTCCTCCTACCTGAGTGATGTTGTTGAGAGAATCTAGTTTGGTGATCATAGGATTAAAAAAGATGCCCAATGCTCAATTAACACCGGTCAGGCCATAAAGACTGTCGATACTTACCAGGTCGATGCCCATGCCATCATCGTCGTTGATGGTAAGGTCACCTTCTACTACCAGACAGCCGGGATAGGTTGATCTGAATGTGTTGGCCTGGGCTTGTGTATTGATAACGATACCACCAGGACCGCCACATATTTCATTGTCGTAGATTGTTAAATCCTGTGATATGGTCGTGCCAAGGACAAGGCCGGGGGATGGGCCATACAAAGAAAGGGTTGCTACTTCATTCCCTTCTGCCAGGAAGTCATCCTGTACGTAAAAGAGAATGCTTCCCGCACTTGAGCCATCGGCAATGTTGATCTGATAACCTGAAACACTGTAGTCGCCAAAAGTTATGCCTGTACCCGAAACATTGAGGTAAACATATTGATCTCCTATTACGGGTACGTCATTGGTAGCGGTTACTATGATCAGGGGCAGGCCTGTTTCAGGAGCGGATACCTGGCTGATAGACAAATTGACCGTGGGGCTAAGTGCCTTTGTAAGAGTAGGGTTTTTAAGTTCTTTGATATCGAGATCAACAGAAAATTTATCGCTGAAATTAGAACTCGTAATGTTGCCTTGATGGCACGTCGGTTTCAACTTGGATAAGCAAGCGTTTTCAGGTTTTAAATTAGATGAAATGTCTACTGAACAAGAAGCAGTTGAAAAGTAAATTTTGTCATTGGCTTTAGAAAAAACATGGATAGGCATGACAAAACTGATGATAATGTACAAAATACAACTCCTCATCTTTGAGTAGGGTTTTATAGGTTTTATTTAATATGCCAAAAATATGACCTGTTATCTTCTAATTTTGGATGGGGCTTATATTTTTTTGACATTAATATTTAAATGATGGTTAACCACTATGGTTGTGGGTTAGACCAGAAACATGAAAGATTTTTTCAATTTATTTTGTGTGTTCAATTTTTATCATAACTTTGCAGTACAAAGTACTTTATAATGAAAGAAACAAAAGAATACCTTCAAGACATCCAGGAGATTCGATCTTTGATGGAGAAGTCGACCAAATTCATGTCCCTTTCCGGCGTTTCGGGAGTGCTCATTGGTATTTACGCATTGTTGGCTGCCGTTATAGCTCAATACTTTTTGCAGTTTGGGGAAGAAGATTTAATTAATAGCTCCTCCTTTCGACTAAATGAAAGTAGTTGGGGGGTATTTTATCTGGCTGTGGTCACCTTGATCCTTTCTTTAGCAACCGGATATTTATTTTCAAGGCAAAAAGCAGCGGTAAAAGGAGAGCGAGTTTGGAATGAAAGTGCCCGAAAGATGATGTGGCATTTTTTGGTGCCATTGATAGCAGGAGGAAGCTTTATGCTTATTTTGTTTTTTAAAGGAATGATGACCTGGATGCCGGGGCTTTCATTGATATTTTATGGTTTGGCCCTCTTTTCAGTAAGCAAGTATACTTTTAAAGAACTAGCGGGATTGGGTTTGCTTCATCTTGTATTAGGCCTGGCAAGCATCTTGTTTCCCATGTGGGGTCTGATTTTTTGGGCCATCGGCTTTGGACTAGGTCACATAGGATACGGTCTTTTCCTCTATAAGAAATATGAACGATGAAATCCGTTATTGCAGGCCTCAACAAAGTTTTTGACAGTCGGATCCGATTGGGCATTATGGCCGTACTTGCCGTCAACGAAAATCTCGATTTTAATGCTTTAAAGGAATACCTTGAAGTAACCGATGGCAACCTGGC
>JAGNSQ010000113.1:0-5708 GCA_017987975.1 Saprospiraceae bacterium
ATAAATGCATCAGTAATGGCATCATTGATATAGGTGTGCATTGTTTTGTTGTCGTAAGCTGACAAAATCAATGCAAGTCCAATATAAGCAAGAACACCGGTCAAAAAAGCTATCTTGTTTTTCATTTCCTATCTATTTAAAATTAAACCATGGGATATCTCAACAGCAATAGCTGTCTACCAATCTCCTTGTTACAATCTAATGATCTTTATTGACCCATCTTCCTGAATAGCAAAATCTACCGTGTAGGGCAGTCCATTCCAGTCAAATTGGTATTCAATAAATTCATCTCCATGACCCACCACCGATCTGTTGTTAAAATCTCTGGCAAACTGTTTCAACCATTCTGCATCCGCAGCCTCCAAATCCAATTGCGATCTTTCAAGTGCCACCGGAGCCATAAAAGGAAGGATTTTAGATACCTCACCAGATGCAAATGCTTGTTCCGCATCTTCGGCTGCCTTGTTGGCCTTGGTTAAATCAAGTGAAGTTGTTGGGTCTTCTATTGGCGGATCCTCGTCTTTGTTGCATCCCACCGGAACAGCGTGGATTAAAAAAGCAGTTAAAAAACCCAGAAATGCCAGCTTTATAAAATTAAATTGCCATCTCATATCTATTAATATTTTTAAGTTCATAAAGGCAGAATAGCTGCCTTCACCTCAATAATATATGCATAAAATAAACTAGCAATCAACATCCAATTTCAGGACAAAAAATGAGGCAGGTCATTGACAAATGGAAAATTATAGGTGCAATTTTGCATTTTGCCCCCAATAAACATTAATACTAGATTAATTTATTCACTGCATTCTTTTAGCGTAATTAGGCTAAATCTCCTTTCTTCAGATTCTTCCTCAACCCCATTTCTTTTTTGTACCTTTATTTTTCAATTTTGACACAAAAATTCAATTATCTCTTTCCCATGTTTTGGCATTCTATACGATTAGACTATTGAAGTAGTGGATTTTTTGAAATTGAAACGTTGGCACTTTAAATCATGAAGATTGTATGAGGATACTGCTGTTTGTTTTTTTGGTTGTTGTAATGCATCTCAGCCTTTCTGCTCAATGCACCTACCTGGCCTATGATGGTTTCAATTACAGCACTAATCAGGCATTACAAGGACTCTCTGGAGGCACAGGTTGGCAGGCTCCGTGGAATACCCAAAACAATAACAGCAGTGTACCCGGCTACCAAACTCAAGGAAGTCTATCCCTCAACTATCCAGGTCTAACTTCGCTTGGTGTATATGGCCAGGGAGGAAGTCAATACCTCACTACTGGCAGACGAATCAATACCTCAAGCCAAGGGCCCTTTGCCAATTATATTGCAGAAAATTCTGATGTCATTGGCTCAGAAAGTGGAGATACCCTTTGGATGAGTGTATTGTTTAACAAACTTTCTAACGACGATCAGGAGGTATGGCTGGATTTACATGACAATAACATAGCCTGGTGTTCGGGTTGTAGCGGACAACACATTGGCATGGGGTATTTTGGAAGTAATTCCAATGTAAGTGGTCAGCGACGTTGGACAATGAGGGTTGGCAACAATTATTTCCCTTCTGACAGTGTGGTTTCTATCAATGATATAACTTTATTGGTTGTGCAAATCATTTTTACTCCAGGCAACACCCAACTTTCATTTTTTGTCAATCCTCCTTTGGGATATACAGGTCCCGGCCCGGCAACCCTGCTGCAAAACATGGGTGCAGCCGCTTCTATACGAAGTGCTGCCGTATACCTTGGCAACAATGCCAACAGTGCTGCCATAGATGAACTTAGATTTGCGGCCAGCTATCCATGTGTTGCACCTGATAATAATGTAGCCGTCAATCTTCCACCCACTGCTGCAATAGTGGCCAATCCCATTATTGGGCAGCGGCCTTTGACTGTAAATTTTAATGCCAACACATCCACAGACCCGGAAGGTGGCAACTTAACTTATCAGTGGAATTTTGGGGATGGTACTGCCAACCAAAATGGTGTTGTAGTCAATCATACTTTTACTGCTTTGGGAGAGTTGACCACCAGCCTTTTGGTTACCGATCCGCTTGGCTTGCAGCATACCGCCTACCAGACAATTACCGTGACAGATGAGAACGGGCGTTTTCCCTGCCAGACTTCCATCACCAGCTTACAAATGGCGAGCTGCAATCAAAACAATGGGCAAATCAGCATCAACACCCAAAACACCAATTTCAGTTTGCGCAATCAAGGGGGTAGTACCCTTCCTGTTACCAATGGCAACGAGTATCACCAGCTGAGTCAGGGACAATACACACTTATTGTCAATGGAATTAATAACACCTGCTATGACTCTATGTCGCTCCATGTGATTACCGACAGTACCAGTTGCCAGGGATGGCAGCCTGCATCCTGCGCCATGCAGATTGGAACCAACCTCGGTGGTTTTTCTGACTGGAGCGTAGAGCGGCCATTAAAAAATCTGTTGAAACATGTGCGGTCTGAAATCCTTACTTATGAAGACAATTGTTTTTGCTGGAATTCAAATGTACTGGATGAGATTTCCCTTGACCCTCAGGGCTATCCTACCCATGCGCCCCAAAACACGTCTGCCGGACTTTCCAAATTGAGGTATGTCATCTCAGCAGATGGAGGCAATTTTAGAAGGGATAGTTCTTACCTCTTTCTCTACGAAGGTGTAGGAAGTATTAGTTTTGGCGGAGCCATCAGTATTTCTTCGAGTACACCCGGCAGAATTGCTTTTACTGCTCTGGACAATGGCAATGTAAATTTTAACATTGAATATTCTGATCCACTCAACCATGTGAGAAACATCCGAATTGTAAGACCCCAACATGAATTTACCGATCTTCAACAAGATGCTTTTTATGAGGTCTTCAAAGAAAAAATATCACCATTTCAAACGCTGCGTTTTATGGACTGGGGCAATACCAACGGTAATACCAATGTAACCTGGGCAGACAGGGCTAAAACCGATTATTTTACTTATTCCGGGCCAAGAGGCGTGCCCTATGAAATCATGATTCAGCTTTGCAATGAGTTGGACAAAGATGCATGGATATGTGTGCCACACATGGCAGACTCTACTTATGTTGCCAACATGGCGCAATTGTTTTTGGACAGCCTTGATGACCATCTCAACATTTACCTGGAATATAGCAATGAGGTATGGAACTGGATCTTTCCTCAGGCACACTACAACAATGACAATCGGCCGGGCAACCTCAACTACGGCAGGGCCATGGCAGAAAAAGCGGGCAAAACATTTGCCATCTGGCACAATGTTTTTGGTGATCAGGCCTGTCGGGTCAAAAGGGTGCTAGGCATCCAGGCAGGTTTTAGTTATTTGAATGAACAGATCCTTTCACAGCTCCCTCCTGACGCCTGGGACTATGGCAGTCCAACTCATTATTTTGGTCTCGACCATGGATCTACAGGCAATCCCAGACTGGATCTTTTAGGTAGCAATGCAACTGTACAAGATGTACTCAACAACGCGCTTAATGGGTGGGACGCCTTCAGACCGCTGGTCAAACTTGACTATAGGAATATTCAGGTCTATGGCAAAAAAATCATTACTTACGAGGGCGGTCAACATTTTGTGGGAAACTCTTTTGGTATCCCCTACCCCTACCAGCAAGCCATGTGGGATGCACAAAATGCATCAGGCATGTACGACATCTATGATCGTATGCACGATTCCATTCGAAGCTGGGGGTGCCAACTCGCTACCAACTTTAGCCTGGCCACCGTTCAGGAAAGTGTGTATGGTTCCTGGGGTGTACTCAGCGATATCGAAGTACAGCCGCCTTATTCCAGTACTGCCAAAAAATACCAGGCTGTGCTTGACAATGCTCCTGATCCTAATTGCGAATATCAAATCACCTGGCAAGGCGCTACCAATAGCCTATGGAGCAATCCCTGCAACTGGGATAAAACCAGGCAACCACAACCTACAGATCAGGTAACGATCCCAGCTAATACCCTGCACTCTCCCCAGTTGGACATCCACAGCACCGTGCGATCGATACAAGCTGCCCTCAATGCAAGTCTTGAAATATTGAGCGGCTTTGTGCTTCGGGTGGTACCGTGAAAAGGGTACCTGTCTCTAAGAAGGAACCTCAGGGTAGGGATCTCGCTTTTAATGGTAGTTACAAAGTCTTCTTCGTGCTTTGCCAACTTCATAATTTGGAACATTTGATTCCTTTTTTCATCTTTACAAAAAAATAAAAAATGCCAGCTTTAAATGTAAGTCGACAATTGCTGATCAAAGCGCCTGTTGAGAAGGTGTTTCATACTATTTTTGATCTGGGAGAATGGATGAACTGGTCACCCTGGCTGATCATGGATAGAAATACAAATGTGAGTGTTGCAGCCGATAGAAGGTCATATGCCTGGGAAGGAAATCGCATTGGTAGCGGCAATATGAAAGTAGTTGGGCATGAAGAAAACAAATTTGTGCAATACGACCTCAACTTTCTCAAGCCTTATAAATCGCATGCAGATGTTACCATATCTCTGAGTCCGGCGGAAGGTGGCACCCGGGTCGATTGGTCAATGGCATCCAGTCTACCCTTCTTTTTGTTTTTTATGAAAAAATCAATGGAAGCCTACATTGGCAACGATTTTGAAAGAGGACTCAGGCTGCTTAAAGACTGGACTGAAGAAGGCAAGGTACACTCTCAACTCAATTATTTAGGATTGGGTGAGTACCCTGGATGCCAATATATGGGAATGAAAAGGAGCTGCCAGGCAGTTGATGCATCTAAATACATGACCGAAGACTTTACTGCTCTGATGGCTTACTGCCAGGGCAATGAAAATACCCAATCCGAAGCGTGCTTTTGTATGTACCACGAATGGGATTTAGTCAAGGGCAAGGTCACTTACACAGCCGGGGTGCCTGTAAAATCATTACCTTCCCCACTGCCAGCCGGTTACATTTCCGGATCCATTCCGGCAACCAAAACCTATACATTACAGCATGTTGGCAGTTACAGCCACCTTGGCAATGCGTGGGCTACGCTCTATGCCATGATGCGCAACAAAGAATTTAAATACCGAAAAGGCATCGATGCATTTGAAACTTACGGCAATAGTCCGAGGGATACACATCCCAATGAGTTGATTGCCAATATTCATTTTCCAGTCGTGTGACCGCTGTCGGCTGTCCGCTGTCCGCTGTCGGCTGTCCGCTGTCGGCTAACGGCTAACCGCTTTCGGTTGTCGGCTGTCCGCTGTCGGTTGTCCGGCAACCGCTGTCCGCTGTCCGGCAACCGCTGTCCGCTGTCCGGCAACCGCTGTCCGCTGTCCGGCAACCGCTGTCGGCAAACCGCTAACGGCTTTCGGCTCATCTACCTGACTAACTGGCGTTAGCCAGGTAGATGAGCCGTAGACGGTGAGCGGTTCCCTACGCCGGCTTTGCCTGCATAGGGACAAGTGACGGTGAGTACACAAAATTCATGTTGTCTAAGGCGCTTGGGAACTTATTTCAAAGCAGGTCTCCATTAAAAGTAAAAATATTTTACCTGAGGTTAATTTTTTAATTAATTGTATAATAGAATTTTATACATATTAATTAAAAATATGTGAAAATATCTTTTACTTTCAGGCATCGGGAATACCGATCCAGGTATCATTATAGATACAATTCAAATTTTTCTACTACATAAAAATCTTTAGCACTGAAGCCTCCTTACCCCTTGGAGGCTTTTTTTATTT
>JAGNSQ010000113.1:5808-9804 GCA_017987975.1 Saprospiraceae bacterium
TGGGTTAAATTAAGACCATAATTCCAGGCCACTTCTGCCTGTAAACCGTAGGGTGAATTGCCACCGTTTCCTTCCACGATTAATTCTCTGTTGGATGCCAAAACACCGATGTTTTCTGCAATGACATTGGAGGTTCTTTGTCCTCTGCCGGCCGATGCTCTTAACACCGTCCATTGAGAAACCGCATATCTGGCATGGACACGGGGCGTCATAAAAAACCCGTATTGGTTGTGATGGTCTGCCCTTAGGCCTAACACCAGGTCGAATTTTTCGTTTTTAGAATAAGTATATTCGCCAAAAACGCCAGGTACATATTCCTCTCTTGCAAATTCAACCAAGCCCAGCTTCTCATCGGTAATTTCAGCCTGAAAACTGGAACCCATGGTTAACTTATGCTCCTTATTGCCTTTAATAGCGGTTTGATACAGTAAATTGGCATATAACATTTTTTGGGTCCCGTTGTAAACACGACTACCAAAATTAGATGCCTGATCATAATAAATGGCCCCCAACTGAAAACCAATACTTTTGTTGACCTGGTCTAAAAATGCCTTACCCCTTTTCAACCATGCTTCGTATCTGTTGCTTTTGATGCGCGCCTGCCAAAGTTGATACCCTGGTGGGTGCATTCCTTCATGATGACTGAGGTCCTGGCCGCTGGTATTGTCATTTTGGGTTACTTTTAAACCAAATTGTCCCTCGTTGCCATTGTCGCCGTAGTATTTCCAATTATTGGTAAGAGAAAAGCCACCTCCTTTGGGCATGTCCAGAAATCCATCAAAATTATTGTCGTGTGCCTGATTTCTGGTATTGTAATGAAACAATACATTGGTATCAAAATGATCGCTCACCTCTGTATTGGCTACCACATTACCTTCTATTCTACCACCACTGCCATAATAGCCGTTCACAAATAATTTTTCTGCATCAGAAGGTTTTTTCAACTCCACATTGATCTGGCCTGCAATGCTTTCAAAACCATTGAGCACGGAGCCAGTACCCAGGTTGAGCTGGATGCTTTCGATCCATGGGCCGGGGATAAAACCAAGTCCGTAGATAGAAGCCAGGCCTCGCACATCGGGCATATTTTCACGCGTGATCTGAACATAAGGGCCTGCAAGACCCAACATCTCAATTTGTTTGGTGCCGGTTACAGCATCGGTATAAGATACATCAACTGCAGGATTGGTTTCAAAACTTTCAGACAGGTTGCAGCAAGCTGCCTTGGTTAATTCTCTCTGGCTGATCTTACGCATTTTAATAGGAGAAATATAAGACACTTCAATGGAACGTTTGCGCTCTCTGATCTCTACCTCGTCCAACATTACACCTTCGGTAAGCACTACTTCAATGTGACCTGCTTTCTTTACCAAAACCGTATCCGAAGTATAACCCACATATTGGATGACCAGACTGTCGTGTCCCGGCTGCATTGGAATGACAAAGCTGCCATCCGAGCGGGATGAGGTGATGGCCGTGCCACCTGACCAATACACAGTAGCTCCGATAATAGCTGATTTTTTCCCTACCTTGTTTTTTTCATAGATAATGCCCACTACTTCTTCTACTGATGAAATTTTAGGAATAGCAGAATCATTTTCATGAGTATGTCCTCCTGTTCGATAATCGCAACAAGCGGGCAGGCTGTGATAGACATCGTCGTTGGCCTTCATTTTTTCGGTGTCATGGCCAACATTGGCAATGGCCCGGTGTAGTTCCATTTCTACAAAGAGTAAAGACTCAATCTCGAGAATTAAAATTTTGGTTTCTTCATTCCATTCGGCCTTAAGTACACCTATGGTTTTTAAGGCGGCTTCTTCGATGCGGTCTTTGCACATGCCGCATGCTCCTTCTACCCGCGTAGTATAACTTGTCTGGGCTGATAATAATATCGAACAGCCCATCAACAAAATTGTGATGATAATTTTCATGATAATTTTGATCTGATAAATAAAAAAAGACAACCCATGTCATAAGACAAGAGTCAAATAAAAGTCAGCAAGATGTCAGATCAAAATAACCGTGGAGGTTGCAACAGAGTGCGCACAAGATCAAGGCCTCTGTGGTTAGACAAGCCATTGGGATCGGCTTTTTCAGAAACGGAAATGTTTTTTTGAACGAAGGTAAAATGTGGAAAAGGGAGGTAATTTAGGCTGGTGTGGCAATTGACACACTTACACATATCTCCACAGCACGATTTATGTGCGTCTTCGTCTTTTTCTTTGGTAATTTTGGTTTCACAGCTGTGTTGGCTATGAGAGCAACAGGTAAATTTTTTTTGGGTAGTCACTTCGGTTTGGGTATGACTTCCACAACATCCATAGTCTTTTAGTGCATAGAGGGCAAATGACTGCACATAGATAAGAAGGGCTAATATGGTGTACAGGAATTTCAAACTGTATGGTTCATCTTATTTTTGATGTTATCGATCAGGTCATTGGAAACATTAGGACGCTTGATATTGCTTTTGATGTATTCCCTGAAGTTTTTTTCCTTTCGAAAGAGAGAGGAACATTTGGGATCAACATCCACCCTTTGCAACAGTTGCTGCTTGTCATCGCTGCACAACTCATTGTCGAAATACATGGAGATCTGCTTTCTCAAATCCTGATAATTGCTCATGCTGCCATCTTTTTAAAGTTAGTGTTACTATTACATTTTAGGCATTACTCTTCCTCTTCACTGTCTTTACTGCGGTAGTCCTTATAACCCATTTTCTGTGCGTAGGTCTTCAGTTTTTCTTTTAGCATGTTGCGGGCTCTAAACAACCTTGATCTTACGGTACCGATGGGTACATCGATGATCTTGGAAATTTCCTCGTAGGTAAATTCTTCGATGTCGCAAAGCAAAATAACCGTTCTAAAATCGATGGGTAGCGAATTGAGTGCAATGGTAACTTCATCGCCCATCCTGTCTTTAAACAGGTCCTCCCGTAAGTCGGTAAGGGATGAGGCACTGGGATCTTCGCTGTCCTGGTAGGTAACAATGTCTTCGTAGTCTACCTTGGTTGGTCTTTTGCTTTTTTTGCGATATTCGTTAATATACGCATTTTTCAAAATCTTAAACAACCAAGCCTTCGCATTAGTTCCCTCAACGTAACGATCTATGAATTTATGTGCTTTGAGGTAGGTTTCCTGCACCAGGTCTTCGGCATCCTGGTCATTGTAGGTAAGGTGAAAAGCAAAGGTTTTGAGGGCTTCCAGGTGGGGAAACAATTCCTCATTGAAAATCCTTCTTTCTCGTTCGCTACTATGTATCGCTGGTCCCTCCACTTTCACAATTGAATGACAAAGGTAATATTTATAAATTGCAGTATCGCATGAATAAATTATTAATATGTAAGTAATTTAATTTATTGCACATACGTGTAAAAACGGATAAAAATATTGTCATTTTTTTGAATCAATTCCCTGATAATGTGCAGCTTGACAAACAAAAACCAGTATTTTTTCTAATAAATGCTTGGTAAATGCCAGAAAATCACTTACATTTGCGTCTCTTAAAAAAATATTATTTCATAACATGTTGATAATTAACATCAAAGAAGACGAATCAATCGACAGAGCGCTCAAAAGGTACAAGCGTAAATACCAATTAACCGGTGTCATCAATGAGTTGAGGAGGAGAAAAAACTTCACCAAGCCATCCGTTGAGCGCAGGAATGAAATCTTGAACGCACAGTACAGATTGCAAAAATACGGTAGCCAGGACTAGTTCGGGATATCCGTGTAAGATAAAAGAGGGGTTGTTCCAATGGGGCAATCCCTTTTTTTTTCGGAGTATCCGGGAACGGAGCATCGGGGCATCCGGGAATGGAGCATCGGGGCATCCGGGAACGGAGCATCGGGGTATCCGGGAACGGAGCATCGGGCTATCCGGGAACGGAGCATCCGGGCATCCGGGAACGGAGCATCGGGGTATGCGGGAACGGAGCATGCGGGCATGCGGGAACGGAGCATCGGGGTATCCGGGAACGGCGCATCGGGGCATGCGGGA
>JAGNSQ010000114.1:0-8195 GCA_017987975.1 Saprospiraceae bacterium
TCTGAAATTAAGTTCAACAGTAGCCACAGTGTCCTGAAGCATTTTTTTAAAAGAATAAAATGTTGTAGTTCTTAAATACCAATTGTCGGTTGGCAAATCATTGGCCGCTGCAATCCCAAAGTGTTTTCTCATAAAAGTATCCTGGAAATAATAGGGGTCCATGTGCAAATCTAGCTTAATACTATAAAGAGCGCCCAATGTGTCTTCCTCAAGGGGAATGACCATGTAATCGCATGCCCCATCTTCATGATTCAAATGAACTCTGATACCATAAGGACGATAATACATTTTTTTATCCTTTTGCCAGGCTTCCCTTTCCCCAAACCACCTAATAATGGTGGGTTTGGAGGTGTGTTGTGCATATGTATTCATGCCCCAGAATATTAGCACCAATACAATGCAAGATTTATGTAAGATAGATTTGGGCATGAAAGGCTTTCGTTGATTTAAATTTTTTATAAAAATAGATAAATATTGCCAATTAAATATGGATAAAAAGACTGCGTTTAAAGTATACTAAAACTCTACTTCACAAAGATCTTTATCGCGCGTTTACCGCTGTCGGCTGTCTGCTGTCCGCTGTCGGCTGTCCGATGTCGGCTGTCCGCTGTCCGCTGTCCGCTGTCGGCACACCGCTGTCCGCTGTCCGCCGTTAGCCGTAAGCGGTTCCCTACACCGGCTTTGCCTGCATAGGGACAGGTGACGGTAAGCCGTAGCCGGACAGCGGTTGCCGGTGACAGTTGACATGAAATACTTTTCCACCCAAATCAAATTATTTGATGAAAAATGGAACTTTTTATGATCATGCTGTAAAGATTTGATAAAGAGCCTGTTAAAAATCAATTGGCTAAAAAGGTCCAAAATTTAATTAATTCCACCATATTTACTTTTATTCTAAGCGCAGCTTTATGAAACTTCGGGCTTTCGTCCTTCTTTTTTACTCTTTTTCATTGGGTATCTTCGCCCAAAACGAGCCTACCGTCAGCCAACTTACGGTCAACGATGGACTTTCTCAGGGTATGATCTTTGATTTCTTGCAGACCCGGGACGGCTTTATCTGGATGGCTACCAAAGATGGTCTGAACAGATACGACGGTAGCCGGTTTGAAGTTTTTTCTCCCAACCCTTTCGATCCCTTTGCCATAGGTGGCAGTGAGGTATGGGCTCTGTTTGAGGATAGCAGAGGTTTGCTCTGGATCAGTCTGCCCGATGGTATAGATGTATATGATCTTCAGTCAGGTGTTTTTTTTCATATTAAGCACAAAAATAAATCCATTGTAACTCATACTTTCGCAGAAACACCCGACGGCGCAGTCTGGTTGGCTTATAATGATGAGTTAAAAAAGATCATTCTCCACAAAGACCAGGTGAAATTAGCACTAGATCAAAATTCTGCCAATATAGAAGTAAGTTATACAGCCATCTCTTTAAAAAAATATATTGAGGTGCAAGGTGATGAAGTGAATGCTACACTTCTGCATTTAACCAAAGAAAAAAAGCTGCTCGTTAGCACCAACCATGGGCTTTATCAATGGGATACAAATGTCCATAAGCTGATTCCCATTTTACCAGCTCCGGGAACAAAAGTAAATTTCATTTCTGAAAACCGGACCGGTGAACTGTTGATTGGAAGCAATAAGTATCTAAGCCACTCTTGGTCATTGATTTCAAAAGGCAAAGTGAGCAGTGAAGTCCACACAGTGGACAATGCTTTTTTTACCGGACAGTTGCTGGATGACAAGGGCAATGTATGGCTGGCTCTAAATAACCATTTGACGAAATGGAAATTATCGGAATTCCTTGCCGGCGGCAAATCGGAAATTGATATACCGTCTGATCGACTAAATCTTGATTATAACAATGGATTTGGATACACGTGCCTCATGACAGATCGAAGTGGTCTGCTTTGGGCAGGGACCGCAGGTTTTGGGATTGTCAAAGTAAATGAAAAAGGGCAAAAGTTTAAAACATCTCTTCCCAGAACAGGACATCGGTTGATTTTTGAAGACAATGATGGCGCTCTCTATACCCCGGTAATACCAGATAAAAAATTCCTGCATCATAACTTTGACATTGCTGTAGCCAATACCGGCTTCCCTATTCAAGAATGCAATGGACGCAAAGCCCTGGTCTATGATCGCGATGGAAACCTTTGGTGGCTTGCAGATAAATTGAAACGCAAAGACAGAAACACCCAAATCGTTACTTCATTTGACTTTAGGGGTTTGGCCCTTATATACGATCGTTTTGGCAAACTGATTAGCGTAAGTGATAAAGGTATTCACCGTTTTGATCCCATTTCTCTAAAAGCACAGGATTTTCCTTTTCATCATCCACAAAAAATAGTAAGTGAAAACTCCAACTATTTATACGAGGATCAATCAGGTGTCATCTGGATCTTTGGACTGGAAGGTTTGATCAAAGCTATCCCTCAAAAGACAGGTTATCATTATGTATACTATATTAACAGCCCAAAAGATCAAAACTCACTTTCCATCAATACTGTGATGAGTGTGGCAGATGATCCTCTGGAACCCTCTCATTACCTGTGGGTGGGTACCAAGGGAGGTGGCTTGAATCGCCTGGATAAAAAAACCGGTATCTTTAGAAAATTCAGTCAGGAACACGGCCTTCCCGATAACGTTATCTACAGCATTCTCGCAGAAGACAAAGCACAAAATGGAGCGGCCAGAAGTTATATCTGGATGAGTACCAATAAAGGGCTTTGTCGCTTTGATGTACAAAAACACACCAGCAAAAATTTTACCGTAAAGGATGGATTGCAGGACAATGAGTTTAATGCCAATGGCTATCTGAAAACCAGGGATGGTCATTTCATTTTTTGCGGCATCAATGGCATCAATCTTTTCCATCCCCATCGATTGCATTACAACCAGACCATTCCTCAAGTACAGATTACTGGTTTGATGGTGAATAACAAAAGAGTAAAAATTGATCGTTTGGTACCCATTGAATTGGCTGCTGATCAAAACTTACTCAATTTTGAATTTGCCGCACTGGAGTTTACCAACCCAAGCCAAAACCTATATAAATACCAATTAATAGGCCTCGACGACAAGTGGGTGGATCTGGGCTATAAAAACAACATCCAATTTGCCAATCTGGCCCCGGGCCACTATACCTTTAGGGTGAGAGGCAGCAACAATGATGGCTTGTGGAGCCAAGATGCAGCGGAATTAAAATTTGTGATCAACAGTCCCTGGTATGCGAGCTGGTGGGCTTATCTGTGCTATGTTTTGTTACTGGCTTTTATTATCAAAAGTTTTTACCAATACAAGATCAACGAAAAATTTAAGCAACAGGAAACCAACCAACTCAGAGAAATGGACGAGTTTAAGAGCCGTTTCTTTACCAACATCACCCATGAGTTCCGCACACCCCTCACCGTCATTCTGGGTGTAAGCGATCAATTGGCCAAAGAACAAAAAGACCAAAACCAGGCAAAAAAAATTGAGCTCATCAAAAGAAATGGCGACAACCTCCTGCGACTCGTCAATCAAATTCTGGACTTGTCAAAACTGGAATCTCAAACCTTGCAACTCAATTATACCCAAGGCGATGTGTTGGCTTATTTGAAATATATTACCGAGAGTTTGCATTCCGTGGCCAATGCCCAAAACCTGCTCTTAAAGGTAGAAAGTGACCACACTTCTTTGCTGATGGATTACGATCCTGTAAGGTTGTTGCAAATCATTTACAATCTTTTGTCGAATGCCATCAAGTTTACGCCTTCAGGAGGCAAGATCACGCTAAAAGCAAACGAGGTGGGTAACAATTTACACCTTTCTGTTGCCGATACGGGAGCGGGCATTGCAGAAGATGAGCTGAACCAGCTCTTTGATCGATTCTTTCAGGCAAAAAACCAGCAACACGCCAAAACCAGTGGCACAGGCATTGGCTTGTCACTCACCAGAGAATTGGTCAGGTTGATGGGGGGTGAAATTTCTGTTGAAAGTAAAAAGGGCCTGGGTACACAATTTAACATTGTTTTACCCATTACCCGATTGGCACCCAAAGAAAATGATCTTTCCTACCCGGACACTTCTTTATCTCAACCATCCAATCCGATAACTCCTGTAGAAAATTATCTCCATCAAAACAAATACCCTACTTCTTCTACCATCTTATTGATAGAAGACAACGCCGATGTAGTGGAATACCTCACCGCTTGCCTGCAAAACGAGTTTCAACTTGATTTTGCCTTTAATGGTCAGGCCGGCATTGAAAAAGCCCTGGAAACACAGCCCGACCTCATCATCAGCGATGTGATGATGCCCATAAAAGATGGATTCGAGGTATTGGGCCTTCTGAAATCGGATGAAAAAACGAGCCACATTCCCATTATTTTACTCACAGCCAAAGCCGATATCCAAAGCAGATTGGCCGGACTGCGCAAAGGGGCTGATGCCTACCTGGCTAAACCATTTAACCCGGAAGAACTGATTGCCACCATCCAAAATTTGCTGGAAACCAGAAGAAAACTTCAGTTAAAATACCAACAGTTGGTGATCATTGCTCCGCCTATCAATGATGTAAAAGCGGAGGTTGAGAATATGGAAGATCTGTTTATTCAAAAATTCAAAGCTGTAGTGAATGAAAATGTTTCCAATTCCAATTTCGAAATGCCCGACCTCGAAAAGGCATTGGCCATGAGTCGCAGTCAGATCTACCGCAAAATTAAAGCCCTTACCGATAAGTCGCCCAGCCAGCTGATCAGGACTATTCGACTGCAAAAGGGACGTCACCTCCTGCTCACCACCCAGCTTACCGTTTCAGAAATAGCTTATGAAGTAGGTTATACCGCCATCAACAATTTTTCCGATGCCTATTTAGAAGAATTTGGAGAGCGACCCCTGAAAACGAGGGGTTAAAGCGCAAAAAAGTCAGGTTTTAAAGTTTTTGCCAATTATTCAAGGTACTTCATTTTCAAAAAACATCGGTTTCGAGATAAGCCAGTTTGGCTTTCAATTTTCAACAAATACGCAAAAATTATTTTTTCAGATCCAATTTCTTTCTATCGAAAAAATAGATTTGAAAACGCCTATGTATCTGTCTTTCTGATGGTTAAGATTTATGTTGCATGGCCGATGCAACCTGTACGGTAAAGAAAAAAAGCAGCCTGCACCCTCAAAGGTAAAGCCTGAACGATGAGAGGAAGTCATTACTGACCCGATGAATGACTTTTGTGAAGTAATTCAATTATTAACTCACAAAATTATTTCACAATGAAATCAACACAATTATTAGTATTGCTTTTTGTCACCTTGATGGTCAGTTTCTCATGCAAGCAGGCAGATAAAGCTGAAGACACTCCTTCTTCTGAAATCACCGCAGCCCCCGCTGTTGACCTTAACGCTTTAAAAGCAGAAATCCAGGCCATGGAAGATCAGTGGGAAGCGGCCTCCAATACCAAAAATGCTGCAGCCATCCTCGACTTTTATGCAGATGATGCGGTCAGCTTTAGCAACAACCAGCCCATGTTGGTAGGAAAAGAAGCGATCAAAAAAGATATTGAAGCTGGACTGGCCAAACAAAAAGAAGGCAACACCGTAACTTACGAAACCCTGGATGTATACGGTGATCAGAACCTCGTCACCGAAACCGGTAAGACAACCGTTACCGACGCCAGCGGCAAAGTAATATATACCGGAAAGTACATGGCCGTATGGCAAAAGCAGGATGGCAAGTGGAAAACCATCAGAGATATTTACAACGACGACGCCAAAGAAAAATAAAACCCATTCAAATTACTTCTAAACTCTATAAATATGACAACTTTATTACGAAAAAAAACAGCCCAAAAGTTAGGTCAGATAGGATTGATCATACTAATCCTGTTTACCTATCATAAATTGACTTACGGACAGACACAAACCAAGCTTAAAATTCAAAATTTCAGCCTCACAGTAGATGCTCCTGGTGGAGGTATTTGTACTAACGTACCACTGGCTTATGGTTTTAATGGATTTACAGGATTTGGTACTGATCCAAAAAATGTAAGCCTTGGTAATTTAAAATCATCACCATTTTTAAAGGAGGCATTTGAAAAGATACCTAAAGAAAAGTACTTTAAAGCAAAAGCAAGGCAACCTTTAAAATTAAACTTTACGTACTTTGCTGGTGATACCATCGTCAATGGACAAAATGCTAAAGTTCAAGCATTAGGAAACATAGCAGGATATTTAGGATATTCAACTCCTGATGGATTTGTCAAAAAGAACAACGATCCTAATGCTCAGCCAGACTTTCAGCTCGGTTGGACAGGTTATCAAAATGGACTTGGCAACCAACTGTCTGAAGTTACAGTAACATTTGATAAAGCTTCTACAGATGCCTTCATTTTAATCGTCGCAACTTTAAGGTATGTAAATAACTTAAACCAGGAAGTTGCAAGAAGGCAAATAAATATTATGTTACCTTTTGTAGTAGAAGGCATACTGGATCAGGCAGTAGATTCTTTGGGCCTGGTCACCGAACCCCAGATCCCCTACATGGTACTGCACGATCCTCCGGGCGATGGTAGTTTTACTGCCTTGGATCAGGCCAAGACCATTTGCAGAAGCTTGGAGACCAGCTTTGCCAACGATGAGTCTAACAACACCAATGCTTCCCTGAAACTGGGATATGCCGGATCGGTAGGCGTAATCGTGGTGGTTGATATTGAAATATACGTTGAGCTTTCTGGTAGCCTGAGCATTGGCGATTTTAAAATGCAATCCAAATCCAATGAAACGTGTCTTACCTTGAGCAAGGCCTTTTCAACCGCAGCCGATAATGGCTTTAAGGATGGCGGCGATCTCTTTGTGGGATATGGCTACGATGTTGCCTATGGTGTATACCGGCAAATTGTCATCGACGACGATAGCTGTAAGGTAAGGATAGAAAAAAATCTGGTTTACCGCCCGATCAAAACACCTGAGTCCATCAGGGAATTTGCCCTCGATGAAAGTGGCATTTTATTAGAAATAGAAAGGTTGCAAAAAGATGTAGACAATACCGCATTACCTGTCAAAACTAGGGCTGATGCCCAAAACCAGATCAAGGTGTGGAATCAGGTATTGGAGCTCAACGAAAAAAACAAAAATACAGCCTCGGCCTCCCTGGATCCCAACATCAGTTTTAGCGGTGGTACTGGTGGCTTCACCAGGTCCAAAACCCTGGAAGTATCAGAGACCAATACCATCTCTGTGGAGCACTACATTGGCGCTACTGCCGGCCTTCAAGGTGTAGTCAACATTGGTGGCTCAGGATTTTCAGCTGGATACGAATATGCCACAGAAAAAAGATTTGGAAAAACCACCGCTCAGACAAACGCCACAGCCAATGCCCTGGCTTATACCTTTGTAGATGCCAACGGAGGAGATAAATTTAATGTAGATGTATTCAGAGATCCCATGTTCGGCACCCCGGTTTTCAAATTAAAAGAAGGCACCATCAGCAGCTGTCCATACGAAGGTGGGTACCAAAGAGATCAACCCAGGTTGAAGCACAATGATAGCAATCTGGATTACATTGTTTCACAAGGTAACCCGGTAGGATCTTCCTCCACTTTTAAAATAGACCTATGCAACGAAAGCAATGAGACCCGCACCTACAATCTAGCCCTCAATGCAGCATCCAACTTAAATGGAGCCGTGATATCCGCCTCCGGTGTACCCCTCAATGGCAACGATGCTGGTCAGGTATATTCCATACCCGCCAACAGCTGTTTACAAGACCTCATCATCGAAGTAAAACAGCTTTCTGCCAGCAGTCCATTGTCGTATCCCAACCTGGAGCTATACCTTTACTCCCCATGCGATGAAGGCATTCAATCCAGCATCTTCGCTTCTGTCTATTTCGGCAATGCCACTTCTGTAAAAGATGTAATCGACGATCGTGCTTTGACCGTCTACCCCAACCCTACCTCCAATATTTTAAATATCCAACTTGCCGATGAAATGCCGATTCACAGCATCCGCCTAATGGACGCCATGGGCAGAATGGTTGACAAGATCAGCTCGCTTCCAACTACCTCCCAATGGCAGATGGATGTCGATCACCTTTCACCCGGCATCTACACCTTACAAGTACAGACAGCCGATAAAACCCTGGTCAAAAAGGTAATGATACAAAAGTAGCATATTTATAGTTAATGCAGTTTAGCCGGGATCTGGACCATGATGAATGGTTGC
>JAGNSQ010000114.1:8295-9793 GCA_017987975.1 Saprospiraceae bacterium
AGCCGTTAGCCGTTGACGGAACTTTTTTTATTGAAAATGTGTTCCAGGTAAAAAAATTGCTATGAAAAATGAAACCAATCACCGTAACCTGGAGGTGTGGAAATTAGCTATGCTTTTGGTTAAAAAAACCTATCACTACACATCTCAATTTCCAATTAATGAAATGTATGGATTGACCACCCAACTTCGAAGAGCAAGTGTTTCAATTTGTGCCAATATTGCAGAAGGAAAAGGACGTCTAGGTAGAAATGAGTTTAAACATTTTCTCAACATAGCCCGTGGTTCAACCATTGAAACTATGTCTCATTTAGAAATTGCTTTGATGTTGGGTTTCATAAATTCAGTTGAATACAAAGTCCTCCAAGAACTTGCAGATAGAATTTCTGCCATGCTATACAAACTTATTAATAATCTTCAGTGAATCCGCTGTCGGCTAACCGCTGTCCGATTACGGCTGTCCGCTCACCGCTGTCCGTTTACCGCTAACAGCTGTGAGCGGTTGACGATCGACGGTGAGCCATTCCCGGCCTGTCTAACTGGCATTAGCCAGGTAGATGAGCGGTTGACGGTAAGCAGTAGGCGGTAGGCGGCTATGCCTGCATAGGGACAGGTGCCGGTGAGCGGTTGACCGTAAGCGGTAAGCCGTTGACGGTTAGCGGTAAGCCGTTTTCCACTATCTTTACATCACACCTGAAGTAAATATGATATGAACACAAAGGCATCAAACCAAGAATATGAATATTTTCGAAACTTATCAATTCACTGCAGCCCAACAGCAAGCATCCAACCGAACTGCCCTAGCCCCAATGACCAATATGCAAAGTCACCAGGACGGTACATTGAGTGACGATGAATACCATTGGTTGATTCGGCGGGCTGAAGGGGGTTTTGGAATCATCATTACTTGTGCAGCCCATGTTTCAGTGGATGGACAGGGTTGGCAAGGGGAGCTGGGCATCCAAGATGATGCCATGACACCCGGACTTAGCCAGCTTGCACAAGGACTACATACACATTCTGCGTTGGGCATTGTACAACTTTTTCATGGAGGTGCCAGAAGCCCAATGTCAGTGACGAGTCTGCAACCCTGGAGTGCAAGTGCTCACCTATTCAAAGTGGGTAGTACAGAAGTGGAAGTAAGAGCTGGTACACTCAAAGACATTGAAAATACGATTCAGGCATTTACACGGGCTGCTGTGAGAGCCCATCAATCGGGTTTCGCCGGGGTGGAGCTGCATGGTGCCCATGGCTATCTTTTGCATCAGTTTTTGAGTACAGCTACCAACAAGCGGACCGATGAATGGGGCGGTAGTTTTGAAAAGCGGTCATTGTTCATCAGAACTATCCTGAAAAATATCAGAATGACCTTGCCCCGGGATTTTATAGTAGGCGTACGCCTTTCACCGGAAGACAAATACAATTTTCAGGGCATCGATTTTGATGAAAGCCTACAGCTGGCTGCACTGCTCGCTGCTGAGGGAGCCGATTACATCCATGT
>JAGNSQ010000019.1 GCA_017987975.1 Saprospiraceae bacterium
CAAAAGATGCCTTAATTACACTACAGAGCAATAGTTGTGGAGAATTACCTTTTAGCTTTGTCGTTGGAGCAGAAGTAGGTTGTCCCTATCCTGATTATATGTTTATTGGGGCAAGCCAGAGCGATCCAACCAATCCATTATTGGCGGAAAACTGGCAATATGGTTGTATCCCACCCTCCAATGATCCAGCTATTAAAATCACCATCATGGCAGGTGAAATCTTTATGGCTAATAACCCGATCATGGGTGACATCATCAACTATGGTATATTAAAGGGAACCCTAAACCTGAGTGGAAAACTGACCAATTACGGAACATTGGCGCCTGGAAATTAAGTTAATCTAGTAAGCACGTGACCATTAAAGCGTCATGTGCTTATTTTTAATGATGACGACCCTTAGCGTTTAAACAATTCACCAAAAAGTGTTAAAAAATCCAGTGTTTATATCAATCGTAATGACAATTTCGTTTTGTCTACAAATTTGATTTATGAATACTAAATACGGATTTTTTTTACTCCTTTTCTGTTCTACTTTTCTACATGCCCAGGATAAAAATACAAATAGTTGGGGGGTGGAAGCAGTAACCACTTTCACTAAATGGTATTGGCCATCTATTGGTGATGGAAGACCCGCGCCACAGATTCAGCTTCCTGATGTAGACTATCGCCAGGGTTTAGGGTTATGTATGAGAAAAAGAATATTACTTACTCATACACTCAATTTAAACGTAAATTTAGGTTGGCAACAAAACAAAACTGCAGTAAAAACGACTGGGCCTGTATTGATAGAAGTTAACAATCAACCAACTTATGTACAAGTGGACTATATCGATTATCGGTTCCATCAATTCTATGTGCTGCCAACTCTCTCGTATCTATTAGTAAAAGGAGTAGAAGCAGAGGGCGGCATTTATATTTCAAATGCATTTGAAAGTATGCAGTACAAATTGGAAAAATTTATTGACTGGTCTAATTCATCAGGGTTTCAACAAAATTGGGATTATGGATTGTCAGGTGGATTTACATTCTCTCTTAATTCATTTTATTTGAGAACCGCTTTTCAATATGGACTTAAGAATCAAGAGGAATTCAGCATAACTGATGCCAATGGACAGTCTTTGGGGAAGTCATCCCTGCACTATCATTATTTGACAGCAGGATTTGGCTATTATTTTTAATCGATTGGAAAACTAAAGAAAATTCAATTTAGTGCCGATCTAGAAATTGAAATTTAGTTTCACATCATAAAAAATTTCTTTAATTATTGTTAATCAGAGTATTATGTTCAATTTATGTGAAAAATCTTATCGTGAGGAAATGAAAAGAATCATCTCCCCCCTATTCTCCCATAAATTGTCATCTATTTTCAATCCAGTTGAATTTGGTTAATATTTTGAATCCAAAGTATTAAATGGTATTTTCACTTCATATTCGTTCTTGAATAGAAATGAAAATTTGGATAAAAAAGCAAAATAAGCAATTTTACATTCTAATTGCATGCTCCTTGATTTTGTTCATCAACAGAATCAAAAGCCAGACCATTTATGGTATCACAGGTGGATCCGGAGTGGGCTACCTGACAGAAATAACTATTATCAATGGACAATGCAATGTTTCCACGGTTGGCCCCCTGGTGGATATAGCGAGTGGGCTTCCAATATTGTTTCATGATTTAGCCATTTGTCCGGATGGTACTTTGTACGCTCAGGGAATGGGTCTTTTGTACAGTATAGATCCCAGCAACGGTCTGTGCACACCCCTATTTCCAACAAATGTTTTTAATATTAATGGGTTGACATGTTCCCCTGATAATATTTTATATGGCGTTTCCAACAGCCCATTACCCCATAGTTTAATCGAACTTGACCCTGCCGCCTCTTCGTCCACCAATTTAGGTCCATTAAACTTTTGGGCTGGAGGTGACCTGGTTTTTTTTAATGGACAGCTTTATTGTGTCTCCGACGACGGTCTATATATTGTCAACACAGGAAATCCACAAGGCAGTAGCTTTGTTTTTAATTGTGGGGTGTATCCTGCATTAACTGTATTGCCCGGTTACTGTAATTCACTGTTGGCATCTGATCTTGATGGGCAGTTTTTTCAAATCAATCCAGACACCCAGGAGGAAAATTTATTGTGCAGTCCGGGACAATATATGTTTGATTTTACCAGTTTGGCTGAATTTGATCCGGCAACACAATGCCCATTTATAATCGACCTCGATGATGACAATAGTTCTGGTGCAGATGAATATGACTATAATGGCCCTGTTTATGATTGCAATACATCTGATGGAATACCTATTTGTGATCAGGATGTGAAAATAATGTCTGACATAAAAATTTTATCTATTACCATATCTCTTGAAGATGGTATTTTGGACGGCCTCGCAGAGTATCTCAAATTTGAGGGGAATGTGCCTTTTATTAGCGTTTCCGGATCTGGAAGCCAATCCATCACATTGACCAATACCGGCAACGCAAACATAGCCAGTTTTGAAAATGCTTTGAGATCGATAATTTATTATAACGATGCAGACCCTCTCACACCCGGGCAACGCATCATCAAAGTTGTTGGCATCAACCTTTTGGGCACATCCTCTAATGATGCTTTTGCATTTCTTGAAGTAAAAAACCTGGACCTATTGGAAATAGACCTTGGCCCTGATACTACACTTTGTCAAGGTAATATATATTTATTAGATGCCTATTATCCCGGAGCTACTTATCAGTGGAATACAGGAGAAACCAATTCATTCGTTTTTGTCACCGATCCAGGACTTTATGCAGTTACAGTAAGTCACCCTGATAAATGCCCGGGTAATGACGAGGTGGTTATAGATTTTATACCTTCTGTTATCACATCTCTTAAATTACCTGGAGTGGTATGTGCTGGTGATAGTGTTGAAATTAAAATCAACTCTGGCTTATCAGATCCTTTTGATATAGTTCTGCAATCTACATCGGGCCAAAACTGGATACTTACACAGATTGAAAACGGCCATCATTTTAAATTTCAAGCCAATCAAAACCAAATAATAAGTATTCTTTCCATATTGAGTGAAGAATCACCCTGTGCATTGCCTGAATTACCATCCTACCAGGTGCGCGTTGAGACAAAAGATACACTTTATAACCAATACAACTTTTGTGCAGGTGACAGTATTTGGATTTTAAATCAATGGCACCACTCATCTGATACCCTTCAACAATTATTAAAAAATAAATTTGGGTGCGATAGCTTAATTTTTTCTTTTTTACATCGCATAGATAATGATACTGTAAATACCCGGTTTTTTACTTGTGTACCTGAAGAAGCAGGGATTGCTTATGTTTCAACCATGAGCCCGGAAGGATGTCCTATTGTAAATGCAGTTGAAACCGTATTAGCATTGTCAGATACATTGAAATTATTTACCACGACATGCAAATTATCGGAGTCCGGGATCTTTGAAACCAACTATACCAATGTATCGGGTTGCGATTCTGTTGTTGTTGAACATAAAGTGTATCAAAATGATTTAATTACAAATGTAAGTCAGACAACTTGTGTGGCATCAGACACTCAAACCGTCACCCTTCAACTACTTAGCCACCAGGGTTGCGATTCCATTGTAGTGTTTCATAAACTATTTATCCATCCAGACACTACCCTACTTACCTATTTTACATGCGATCCTCAAAATGCAGGAATAAAATCAATTACCACATCCAACCATTTTGGCTGTGACAGTACCCTGATTGAAGCCACATTATTGGTAACTGTGGATACTATCAGATTACGCCACCACACATGTAAAAATTCAGAGGCAGGCACTTTTGTCAATGTCTATTCATCATTTTACGACTGTGATTCTGTGGTGGTTGATGAAATCACCTTTATTAAAGCAGACACTACAGTGATTCAAAAATACACCTGCCTTTATTCAGAAATTGATAATGATACTTTTTACCTGACTTCACTTTTGGATTGTGATTCTGTTGTAATTGTTCATGTTGATTATTTGGAGACAGACACAATAACAGCGTCTCAATTAAGTTGTGATTCTACCAGGGTTGGTACATTTATTATTAATGATGTTTCGAAGGAGGGATGTGATTCTATTACCAAATTGTCAATAAACTATTATTTACCTGATACCAATTATATTTTTAAAACCAGCTGCATTGCCAGTGAAGCGGGGGTGTTTGAGAATCATTACACAACATCAATAGGTTGCGATTCGATTGAAATTGTACAAATAGACAAATTGATAAGCGATACCACATTTTTGGAACATGTAACTTGTGATTTAGTGGAAGCAGGTCAGTTTACTTATTTTTTTGTTAACCGTTGGGGATGTGATTCTACGGTATACGAAGATATTAAATGGGTAAGCGCTGATACCATAAAAATAAATGAGAAACGTTGCGACATTGCTGCGGATAGTGTGTTTGAACACCTTTATAGCAATCATTGGGGTTGTGATTCCTTAGTACAGGTATTTTGGGAAGCATTACCCCATGACTTCACTCAGATTGTAGACACCATTTGCAATTTGCAAGATACATCTGCTGTAGAAATCGCTTTAACCAATATTTATGGCTGTGATTCAATTGTCAATGTTCGTTTTGTGTACCAAAGAGATCTTACCCTCTTGCCGGAAATATTGACTTGTGACTCCATTATTGAAGATACGGTATATTTATTACTGGAAAATAAGTTGGGGTGTGATAGCCTGGTAGTTCAACCTTTTAAGAGGAAGACAGCCGAAGAATGTAAAAAAGCGTATAATCTAATCTTGCCAAATATCATTTATCCCGGTTCTACTGATCAAGGTACTTTTCATATCAGCTCAGCTTCGGATCTGTTTATTCAGGAATTCAGCATTTACGACCGATGGGGTAATTTGATGTATTATAAAAAAGATGAACCTCTTCTGCTTCACCAGGGCTGGAACGGTACTTTTAATGGTATACCGGTTGTTGACGGAGTTTACGCCTACTATATCCGGGTATTATGGGACGGATATATTTTTAAATACAGCGGCGATATTACAGTGGTTAAATAAACCAAGTTTGATGTTTTGGCTTTAACAGGATAGATAGACCGAAATAAAATGGAAAATGGTCCCGCCCAATACCAATACATGCCAAACGGAATGATAGTATAACTTATGATCTTTAAGATAGAAATATACGCCTGTCATATAAGATATACCTCCTACCACTATCCACACAATAACAGAACCTGGCATTGCAAGCCAGAGGGGCTTTATCACAAAGACCAGCATCCAGCCCAATGCCACATAACTAGCCACCGAAAGCCATTCCCACTTATCAAAAAAGAAAATTTTATAGACGATGCCCAAAAATACAATTGTCCACATGACACTTAAAAACAAGCTCGATAATGGATCGGGCAAATAACGAATCATTAATGGCGTATAAGTTCCCGCAATTAAAAAATAGATGCTAATATGATCGAGCTTTCGCATCAAAACCTTAGTTTTAGGCGACTTGACATAATGGTAAGTCGATGAAAAGGTATAAACCAATAACATCCCCAGGCCAAAAACCATGATACCATAAAAATATTGCATTTGTCCCGGCTGATATGCTTTGGATAAGGCAAATGGTGTAGCTATCACACAAAATAGCAATCCAAGGGCATGTGTGATGGTATTGGCCATTTCTTCTTCATGACTCTGAGCTCTGCTCACCGACAAATTATTCTTTGAGATTGGCTTCTTTTTTAGCATGGTGCAAAATTAAGTTATAAATCCTCGACGAGACCCATATTATTTGTTATTAAAAACCCAATAAAATGATAAATGACTGCCAATGTAACCCAGGTCACTTCTCTAAAACAGCTGTGGTTGTATCTTTGCAAAAAATTAATCTATGTTTGATTTTGTTAAAAAACTTTTCGGCGGAGGTCCTTCAGTAGACCTGGCTGCGTTGATTCAAGGAGGAGCTTATCTGGTGGATGTTCGGTCAAAAGCGGAATTCACTTCAGGCCATGTTAAAGGTTCTGTCAACATTCCGTTGGACACCCTCGCTTCGAATTTGGGAAAACTGAAGGGGAAAGAAACCATAATAGTATTTTGTCGAAGTGGTAATCGCAGCAGTATGGCCAAATCTATCTTAGATCAAAATGGCTTTAACAACGTAATTAATGGTGGTTCATGGCATAATGTGAACCAATACGTAAGCTGAATTGTTGATCAAAATAAAAATGATCCATACAATTGAAGTTGAAAATATCAAGTGTGGTGGTTGTATGAATACCATTCGCCAGTCCATTAGCAAAATTGAAGGCGTCAAAGGCGTAGAAATTGAAGAAAACAAAACAACCGTTCATATTGATTCAGATACTGATCGCAATCCTTTGGTAGAAAAACTTGCTTCTTTGGGCTATCCCGAAATTGGTAATAACAACTTTCTTCACCAGGCAAAATCTTTTGTAAGCTGTGCCATTGGAAGAATGGGTGACTAGATAATTGTTCAATGGTATGCTAAATATTAGTTAAAAGCCATTATATATTCTAAAAATGTTTCATATTTGCGGCTTGAAGGCAATATTGTTGTGCTTCAGCTGTTTAAATACTTAAAACAAAAATGAAATTCATGAAATTTGACAAATTATTAGTCGCAGCCTTTTTGTTCTATGCTTCTATGGCCTTAGCCCAGGATTTGACGGATGAAAAAAGTAAAGTTACCTATGCCTTAGGAATTACCCTTGGCGAAGATCTTAAAAGTGCCGGTTTCCAAAATTATGACAAAGCTTTATTAATTAAAGCCATTGACGATCATCTTGCAGGAAAAGGAAGTATGGATGCAGCTGCAGCAAAATCTATTATGACAAAATTTAAAACAGATATGAATATTAAAGTTGGGGCCGATTTCCTGGCGGCAAACAGTAAAAAACCGGGAGTAATCAGTCTACCAAATGGAATTCAGTACGAAGTTTTGGCTTCAGGTCCTGCAGGTGGTCCGAAACCTAAATTGACAGATAAGGTAAAAACTCATTACCACGGTACCTTGATCGATGGTAAAGTTTTTGATTCCAGTGTCCAAAGAGGAGAACCCATCAGTTTTGGTCTAGGCCAGGTAATCAAAGGATGGCAGGAATCACTTCAATTGATGTCTGTTGGTGATAAATGGCGCATATTCCTACCCTATAATATGGCTTATGGCGAAAGAGGAGCCGGCGCATCTATTCCCCCATATGCCACCCTCATATTCGAAGTAGAATTATTGGGCATTAACGAATAATTATTTTTCCATGCGGATCGACATCATATCGGCCGTACCGGAACTTTTGACGAGTCCCTTCTCTCATTCTATATTAAAACGGGCTGAGGAAAGGGGCTTGTTGTTTGTAAAGGTACATGACCTAAGAGCCTATGGCGTAGGCAAAAACAGACAAATTGATGACTACCAATACGGTGGCGGCGCCGGTATGGTAATGATGTGTGAGCCCATTGACAATCTAATCTCGGAGTTAAAAGCAGATCGAGATTATGACGATATAATTTATATGACCCCTGATGGCGCTACATTTCAACAAGCAATGGCCAATCAATTGTCTTTAAAAGAAAATCTGATGATTATCTGTGGGCATTACAAAGGAATTGATGACCGCATCCGGCAAATCCATGTTACCCGAGAAATATCGGTGGGTGACTACGTACTTTCAGGAGGAGAATTGGCGGCAGCTATCGTAGTAGATGCCATTGGCAGACTTATCCCGGGGGTGCTCAATGATGAAGCATCTGCATTATTGGATACCTTTCAGGACGATTTATTGGCGCCTCCCATTTATACCCGACCATCAACATTTAAGGGACATAAAGTACCTGATGTTTTACTTAGTGGAAACGATGCCAGGATCGATGAATGGAGAACTGAAATGTCGATTGCCAGAACCAAAGAAAGGAGGCCGGATTTATTTCAAAAACTGGATCCTTCATGAGCCTGCACATCTTAACTGAGCCCAATATTCAAATAGATCCGGAAATCCTGGCAGAACTAACCAATGAAACGGAGAAAGCGGGTCAGGTTGTTTTACATATCCTGTACAATACCCCAATGCATACCTTTATGAACATAAGAATATGGCCAACAACTTATTTGTTTGACAAGCATTCCAGTCACAGAAGCGACTTGGTTCATGTAGAAAACATCTGTTTGTATCCCAATTGGATGCCCTGCTTTCCCGGTGAAAAATTTCATTTTACCCTTATCTTTTCAGGACTCCCCAAAAGCTGTACCGTCTTTGATTTCATAGAAGTTTGTGACAATGAAGCAGGTGCTTTTGAAGCACGGGGCTTGCAACGCAATGCTACCGACGTCTATTTTCTGGAAGTGCTTTAACCAAGAGGCAATACTCTGGTTTTCATCAGAATTTCAAGTTCAGGTATTATAAATTCAACCGTAGTAAGTCAGGTGGAGAGGCAAAAGCTCATCCACACTAACCCTATTACTTAATCACTTAGTTTGCTGCAGGTTTTGGCAATTTTGAAAAAGCGTCTGTCATTTCTTTACTGATGGCGCCTTTGGTAAATCGCAGGAAAGTTTTAGGATCTACCTGCAGTGTAATTTCGTTTTCTTCTACTTTGGTGATTTGACCGATAATTCCACTTGAGGTTACTACCTCGTCTCCCTTCTTCAAACCTACCTGAAATAGATTCTGTTCCTTCTGACGTTTGATTTGCGGACGAAGAAAAAAGAAATACATGATTACAAAGAGAACACCCATCATCAGCAATGATGTCATTGAACTCCCTCCTGCTTGTAGTATAAAAAGATTCATGTTGTTATTTGATTTGGTTTTTAATTAGTCAATAAAAATGTTTTCAACAATTTCAAGTCCATATCCTATTAACCCTACCCTCTTTTTGGGGTGATTGGATATCAGTCTGATCTTTTGTACTCCCAGGTCTCTCAATATTTGAGCACCAACCCCAAAATCTCTTTGCTCCTCCGATGGCAGGGGGTTGTTATCCGGGTTATTGTCAAGGGTTTTCAGTTTGTTTAGCAACTCTTCGTTTTTTTCACCATGTCTCATGTACAACAAAACACCATTTTGCTCACCTGAAATCAACTTAAGAGATTTACTCAATGTTTCAGCATAGCCATCAAAGAGCATACCCAAAATGTCACCGGTTTCAGCATGAGAGTGTACCCGTACAAGTGTAGGAAAGGTAGGATCAATTTCACCCATGTGAAGAGCGATATGGATATCACCGTTGGTGAGTTGTTTATAAGCAGTCACCGTAAACTTCCCATATTGCGTTTCCATGGTAGTTTGCATTTCACGCTGTACCAGCGTTTCATTGCGCATTCTATAGGCAACCAAATCCTTAATACTGATGATTTTCAGTCCAAATCTTTTTGAAACTTCTATGAGCTGAGGTAGCCTGGCCATGGTACCATCTTCATTGAGGATTTCAACCAAAACCCCCGCTGGATAAAAGCCGGCGAGCCTTGATAAGTCTACGGCTGCTTCTGTATGCCCGGTTCGCCTGAGCACTCCTCCTTTTTTGGCGATCAGAGGAAAGATATGCCCAGGTCGCGCATAATCTTTGGCTTCAATTTCTGGGTTAGTAATGGCTTTGATGCCGGTAGCTCTATCGTATGCTGAAATTCCGGTAGTACATCCATGACCTAAAAGATCTATACTAATGGTAAAAGCTGTGTGGTGCATGGCCGTATTGTCTCTTACCATCAATGCAAGTTCCAGCTCTTTTGCTCTTTCCTCTTCAATCGGGGTACAAATCAATCCTCTACCATTGGTGGCCATAAAATTGATGATTTCAGGAGTAATACTATCTGCAGAACAGATAAAATCACCCTCATTTTCCCTGTCTTCATCATCCACCACAATGATAACTTTTCCATTTTTCATGTCTTCAAGAGCAGACTCAATGGTGTCCAACAGAATGGAGTTTTTTTCAGCAGCTGTCATATTGGAAGTAACCGTCATGGTTTAAAAATGTTGATTATTTTCAGTCATAAAGGTAAATATAATCATGCAATTAAACCTAGGCAAAATGATTGTTTACCAACTAATTGCATAATTAAATATTGAAATTGCCTTCATTTTTTAAGAATAACAATAAATAAATCACATTTAGAAGATTCTACAATATAAAATACTGCGAACACCGTGATTTTTCACATTATTGGTATTGATTCCGATTTTCAAATATTAAAGACCAAATAAAATTTCGGTTACACAATGTCTTTGGTATTCAGCAAGTTAGATAACTTTAATGTGTTTTTTTCCCACGAATACTGTTGCTCAACAAAGGCTCTGGCTTTTTCAACCAGTCTTTGTCCAATGATAGGATCAGATAACAACAAGTCAATTGCTTTAACAAATTGGGCTGCATCTTCTGCCACTAAAAGCTCTTGCTGGTGGGTGGCACCTACTCCGATAGCAACTTCTGGAGAGCAAATAACCGGAATGCCGCAAGCCATGGCCTCCAGGATTTTGTTTTGCTGCCCCGTTCCATAAAAAATGGGAGCTACCAGAATTTTCATCTTCCAATAGGAAGTTCTGATATCATCTACCCAGGAAACCACCTCTACGTTCTCACGAGAAAGTGCAATGACTTCTGATGCTGGCCTGGCTCCCGACACCAGTATTTTTAAATTATATCCCAGCTGCTTAAAAAACAGGGGTTTTATCTCGTTCACCAAAAATTGTACAGCACCTATATTGGGCAAATAGCCGAGATTACCCACAAAGCCAACATCATAAGATTGTTTATAATTTTTTTCCGCCACAAAATAGTGGGTGTCAATTCCATTTGCTACTATTTCGAGCGGTGCATGAGCTGCCGGTAAATCCAGGGCCAACGCATCTGCCTGAGTTATCACACTCAAAGCATTGAAGTGCAATGACAGGGATTTTTCATATTTTTTTACCCTACCTGCTTCCAAACGGTAGAGCCAACGCAAAGGCCAGGAAGAAAGATCAGCCCTTTTTTCCATGCCCATACCAAGTGCATCCATATAATCGAGAACCTTGTGCAAAAAAAGCTTTTGGCCATAAGGTGCCATTCGTATCAGCTGACAATAAACCACATCTATACCCTGCTGTTTCAAATCGTGATTGAGCTGTTTCTCAAATTTAGGGCTGAAGTTCAAGCCCGATTGAAATGGCCACCCATTTATGAGGGCATAAATTAAGCCCGTCATTTTTTGAAGCCAAGTGCTTTGAAAGACTACAATTTTTTGACAGTATAGGCTCACCTCATCCATATCCTCTTTTGAAGGAATATCATCATTTACCGTATATAAAAAGACTTCATGGAACCTGGATAACACTTTCAATTGGTGGAAAAGACGCAACTTATCCCCTCTTTCCAGAGGATAAGGAAAACGGGAACTAAGGATGGCAATGCGCAAAATTATCTTTTAAATGTGGATGCTACCACCACTTGTTCTTTATTCGAATAGTCATAAAACCCTTCACCTGACTTTCTACCCAACTTGCCGGCCGTTACCATATTTACCAGCAAAGGACAAGGCGCATATTTAGGATTGCCAAAGCCGTCTTGTAAAACGCGCAATATTGACAAACAAACATCAAGGCCAATAAAATCAGCAAGGGTTAAAGGCCCCATGGGATGTGCCATACCCAATTTCATCACCTCATCGATTTCGTTGACCCCTGCCACCCCTTCGAATAAGCTATAGATAGCTTCATTAATCATTGGCATTAGAATTCTATTAGCTACAAAGCCAGGATAATCATTGACTTCAACCGGCGTTTTGCCAATCTTATGGGACAATGACATGATGGTTTCACAAACTAAATTGCTTGTAGCATAACCTCTGATCACTTCAACCAACTTCATAATGGGCACAGGGTTCATAAAATGCATACCAATCACCTTATCGGGTCGTTGGGATACAGAAGCAATTTTTGTAATGGAAATAGAACTTGTATTGGTAGCGAGAATGCAATGACCGGGAGCTGCTGCATCCATTTGTTTAAAAATCTGAAGTTTTAATTCCACATTTTCTGTGGCAGCTTCAACAACCAGATCCGCATTGGCGCACGCATCCTGCACAGACGTGGTGGTCGTAATTCTATGAAGAGTTTCTGTTTTGCCGGTTTCATCAAGACTGCCTTTTTTTACCATTCTGTCAAGGTTGGCTGCTATTGTAGTGATTGCCTTTTCCAGACTGGCTTGTTGAATATCGCATAAGCTCACATCAAAACCATTTTGAGCGAAAACATGTGCAATTCCATTTCCCATTGTTCCTGCACCAATGACTGTTATCCTTTGCATTCTAACTGTTTTAAGTCTGCAAATGTAATCAAAAAACAGGGATCTTTTCGGACTGGAGGGGCTAAGTTGAATTGATTTTTATCTATATATTTACACAAATTTGAACCATGGAACTTCACAACAATCCTATAGATTTAGACTTTGTAAAACTAAAGACCGAAGCCCTTTTTAATGAAGTGTCAAAATTCATCGTAGGTCAGCATACGATGGTGCGTTACCTTACCAATGGACTCCTTTGCAATGGCCACATTTTGTTGGAAGGTAACCCCGGCTTGGCAAAAACAACCACGGCTCGCTGCATTGCAAAAACTTTGGCATGTGGGTTTAGTCGCATCCAGTTTACGCCCGATCTAATGCCTGCCGACATCCTTGGCACTTCCATCTTTAACCCCCAAAACCAGCAATTTGAATTCAGGAGAGGTCCCATTTTTAGTAATTTTATCCTGATTGATGAAATCAACCGCGCACCGGCCAGAACTCAAAGTGCACTTTTTGAAGTAATGGAAGAACGACAAGTAAGTGTTGACGGTACCCAATACTTATTGACTTTTCCTTTTTTGGTGATTGCCACACAAAATCCAATTGAAATGGAAGGGACCTACCGCTTACCGGAAGCACAACTTGACAGATTTCAACTTAAAATAGACATTCCCTACCCCAGTCATGAAGAAGAAACGCAGCTGCTGATGCAATTCAGGGAAGGAAAAGACTTGTCTGATATAGATCAGGTGCAGGCAGTATGGGATATTCAGGATCTCAAAAAGCTTCAATCATGGGTTAACCAGGTCACTGTGGATGATAAACTCATTCATTACATTACTGCCATCGTACAAAACAGTCGTAAATCCAAAGACTTTATGCTGGGAGCATCTCCAAGGGCTGCTATTTATTTGCTAAAATCAGCAAGAGCCCATGCCCTGTTGGATGGCAGGGATTTTGTGATACCAGAGGACATCGTTGAAGTGAGTTTACCCGTATTGTCGCACAGGCTTATACTAAGCGCTGAGAGAGAACTGGATAGCGCAGGAATGCCCAATCTGGTAAAAAAACTAGTCAAGTCTGTTGAAGTGCCACGATGATTAAATTTCTTTCGAGCCTATATCCTGGCAGCCATTTTCTCTACGGCCTAGCCATTGCTGTGATCTTACTTGTCACTGCATTCGCCCTCGATTTTCCACCCTGGGCTGGTTTACTTATTATAGGTAGTTGGCTTATACTTTTACTGCGTGAAATTTATGTCTTGTATGGTTCAGGCGGAGGAATCACGGGTTCTAGGATACTTTCCGACAGATTATCAAATGGGGATGAAAACACCATTGAGATAAAGTTGTCTAATTACTATTATCAAGCGATAAACATTACAGTGTTGGAAGAACTTCCTTTTCAATTTCAAATTCGTAATCAGGTTTGGAAAGAAAAAATATTGGGACCCAAAGAAATAAAATGGACCTACCACCTCAGACCTGTCATGAGAGGTAAGTATCAATTTGGCAATACGCTTGTTTATGTCAGTACCAGATGGCAGCTTTGGGAACGCAAGTTTGTACTTCCCACACAGAAGGAACATGCGGTATATCCATCCTTCTTGCAAATGTCGCGTTATGAATTGCTTGCTTTTGGCAACCAGACCTCAGAAAGGGGACTTCGTAAACTTCCAAGGAGAGGAGTAGGATTGGAATTTGATCAAATCAAGAAGTACCATCTAGGTGATGATCCACGCCAAATTAACTGGAGGGCAAGCGCAAGGCAGGGAGAACTGATGGTCAACAATTATACTGAAGAAAAAAGCCAAAATATTTATCAGGTTGTAGATAAGGGCAGATTGATGCAATTTCCGTTTGAAGGCATGTATTTGCTTGACTATGCCATCAATTCTGCTTTAATGCTTTCCAACATTGTACTTAAAAAGGGAGATAAGGCAGGATTGGTTTGTTTTGACAAAGTAGTCTCTGCCCATGTTGCAGCTTCCCGTTCAAGAATTACATTGCACCACATACTTGAAAAATTATATCATCTGGATACTGAAATACAAAATGCAGACCACGCCAGATTGGCTTCCTGGTCATTACAGCATCTATCTCAAAGATCTGTTTTATTTATTTATACCCATTTTGTCAACTATGAAAGTTATCTTCGAAAAGAAAAATACATCCATTCACTATCCACCCGCCATCTTGTTATTGTTATCATGTTTACCAATACCGGGGTCAATGAATTAATTTACAGAAAGACTAAGTCCTCAAGAGAAATCTATGAACAAGTATTGGCAGAACAACAGGCTGTTGACCAGATGCGCATTCAGAGGAGGTTGAGGTCACTTGGGGTAGAATGTGTTCTCACCACCCCACAAAATTTAAGTGTAGATAGTTTAAACAAATATCTTGAACTTAAAGCTATAGGCAGAACTTAAACACTATTCTTTTCTGCAAGAAAACATCCATTCAAAGAAGTCGACTTCCTGAAATACGTAAGTCCAAGCATTGTGTTCCACGTTTGGATATTCTTTGTATGTTACATTGGCTCCTTGCTTTTGAAGAGCTTCAAAAATGCTTCTGGAATGCTCGGGTATTACTACCTTATCCTGTGCACCATGATAAATGCGAATACAATTGGTTCGAGCGATTTCTGCTGCCTTTTCAATGTAAGCACCACCGCAGATAGGAGCAGCAGCTGCTACAAGTCCCGGCCTGCGCCATAGAATCTCCCAGGTTGCCATTCCGCCCATTGATAAGCCAGTCACGTAAATACGATTTTTATCAATGTAAGGCAGCTGAACCATTGAATCAATGAGCGCAAGGGTAGCTTGCATTGCGGGAGTCGCCGCTTTGCCATTAAACACAAATTTTCGGTCACCTTCAGCATTGGTGTTTCGATCTACACTCGACCAATAATCTTCGGTTGGACATTGGGGTAATAAAACGACTGCCGGATATTTTGGGTTGTTTTCTTCCAGCCATTTGCGACCATGGATGAGTTGTCTTTCATTGTCAGTACCCCTTTCACCCGCTCCATGCATAAAAATCAGGAGTGGGTATTGGCTCTTTTTTACTCCAGGATACAGAATTCTGTATGGAAGTGTCTCTTTCTGGAATGTGTACTTTTTTTTGAGAAATACACCTTTTTCCTCGCTTTTCATCAGCGGAGAATATGTTGTACAGCTGCCGAAAAAGAAGATCATCAAAGTGAAAACAAACAGGTATCTCATATTATTTTTTTTCAGGTAAAAACACTTCTGCCATCATGCATCGGACGCTGCCGCCTCCTATGTTTTCAATCAGCGGGATATCACCTACTAAGATATTTGTATGCTTTTCGATCTTTTCCTTTTGATCTGAGCTAAGTGAAGCAAAAGCAGTAGAGGACATCACCAAATAATGTGTTCCTGCATTGTTTTGAACTTCCAACATATTGCCTGCAAATTTCTCAACCTGATCGAGAGAGATGGTTATTATTTCCTTTTCCGTATCCAACAGGCTCTGTTGCAATCTTTCTTTTTCCGGAGATTCAGGTATACAGTCCAAACAAATAACACAAAAGCTATGTCCGATTGCCATCATAACATTGGTGTGGTAGATATCATTACCATTGCGGTCTTTTGCAAAAAAATACACTTTTTTATAACCAGTGAGTACACACCACTTGTCCAGCAATCTGAGATCTGTCCGTGGACTTAGGTTGGCATAGGCTATTTTATTTTCTCTATCCAGGATGAGGCTGCCTGTACCTTCCAAATACAAGCCTTCTTCTTCGTAGTGTTCAAAAGTATAGTCTTTAGTAACTTCAAATTGTGATTTAAGCCCTTCAATGATGTCACCCCTTCTTTCTATTCTCCTGTTTTCAGAAAACATGGGATAGGTCATCACTAAGCCATCTTCATGAAAACTTACCCAATTATTGGGAAAGACCGCATCTGGCTTTATGGGTTGATCTGTATCTTCAACCACAATGACATTGATAAATTTCGACCGGAGAACATCGACAAAACGATCAAATTCAGCAACCGCTGTAGCCGCCACATCATTGGCGTCAGCACCTTCCCTCTTGTTTTGGAATGAATTGTTTTGTGCTGTTTGCTCATTGAATCCAAAGTGACGGGGTCTTATCATTAAAATGTGCGAGGTGGTTTGAGCCATATATTTTTTTCGCAAATTTAAACAAAAACAACGTCACCACTTCTATTGGCAGATGTTGATGTGGCACTAATTTAAAGGTAAACGCTCATTACTTCACAAAGGTAAGTTTGATGGACTCCTCTTCGGTCAGTAATGCCTCAGTGTTGATTACAATTTGAGTCTTTTTCACTCCCTTTATCTCAAGATAAGAAAGGCAAGCGTTGAGTCTGTTTTTAAGCAAGGTCTTACTCTTATTGTCGGCCGGTGTGGGATACACATTTACGAGAATACGGTGCCCATTAAAAAATACCGATTCAGAAGCTTTATCCAGAGAGGCTACAATTTCCTGCGTGAGGAGGGCAGTGTTGTTTTTAAATTTCAAATCGTAGTCTTCCACTGATACCCTTTCGTACTGTCCGCCTTCACCATAACTGGTTTCGCCCTCCTGTTTTTGCCTTTTCACAAGGGTATAACCTCTAAGGTAATTGACGTCTTCTCCATATACATTTTTAATGGAACCATCCTGGTTGAGATCAACCCTGAGGGGAACCACATTGTAAAGTATAACCGTATTGCGGAGTTTATCCTGGCCTGTGACCAATTGGGAGACTGCGATCAGCAGGGCAGCTGCAGAAATGGTTTTGATGTTCATGGACAAAAGAATTAGGTTGCATTACTCTTCCAACCCTCGCCCTGATTTTGAGATCTTCCCTTCTTCAGTCAGATTATGCTGAAGTTTATCCAGCACTCCATTGATAAACTCTTTACTTTTGGAGGTACTGTAAACCTTGGAAAGTTCAACATATTCGTTGAGGGTTACCTTAACCGGGATTGAATCACAGTGCATAAACTCTACGACAGCCATTTTCAACATAATCATGTCCACAACAGCAACCCTATCGTGATGCCAGTTGGTCAATACAGGGCTAATGTACTCCAATAACGTTTTATCTATGTCAAAAGTTCGCAGAAGGAGAAATTCACCAAAATCTTTGATACATTCTTCCTCCGGATAGTATTCTTTGTAAAAGTCTTCTTTATCAAATGGCAAGCCTTTTAATACTTTTTTAATCGACCCAATGACCAAAGACTTGTCATCATCCCACGTAACATACTGATCTTCAATCAGTTCGTTGTAATCTGGACTCTGTCGGCAATATCTGAAGAGTTCCAACAACATTTCGAGGTCGTCATCTTCTGTGGTAGGTTTAGAAATATACTCCTGATAAGCATCCTGCTTTTGAAAATCGTAGTATATTTTTCTAAATATGTCTTTGTCTGTCCTTTCTTTAAAATGGTATTTATCAAAAACCTTTTGGATGTTTTTGTTCTTCTCGAGGTCTTGGATTCTTGGATTGTGGTAGATTTTTGCATCAAAGCCCTTATCTACTTCTGAGGGAAGATATTTGGTTGACCTCTTGTCTTTGTCTTCCTCTGCAATGCTGGCTATCTGTAACAGGGTATAGATATTGTACAAAAACAGTTCAAAACTGGTATCAATACTTTTCCAATATCTCTTTTTAAGTTCATCACGCGTAATATCCTCATCCCGCGAGACGCTATACAACAATTGGATGACTTTAATTCTAACACTTCTTCTACTCAACATAATAGCAATATTAAAACAGCTGTCCGGTTTAAAATTTACTTGTGCAAAGATAGATATAAATTTTAATAATATTTGGCCATTGTGCTCATATTTGTCTATGATTTGTATTTTGTGGAGACAAACACAGCGCTTTTAAAGATTTTACTCATTAAAATCCGCAAATACATGAAAATTATTGTTGTTGGTGCAGGTGCGTTTGGAGGATGGATAGCTTTGCTGTTGCGAAGAAAGAACCATCAGGTGCTACTTTTGGATGGCTATGGTCCAGCCAACGCACGATCTAGTTCGGGTGACGAAAGCAGGGTGATCCGAGCCTTGTACAAAGATGAAGTCTATACCCAACTAACCCTGCAATCCATGCAATTGTGGGAAGATAACGAAATATTATTTGGAGAAAAATATTTTTATCGCACCGGTGTGATCAATTTTATTGGTCGCGATGAAAGCAGATGGCTGGCAGCCAAAGGACATTTAATAAAATGGAAAGTTGCATTTGATGAAATAGAAAATGCATCATTGACGAATCAGTTTCCGATGATTTCAACAAAAGGTATCCAGTACAGTGTACTTGAAAAAGGAGGAGGATATTTGCGGGCTCGGGCAGGATGTGAGGCAGTTGTAAAACAATTCATATCAGAAGGGGGTAATTACCTCCAAAAAAATGTCACAACCCTTCAACAATTGCCTTCAACCCTTTCTGAGATTGAATTGGAAGATGGCAGCCATCTCGAAGCAGATGCCTTTGTATTTGCTACAGGGCCTTGGATCTCGCAGATTTTACCACAGGTATTGGGGGGCGTAATCCTCCCTAGTAAACAAGACCTATTCTATTTTGGTATGCCGTCTTTTTTACCTTTTAACAACAATCTTCCTGTGTGGTGTGACTTTGCTACTCTTGAGGAAGATGTGATGTACTACGGCATTCCGGCATCAGACCCAACCACGGCAGGTTTTGGATTTAAGGTAGGTAGAGATGTGGTGGGACCAGAATTTGATCCCGGGTCAGGAGAAAGAATCATCGATCTGAAAAATTTGGAACAGGCCCGTCAATTTATGGAACAACGATTTCCGTTCATGGCCGGAGCCCCTCTTTTACAATCCAGGGTATGTCAATATGAAAACACCATTGACGCCCACCTAATCATAGATACCCTTCCCGGACACAAAAACATTTGGGTAGCAGGTGGCGGATCCGGGCATGGATATAAATTGGGGGCGGCTGTTGGACATTATCTAGCCAACCGAATGGAAGGTTCCATTGCCGAAGAGCCTCTTTTTTTGTTAAATCGATTGAGTAAGCCTCCCGATGGCGATCAAAGGCGATAAGGATTAACCCCCGGCTTTTTTAATTTGCCGAAACCCCATTTCTGATAAAATGGAAACTACTTTATCCCGCTGGTTACCCTGGACAATGATTTCCCCTTCTTTAACGGCGCCACCAACGCCCAATTTTGATTTTATTTTTTTACAGGTTTCCTCCAAAATGCCTTCGTCAATAAGTTCGAGTCCCCGAATGACTATAGCTTCCTTTCCTCCACGGCCTTTGCGTTCGTAGTGCACTTTGATCGGCGTCTTAAAATAATTGCTTTTATCATCCTGTTCTTCTACAATTTCGGGGGCATTTTGCGGGTTGCCCATGTCTTGTAGGTCTTCCCATGAAATTTTCACCACTTTGGGCTTATCAGACATATCTATTGAGGTTTCCTTTTCCAGTTGTAATTGATCATCCTTAAAATGAGCAGGCCAAGATCTTTTGTGCCAAAAGCCGAATTAGAAAGCACGACAACAGCGGTCCTGTTTTCAGGCACCATGCCTATAAAGGCGCTGTGTCCGCTGGTGTTGCCATTATTGATCAAAGCCTTTGTTTTTTTATTGATTTTAATGCCATGCCATCCTGAAGAATAATATAGTTTTTCATTATAGGAAGGGTGCTCAGAACCCAGAATTCCGGGAGCATAAATGTCCATTTGAGAACCGGAAAGTCCTAAAAATGGTTTAGCAAAAGAAAGCAAATCTGCAGCGGTTGTTTTGAATCCCTCACTGGCCGAAAAAGATTCAAATATCCATGGTTCTGCAGCCGTAAGAGATCTATCTATGCCCGCCGTTACTACATCTTTTTTTTGCTCTCTGAAATCCACAAAACTGTTGGCCATGCCGAGAGGTTGTAGAACAAATCCATCAAGAGCATCTCCATATGTGAGACCAGTAGCAGATTCAATTACTATTTCTAAGAGGGCATAATTGATGTGGGAATAGCTAAAATCTGACATGCCTTTAATGGGTACATACCGAGAATAATATTTAAGTAGATTTTGTTTGTTGTAAAATTGATAGGGATTTTGAGGATCCTCTTCAAACTCACCAAAGCCCGAGGGCCTTCGGGGAAAGTGAGCTGTATGGTTGAGCAAATCGAGGAGTGTGAGATTTTGGAGCCTTGGATTCTGAAATTCAGTAGGTAAAAAACCATTTACCTTATCTGATAATTTAAGAATTCCTTTTGCTTCGAGGGTAAACATCAATAAAGATGTAAGTGCTTTCGAAACACTCCCTGTTTCAAATACGGCATTAACCGGTAAGGGTTCATTTTTGGTGCCCGCTACTTTCCCAAAAGATAATAAATAACTAGAATCTCCATCCAGGATGCCAACTACAAAACCGGGGGTAAGGTCATAACTCACATCTGAGTCATATTGGATGATTTTGTTAATTTCCTGAACCAGTTGTGCTGATTGAGCCCATAGGCAAGAATTGCACAAACCTAAAATAAAGAGGGTAAGTACAGTTTTTTTTACTGCAAACAAAAATGGATACATCCATCGATGAATGATTGCAAGCAGTAAAAAGTTCCAATACCTTACAGAAACCATATTATTTTAAGTAGGATAAGGAGCTAAATTAAGCTAAAAAAATATTTTTAAGCCAAAATGATGGGAATATGTCCAAGGTGCGTCAAAAAAGTGTCAAAAAAGAGTAAATGAAGCTAAAATGTACACATCGATATTTTGCAAATATTTATCAAACTGAGGAACAAAGCCTTCCGAAGGATGGCTTATTTAAAATATTTACCAAAGATTAAAGCATTATGTCAGGGGATTTTCCTAATTTTGCAGCGTTTTTTCACAAAACTGAATAGAAAAGATGTCAACCAGAAGGAACATTCCTCAAAGAAAACAGACTGTTCGTCCGAGTCAGGGTACAGAAAACCTGAGCGATGAAATTGTAAACATAGTAGAAGTAAAGGAGCATGCTCAGGACTTTTATGTGAAACACCAAAAATTAATCCTAAGTGTTATGACTGGCCTTGTATTGCTGGTTGGCGGGTATCTGGCTTATAAATATGCCTATGTAGAACCCAAAGAAAAAGCAGCTGTTGATGCCATGTATCAGGCCGAAATGCAATTTGCCAGAGATTCATTTGCCTCTGCACTTGACAACCCGGGTGGAGGAGCTGAGGGTTTTGCTTCAATTGCTGACAATTATGGTGGCACAAAAGCAGCCAATACTGCTAAGTTGTACGCAGGTATCTGCAATTTGAATTTAGGTAAATATGATGAGGCCATTGAATACCTGGAAGATTATTCTCCGGGAGATGATATTACGCCCGCGGTAAAATTTGGATCTCTGGGAGATGCTCATGCAGAATTGGGTGATCTTGATAAGGCAGCCAATTTTTACGAAAAAGCAGCTAATTCGGCAGATGACGATTTTAATGCTCCGTTTTATTTCAACAAACTGGGCTTGCTTCAATTTGCGCAGAAAAAGAACGATGAAGCTTTAAAATCCTTTAAAACCATTGTTGATAAGTACCCAACTTCAATTGAGGCCAAGGAAGCTGAAAAATTTGTAGCTAGATTAGAAAAATAACACCACATAACCCATTGAATGTAAAGAGGTAAGAACAAAATTCTTACCTCTTTTTGTTTTTAAAAACCAATCATGTTATGGATTGTTTAAATGAATAAAATGGAAAAAAATAAAAATTTATCAAAAGACAGGTTGGAAAGAGAGGTGGATTACAGCTCGTTCCAAATTGGTATAGTAGTTTCAGAATGGAATGAACCAATTACAGGTGCATTACTGGAAGGTTGCAAGACTACCTTGTTAGCCGCGGGTGTACCTGAATCCAATATTCACGTTTTGTGGGTACCCGGGGCATTTGAACTCCCCTTAGGAGCAAAGATGCTGGCCGGAAAAGAAAAACTGGATGGATTGGTTTGTTTGGGGTGCGTGATCAAGGGCGATACACGCCATGATGAATACATCAATGCTGCTGTTTCACAGGGCATCATGCAATTATCACTTGTCAGTGGAAAGCCTGTTACTTTCGGCTTACTAACCGTTGAAAATGAACAACAGGCTTTGGACAGAGCCGGGGGAAAATATGGCAACAAAGGAGATGAAGCGGCACAAACAGTACTCAGGATGATCCGCATTGGCAAGGATATTAAAGAACAAAAAAGCAGCATCGGCTTTTAATTCAAAATTTAATTTCGGATAGAATTTAAATTTTATTCGATTATTTCGAACTTTTAACAGGCATTTCTATCCAATAAATAATTGATTTACAGCTTGTTTGAATGAAATATTAAAGTTATCTTTGCACCTCAAAATTATTTAACTCATTAATTAACTGCATATATGCTAGCAATCGTAAACATAGCTGGTCAGCAATTTAAAGTAAGCAAGGATCAGGAGATCTTTGTCCACCAGCTTGAAGCTAATGCAGGCGATTCCGTTAAATTTGATCAGGTTTTGATGACCTTTTCAGATTCTGGAACGACTGTAGGCACGCCGGTAGTGAGCGGAGCTTCTGTACAAGCTACCGTTTTAGGTCACCAAAAGGGTGACAAAGTCATCGTTTTTAAGAAAAAACGTAGAAAAGGTTACAGGAAGAAAAACGGTCACCGTCAAAGCTTCACTAAGATCAAAATTGATTCCATCAACTTATAATTTTAATCACTTAAACAACAGATCATGGCTCACAAGAAAGGAGTAGGTAGTTCGGATAACGGACGGGATAGTAAAAGTAAAAGATTAGGGGTTAAAATATTTGGTGGTCAGGCTGCAACAGCAGGCAACATCATTGTCAGACAGCGTGGAACTAGATTTCATCCTGCTACCAATGTAGGTATCGGTAAAGATTTTACCCTCCATGCCCTGGTTAACGGAACAGTAGTATATAAAAAAGGATTCAAAAACAGAACCTTTGTCAGTGTACTACCCTCAGTTAATTAATCTCAAAAGATAAAAGCCTGCTAAGCAGGCTTTTTTTTTGCCCTTTATTTTCACCTTCTTTTTCCTTTTTAAATGAAAATCATTGTTCGCACCCTTCAAGGACTTGAACCCGCATTGGCGGAGGAACTTGTGGAAATGGGCTGCACTGAAATCACACCTCTTAAAAGAGCTGTAGCATGTGAAGCCACTCAAAAACAGATGTATGCTGCCAATTGCCTGCTCCGCACCGCCATCAAAGTAATGGTGCCGTTGATCGAAGTGGTCGTCAACAATGAAAACCAACTTTATGCTGCAGTGAAAGACATCGCCTGGGAAAACATCTTTCATCTCAACCAAAGCTTTGCCGTAGATAGTGTCGTTCATTCTGATATTTTCAGACACTCTCAATATGCAGGCTTAAAGAGTAAAGATGCCATTGCAGATCGTTTCCGCGAACTTACGGGCAAACGTCCTTTTGTCAATCCGGTAACGCCCGACATTTCTATTGTCATCCACATCAGACAAAATATACTAACTGTATTGCTCGATGCCAGTGGAAGTTCGCTTCACCAAAGAGGGTACAGGGTCTACCCAGTAGAAGCTCCTTTGAATGAGGTCTTAGCAGCCGGCATGATTTTGCTTTCTGGCTGGGATAAAAAAACACCTCTCTTTGATCCTATGTGTGGCTCAGGTACATTGTTGATAGAAGCTGCCCACATAGCCGGCAACATCCCACCGCAAAGCCCGGATAGAAAGTACTGCTTTCAAAATTGGCAATCATACGACAAAGCCCTGTGGGACCAAGTACAGGAAGAAGCTAAATCTGCTATTCACATGGAAAAAATTCCTTCCATCAGCGGTTTGGACAAGTCGTTGCGTTGTGTCAATGCTACCCAAACCAATGTGGCAGAAGCTAATCTTGAAAACTACATCCAGGTACAGCGTAGCGATTTCTTTCAAACTCCCGGAAAATCTGGGATTTTTATCATTACCAATCCTCCGTACGATACTCGATTGAAAGAAGAGGATATCCTCCAATTTTACGCATCCATAGGCGATACCTTAAAAAAATCTTATCCGGATACCACGGCATGGATCATAGGTGGTAATATTGACGCCCTGAAAAGAGTAGGTTTAAAGCCGGGCAAAAAAATATCTCTCCTCAATGGTGATATTGAGTCGGGATTCTATAAATTTGAACTCTATGAAGGTAGTCGTAAAAATCCTGATCTTTAGTTTCTTTTTGGCAATCCCTCTTTTATCAAGTGCGCAATCAAAGGAGCTACAGCGTTATTTTAAGCCCAGCATCAGAAGTCTGGACACCCTAAACATTAAGGGCATCAGATCCACACAAAGACCTATCTCGCTTCCATTCTTTTGCGCAATGGAAGAAAAAATATATCAAAAAAGTGGGATTAATATGAGGCTAAGGTTGGGATCTGTGCAATATACCGACTACCTCGAAAAGAAGAAAGCCCACTACCCTGCTGACCATTGATTGCTTAAAAATCTATTCTAAATCTTAGATTTACCCTCCTGGAAGTAAGGTTATTGTTGATGGCATATTGGGCATTGGTAATGGTTTTAATCCAGGTAACAGAAGCTGTGTTGACCACTCCCATGATGTTGAACACCTCCAGGCTAAGCCACGAAGCTTTTGAAAAACTGAGGAAGTGGTGAGGCTTTTCTTTTCTCTTTTTTTCATCCCAAAGTAACAAAGAAAAACCGATATCAAGACGCTGGTATATTTTGTAGCGGAAAACATTCCTATATACTAGATTATCATCTTTGGTGCCAAATGGAAGACCGGTTGCAAAAGAATAAGAGATATTGGCCTTAAAGTTCTTATTAGAGGGCAAATAATCCTGAAAAAAAATATTGACTGAAGCAAGTCGATCCGTTGGTCTTGGCACAGTACTGACGGCTACTGCTGAAGTATCCTGAAAGCGCAAGTGCGTGACTCCTTCCAACTTTTCGCGTGCGGTAAGAAAAGAAAGATTGATCCATGACTCAGCATCCGGTACAAATTCTCCATTGACTCTAAGATCAATGCCCGCTGCATATCCTGATGCATTATTTGTACCCGAGTAAGCAATGCGAACGTTATCAACATCATAGGAAACCAGTCGATCAAATTTTTTATAATACATTTCTGCTATCAACCTAAAAGGTTTTTTACTAATTCTAGACCATGGAAAATCCAGATCGAGGCCGGCAACAAAATGCTGTGCCCGTTGGGCTTTTAAGGCTGTATTGAGTTCTCCTACTGGATTTCTGAATTCCCGATATTGAGCTGCCTGATGATAAATACCCCAAGCCAGCTTCCAGGAAAGGTTTCTGGGATTGTGTGCAGGGCGCCAGTGCAGACTTACCCTTGGGCTTACCAGCCATTCATCACCCAGGTCCAAATGACTCACGCGAACACCTGAATTGAGCTTAAAGGTACCTTGTCCTACATTTCGCTCGTGACTGTTGTGCACATACATTTCAACCTTTTCATTGCGCAATCTATTGGCTGTTTTCAGATATTGAGATAATACAATAGAAGATCCACTGTATGGCAATGAATAACCGGCTGAATCAATCCGCTCCCATTCGTTTAAGTCATCGTCGTAGGATTCATGCTGGTATTTAACGCCCGCTTCAAGATAATGACTATTGCCTTTTTCACCAAGATCAAAACCTGCTCTTAATTCTGTATTGTAAATTTCTGTGTACAGATAGTTGCGGGCAAATCTATGTTGGGTTCCTGTTCCCAATACAGCTACCTCTTCTCCAAAATTATCAGCACCCAAATTAGATTCTATTTGTGCCAATCGGTAGTAACCAAGAATATCAAAATTTTCCTGTTCCGAGCTGGAATATCGGGAGGCCATCCATTTAATAAAATAAGGTCGATCGCGTGTTTCAGGAACAAAATTGAGCGACAAACCTGCGAGTCCGTGAATGAACTTATCTTTTTCAGCCCCTTCATAGGCAGTGCTGAATCGAAGTGTATTGGTGATCAGTCCCAGCGTTGTGCTTCTGGTAGCAGGGATAAAGTTGAAAATAGCGGCGTTGTAATTAGCCAGAAAACCAAGTTGGAGATTTTGATTAAGCTGATAAGTAAGATAGGCCTGAACATCGGCAAAATCGGGCAAGTACTCTCCTTTTACATCGAGTGAGCCTAGCAGGTATTTATTTGTTTTATATCTTGCTCCAACCAGGTACCTCAATTTATGATAAGCATTTGGGCCTAATCTTTTACTACCCTCCAAGTGGGCAGAAGCCCCTAGCAGGCTAGCCGAAACGCTGCTTTTAAATGTATCAGGTCTTTTGTATCGAATATCCAAAACACTCGACATTTTATTGCCGTATCTGGCTTCATATCCGCCACTTGAAAAAGTGATGTCCCTGATTAGGTCAATATTGGGAAAACTCAATCCTTCCTGTTGACCCGCCCTGATCAATTGGGGTCTGAATACTTCAAAATCATTGATGTAAACCATGTTTTCATCATAGTTGCCCCCTCTAACATTGTATTGTGAGCTAAGTTCTCCCCCACTACCGGAGTTGACGCCCAGCGCAATGGAAGGCAAAACTGCTTCAAAATTACCCGAGGCTGTTGGCAAGATTTTGAATTCAGAAACAGACTCCCTGACCACACCCGCATCTTCAATTCTGGAAGCAGTGATGGTAATATCGAGATCGCTTGACTGAGGTTGCAGAATAACAGTTAAGTATCTCTTAGTACCCAGGCTCATGGCAGGTACTTTATATTCGACAGCCTGGTAACCCAATCGGTAAAATTTAACAATAAATCCTTCGTTTTCAGGTAGATCAAGCAAAAAATTTCCTAAAGAATCAGAAGTGGTTTGAAACTTCCCTCCTTCCGTAAAAACCTCTGCAAATTCGATGGGCAACTGTGAGCTACCATCTCTAACTACCCCAAAAAGAGTTGCCTGCGACACCACTATTGTGGATAAAAAAAGGAAGAAGATTAAAGCTGGAAATCTAAACAAAGGAAATAGTTGTAGTATAGTTAAAACGTGCGTTGGGCAGAAATATTTTTGAGACTGCTAATGACTCCTTTTGGGTTCGGATCTTTAAAAACAGCATTTCCTGCCACCAAAACATTGGCCCCTTTTTGCAGCAAACTCTCGGCATTATGAAGACCTACACCACCATCAATTTCAATCATAAGGTCAACATTCCTTTCGTCAGCCATTTTTCGCAGGGTTTCTACCTTGTGTAAGACCCTATAAATAAATTTCTGGCCTCCAAAACCAGGGTTTACCGACATAAGGCAAACCAAATCAAGTTCCTCCAGCACATCTTCAATGACCAAAACATTGGTGTGTGGATTCAAAGCAACCCCAGCCTTCATACCGGCAGCTTTGATAGCCTGTATGGTTCTGTGCAGGTGGGTACAGGCTTCCGCGTGGACGGTGAGTACACTGGCTCCACATTTTTTAAAATCATCGATGTATCGATCCGGGTCAACGATCATGAGATGGACGTCGAGTGGCTTTGTGCATAAACGTGACATAGTTGCCACGATTTCCTGACCGAAACTGATATTAGGTACAAACTTGCCATCCATGACATCAACGTGTAGCCAATCAGCTTCGGATTCATTGACCATTTGAATTTCTTCACCCAATCTGGAAAAATCGGCAGCCAGCACCGAAGGAGCAATGATGGAATTTTGTAAAGTCACAGAATAAAATTTTGTGTAAAGATAATACAATATTCAGGTTCGAAATAAACATTACCTCGAATTAACTTGCGAGAAAAAAAATTGGGTGAAAAGTAAAAAAAAGGAACTTAGTTTGGCAATTTTAAAAGCCATGTTGAAGAAAAATCCTTAGCTTTGCATCCCGTAATGAACACAACCAGTCGATGACAAAATACATCTTCGTTACGGGCGGCGTAACTTCCTCATTGGGAAAAGGCATCATAGCCGCATCCCTTGCAAAATTACTACAAGCCAGAGGCTTCAGAGTAACCATCCAAAAATTTGATCCCTACATCAATATAGATCCGGGAACGTTAAATCCATACGAGCATGGAGAATGTTACGTTACCGATGACGGTGCAGAAACCGATTTGGACTTGGGCCATTATGAGCGTTTTTTAAATACGCCGACCTCAAGTGCCAACAATGTTACAACGGGCAGGATCTATCAAACCGTGATTAATAAAGAGCGGGCAGGCGACTATCTTGGTAAAACGGTTCAGGTGATACCTCATATTACAGATGAGATCAAAAGGAGGATGAGATTGCTTGATAGCGACGGCAGCCATGAACTAATTATCACTGAAATTGGGGGCACCGTAGGTGATATTGAAAGTCTACCTTATCTGGAGGCTATCAGGCAACTCAGAAGAGACCTGGGTGCTGATAACTCACTGGTTATCCACCTCACACTTATTCCTTACCTCAGTGCTGCCAAAGAGCTTAAGACCAAACCTACACAGCACTCCGTAAAGGAATTGCTCCAAACAGGTATACAGCCTGATATCCTGGTGTGTCGAACGGAACATTCACTGAGCAAGGAAATCAGAGAAAAACTGGCTCTTTTCTGCAACGTAGAGAAAGAGGCCGTTATCGAAGCCATTGATGCTCCAACCATTTACGATGTTCCTATTTTGATGCTCAAAGAAAAGCTGGATCGTACGGTATTGAAGAGGCTCAACATGAAACACAAAAACGAGCCGGACCTCACTGCCTGGAAAGAATTCCTGGGGAAATTAAAAAATCCTACCCGTGAGGTAGAGATTGCTTTGGTAGGTAAGTACAATGAACTGCCTGATGCCTATAAATCTATTTATGAATCATTTATTCATGCAGGAGCGGTGAATGAATGTAAAGTGAGAATTACGCCAATCCACTCAGAAAAACTGGAAGTGGAAAACGTAGTTGCCACTTTGCAAGGCTATGATGGAATCCTGGTTGCACCTGGATTTGGTGAAAGGGGCATACAAGGCAAGATAGAAGCTGTCAGATTGGTTCGTGAAAAGAAGATTCCTTTTTTTGGCATCTGCCTTGGCATGCAGTGCGCTGCTGTTGAATTTGGTAAGAACGTGCTAAAGATCAAAGACGCCGCATCTACCGAAGTAAATCCTAAAACCGGCAACCCTATCATACATCTGATGCCCGACCAAATTGCCATTTCCAACAAAGGAGGTACCATGCGATTGGGCTCCTATAAATGCAAATTAGCTAAAGGGAGTCTGGCTCACAAAATTTATGGCAAACAGATTGTCGAAGAAAGGCACCGCCATCGCTACGAATTTAATAATGACTTTCTGGCAAGATTTGAAACTGCCGGTCTGGTAGCATCAGGTATAAATCCTGACACCGGATTGGTTGAAATCGTAGAGCTCACCAATCATCCTTATTTTGTGGGTGTTCAGTTTCATCCTGAACTCAAAAGTACTGTTGAGAACCCTCATCCACTCTTTGTTGCCTTTGTAAAGGCAGCTTTGGACTACAGAAAGCAGAAGAATAGCTGATATGCAAAAACTGTTGTCGGATGAACTAGGCAGACCTGATTTGGCGTCTCACAAAGAAATTCCGAAATTGCCGGTAGTAGTAGTTTTGGACAATGTCAGGTCGGCATTAAATGTGGGTTCTTTTTTTCGTACAAGTGATGCTTTTGGAATCTCGGCTCTATATCTATGTGGAATCACTGCCATACCACCCCACAAAGAGATACAAAAAACGGCCATTGGTGCAACCGAAAGTGTAGATTGGCACTATTATGATAAAACCACAGAAGCCATTCAACATTTAATTCAAAAAGGTTATCATATCATAGGGGTAGAGCACACGGATCAATCTAAATCGCTGGTAAACCTTGAAATGAGCATGACCCAATCTTACGCTCTTGTTTTTGGAAACGAAGTGGATGGCATTTCAGAAGAAGTAATTGGACATCTGAATGAAGCCGTAGAAATAAAGCAATATGGCACTAAACACTCTTTAAATGTGGCGGTTTGTGGTGGTATCGTAATCCATGAGTTTTCACGAGTACTGCGAAAGTTCAGTTGATTTTTGACCACTTAATCCTTTATTAAACAAAACATTAAGTCCTAAGGTGTACATTAGACGTTTAAAAGCGGATGTGTATGGCACAAATTCAGTATTTTTGTTGAAAGACTACCGCCAAAGTTATGCATGACGCGTTAAGGGATAAGATTGAACAACTATTTGAATACAGGGCATTTCATGAACTTTATAGAATGAGTGGTGCATCGACAAGTGACCTAAAAAAGTTTCATGAACAGTTAGTCGAACTTCAGGCCCGGATATACGATTTGGATGCCTATTTGGAATCTGTTTGGATCTTGCAGGAAAAACAATTGGATGGGTACTGGAAAAAAATTTATTTGACTTTAGAAAAACTGGGCATAACCCCAGATAAGCATCGAGACTACACCAGTCAGATCCATCAATACCAAAAACATGAAGCCGATTTGAGAGACAATCTCTTACCTACCCGTCTGTCCATGGAATATTTTTATTTTTATAAAAGTTGTGATGTCAAGCTTCAACGCAGGCTTTTGTTGGAACATTTTCCTGTTTTAAAACAATTGTTTACTTTGGCAGACTGGCGTTATTTTGACTTGGTAACCGAAGTAAATGATGATGCAACGGATCTGGAGGAAGACCTTAGCACCATCAATGGCAACAGACTTTTAATTTCTTTTTACACGAAAGGGCTGACTGAAACAAAACAAAATTTTGAAGATTTCTTAAAGGCTACCCAGCAAAAATCAAAAGTTAGATTCGATAACAGAAACGTTTCTACCTTCCACAAAAATATACATTACCGAACCGTGGAACAGATTAATGCCACCTTGGCTATAATCCAAAATCCACCCAAAGCAATTCTTCACAAAAGAGAATTGTCATTACAAAACTTCTTAAATTTGGATATCAGGGCATGAACAAAAATGATTTAAGAATACTCAAAGAGGCCATCAATCGTGCGCCGGACAACATAGCATTGAGACTTTCATATGCGCTAAAACTTTTTAAGATCAAAGAATATGATGAAAGCGAGAAGAACTATCATCATGTTTTAAAACTGGATCCAGAAAATATCAAGGCAAAACAAGGTCTGATTGAACTATATTTTGCCAAGGGTAATTATTCAGCTGTGATTGTTATTGCAGAGGAGCTTTCAGCCCGCAACCTTACCAGTGAAAAAATATTGGAGCTCCAGGTTAAATCATTGTTAAGGCAGAATTCTTTAAAAGAAGCTCAGGAGTTGTACAATAAAATTTTGGAGCGCAATCCTTTTTATTTTGATGAAGAACTAGATTCAGTGCTCAATGATCAGGAAGAGTATTTTGATGACTCGAGAGAAGGAGAAGGAGGATTTGGTGATAAAGATGAGTTTGATCCATTTGATGAGTATTCTCCAATGGAAATGCCTGATTTCATAACCAACCCGGAACAGATGTTTCTGCCCAAGATCGAACCCGGTTTTGGAGCAATGACCGGGCAGGACTATTTAAAAAATGAACTTCAGGAAATGTACATTCATATGGATTTGGATGGTGAAACCCTATCCAGATTTGGGCTCGAGCCTTCCGGTTCGATTTTGTTATATGGTCCTCCCGGGTGTGGTAAATCATTTTCTATCAGCCTGCTACCTTATGAATTGGACATAGATGTCATTCCATTTGACTGGAACAGAATCAGCAATAATCAAAGTATAAGCCGCGAGTTTATCATTCCTTTCTATTTCAACATGGCCAGGCTGCATATGCCTGCCACCATTTTTATTGATCAGGTTGACCAATTATTGGGTAACGGAGCAGAAGACCTGCAAAACACCTATTTGCACCAGCTGCTGATTGAGGTGGATGCTATGTTTCGTTACAATCAAAATATAATTCTTATAGCAGCCACCAACGCTATTTGGAATATTAATCCTGCATTGCTCAGGTATGGTCGTTTTAATTCATCACTTTTTGTGTATCCTCCAGATGAAAATGACAGACAAGCTTATATAAAAGGAAAAATTGAAAAATTCAATATAAAAACCGGAAATATTGAGGAATGGGTTGAAAAGACACATTTGTTTTCATTCTCTGATCTGGATCGTTGGTTTAATTTAGGAATTAAGAAACACCTGGCTGCCCATTTCTACAAATCTGAGACTGCCATTCCCAACCTGACAAAAGCTGGATTGGATCAAGCCTTAGGGCAATGCAAGCCAAGCACCCTGTTTTGGTTTGACCGGGTATTGAGCAGCAACAATGAAAGTTTTAAAATGACAGAGATGTACCAGGTGGTGCATGATTTTGTTGCCAAACAAAAATAAACACACCATTCCGAATGCGATTAGGCACGAGTTACGGTCAGATTTTCAGATTGTCATTACCCATTATGATGGGAAGTGCCGCTCAAAACATCATCGTCTTGTCAGACAATGTTTTTTTGTATCATTTTGATCACATTCAATTTGCAGCGGTAGGTGTAATAGGTGCCTTCTATTTGGTCCTGGCTTCTATTGGTTATGGTTTTTCTCGAGGCGGCCAGATTTTTATAGCTCGTAAATACGGAGAAAAAGACATGAAAAGCCTGGGCATGTATTTTCAGGCTTTAGTTTTGTTTGAAGCTGTACTTGCAGTCTCAATTTTTAGTTTTATCCATTTATTTGGCTACGATTTTTTAAAATTACTCATATCCTCAACAGAAATATTGGACTACTGTTATGAGTATCTCTATTATCGAAGTTATGGTGTGTTTTTCAGCTACCTTGGTGTTGCTCTTATTGCTTTATACACGGGGATAGCACAACCCAAAATCATTTTATTTGACACCCTTGTACTTACTATTTCCAACATTGTTTTGAACTATGTTTTTGTATTTGGCAAGTGGGGTGCGCCCGCCATGGGTATAGGCGGTTCGGCCTTAGCCAGTACCTTGTCGGAAGTAATTGCCTTTATGGTTTTTATAGCTTACATTGTTTACAAACGCGCATACAAAACTTATCATCTTCTTGATTTTACATCGATCAATCTGAGGAGAATTTATGAGTGTTTTAGTATCTCGTTTCCCATTGTTATACAATCTGCACTAGGATTAGGGTCCTATTTTCTGTTTTTTACGTTTATTGAGAACAACAGTGCAAAAGACCTTGAAATTTCAAATTTAATTCGAAACATTTACCTTATCCTATCGATTCCTGCCTGGGGTTATTCTGCAGGAATCAATACCATGGTAAGTAATTTTATTGGAACCAAAAAAAGACAAGCAGTCTTTCCATTGATCCGAAAAACAGCTTGGTTGAGTTTTCTTACTACATCTGCTATTACCTTACCCATCTTACTTTTTCCTGAATTCTTTTTATACCCTTTGTTTGGCAGTTCAGAAAACCAATTGGTATCAGAGAGCAAGGCCATCCTATGGATTCTTTTTCCAATTCTGGGAATTTTTAGTTTTGGGTCCATTTTTATTAACGGACTTACCGGAACCGGGCACACCAAAACAGCCCTTTGGATTCAGACTTTGTTCACCATTGTCTATACCATTTATAGTATAATGGTGATCAAATTTTTGAAGTTAAATCTGTACTTTGCCTGGTCGGCTGAAATTATTTACTGGCTGGGTATAATGATATTTGTAATCATATATTTAAAAACCAATAAGTGGCATGAGAAAAAATTCTAACAATGCTTGAAATAGGAAGATACAACACCCTCACCGTGCTTAGAAAAGTGGATTTTGGGTATTACTTAGATGGGCTGGATTATGGTGATATATTAATGCCTGCCAAATATGCTGCTGCAGAATTGCAAGCCTGCGACAAGGTGGATGTTTTTATTTACTTGGACAGCTCAGAAAAACTCATCGCCACAACAGAAATACCGCTTGCCCAAACCGGCGAGTTTGGATTTTTAAAAGTAATGAAGGTAAATGAATTTGGAGCCTTTCTTGATTGGGGCATTACCAAACAGCTTTTTGTGCCCTTTGCAGAACAAAAGGTGAAGATGGAGGAAGGTAAGTCTTATTTAACATACATCTTCATAGACCCTGTTACTGAAAGAATAACCGGCAGTTCTAAAATCTTCAGATTTGTAGACCAGGTTCCTCCCCTTATTAAAGAAAACACCCTGTATGAAGGTATCGTTTGGCAGAAAACAGACCTTGGCTATAAAATCATCATAAACCACAACAACAGTGGCCTGCTCTTTCACAATGAAGTATTCAAAGCCCTGCACCAGGGAGATAAAATTAATGTGTATGTAAAAAACATCCGTCCAGATGGTAAAATTGATCTGACTCTCACCAGCAATGCGCTCGAAAAATCGGATGAAGTTTCTCAAATCATCCTCCAAAAACTCCGCGATAACAAAGGATTTCTACCCTTGGGAGATCACTCAGAACCTGAAATGGTCATGAGTACTCTTAATATGAGTAAAAAGAACTTCAAGAAAGGGATTGGAAAATTGTATAAAGATAGATTGATTTCTATTGAAGAAAATGGCATTTACCTGGTGACGGAAGACTAATCTACAAATTCGATTTGTTGTTACTAAAAATAAAAAAGGGGTTCAATTGAACCCCTTTTCATTATATTTAAATAGGTGCTTATTTCAAAACAGTCACATCACCTGAGAACACTTCCAGATCACCTGATCCTTTAGCTTCGTATTCGAGTTCAACCACCCAGGTATATACACCAGGTACCACTTCTCTACCATTAAAAGTACCATCCCAGCCAAAGGCAGGATCGTTGGCAGGGAAGTCGGCCCTTGAATACATTAGATTGCCCCATCTGTCATAGATCTTCATTTCGTTGATCCATGCCACACTTGAGCTTTCTACGTAGAATGTTTTATTTTCTCCGGGATTACCTGATTGCAGGATGTTGGAGAATACTACGTTTCTGGCTTTGAGCAGGTTGATGATTTTACAATCTTCGGCCTCACAACCATTTTGGTCAACCACTCTTGCACACACGGTAGTACTTACCTGTGGCGTCAGGTTAAACTCAACGCAGTTTTCTACCGGTTGGTCACAGATAATGCGAACCCCTGATGTATCAGTGGCTGTCCATTGAATGGTCTGAACTCCAGCGGGAATTTGGCCTGTCAAAGAAAGTGGTACAGATTCTCCGAGAGTAATGATAACATCATCTCCCAAATTTATGCTGAATGGACCAGGCTCGTTGATTTTCACTGGCTCAAGGAAGGTACAACCGCTGGCGTCTTTTATGACCATGTTGTAGTTGCCTCCACTCAAATTGTTAAAGTTGGGTGATGACTGGAAGGTTGCGCCTCCATCTTTAGAATATTGAAGTGGTGCTTTGCCTCCCGTTACTCCTATAAAGCCTATTGCGCCATCTTTGGCGTTGAAACAAGACACATCTTCAACATTGAGTTGAGCTGTTGGTTTGTTTGGATCAACGGTTATGATTACATCATCGGTAGCGAAACAACCAGTAATGGTATTGGTAACTTTGATGGTAAACTTACCTCCAAAATTTACTTTAGAAGTAGCTTTGTCAGCATTTGGCACAGGCAATCCTCCGTCATGGGTCCATTCGTAGGTAACATTTGGTTGGTTGTCTGTTGGATCTCCTATTGTAACTTCCGCTACGGTACAACTAATTGTATCCGGATTTCCAGCCTGTGCTGTTGGAGCACTGACTACATTGATGGTAACTACTTGTTTTACATCCGGACAAGGAGCCTGATTACTAAACGAGTATTCAAACTGGTAAGTTGAAGCAGCCTGACCAGTAGTGTTAAATGTTCCGGCACTTGCATTGAAGGCATTACCTGTTGAAGGTTTAGAAGAAACCTCTTTCCATGTACCACCTGCATCTTCACCGGTCAATAAGTTGGCCAATGAAATGGTTTCAGGGTCATTGCTACAAACTTCATCCGCAGCAGGAGTACCCGCTACTTTTGATTTAACTACAGTAAGTGTGCGGTCTACTCTGTCTGGACATCCTGGAGTTGGTGTATTGACTACATAGGTCAGGGTATAGTTGCCTGAGGCCAAAGCAGCAATATTGGCTACATTGTTTGTTATTGAAACGGTAGCTGACTCCCATCTACCCGGATTAGCAGGATCATCGTATTGTGGAGACAATGCGATAGAGCCATCTGAGGTACAAGCATCGGCAGGATCTCCAGGTCTAATTGGTGGGCAGGTACAATCTATTACCTCAATTTCGATGGTGTATAGTTTATCTACACAAGGTGCTGCATTGTCAACAGTATACGTAAAGGTATAAAATTGACCGATGGTTGCATTGGAAAAGTTAATTGCAATGGGTGGGTTGCTAAACACAACCGGTGCATTATCCGTATTAGACCATGTACCCCCTACATATCCACTTGTAATCAGATCTCTGAAATCAAGGATGTTGTCGTCATTTCCTTTATCAACGGTACACACGGTTTCGGATGCTTTCAATACGGCAACCTTTTCATTGACAATGTCCAGGATAACCATGCTGGACTTATCACA
>JAGNSQ010000241.1 GCA_017987975.1 Saprospiraceae bacterium
TACAAAGGTATTGGCCTGATAGCCGGGTCTCTTTTGATTGGTAGAGCCCTTCCACCTATTACTAATCACAATGCGTTCTGTTGGTGAATAAAGGAAAATATAAGGCAGGGTTTCGTGAAAAAGTTGTTGTATTTCTTTATACAAAATCTTTCTTTTTTCGTTGTCTTTTTCTTCATTGATGGCCTCAATAAGGTCATCTGCCTTGGCATTAGTATAAAAGCTAAAGTTGCCTTCTCCCACCTCAGCATTGGCAGAATGGAAGCGCAGGCTGAAGTCTTCATAACCGAAATCCTGGACCGAAGATTGCAGTACCAGCGTATATTTACCGGTCTCCAGGTTTTCTTTTCTTATCTGGGGAAATTCTTTGAATTCAATGTTTACCTTCATTCCTGCTTTTAAAGCATCAGCCTGGATTTGTAAGCTGATGTTTTTTCCCAGATCACCAGAATAGAGAAGTAAAACAGCCAACTCTGTCTTTTTCCCACCTATGATTTTATCCAAAATGCCATTGTTGTCTGCATCCTTCCATCCATCTTCGGCCAGGAGTTTTTTAGCCCCATCGATATTAAAAGAATAGGGTTTGATGTCTTTGTTGAAATAGCTTTTGGCAGGATTAACAGGACCAACGGTTCTGACCGCATTGCCAAATTCAAAATTTTTTATAAACCCATCCACGTCTACCAAATTGGCCAGGGCCTGACGAACTTTTTGAGAGGACATAACCGGATCTTTGTGGTTGATGCTAATGTTGTAGTATTTCATCAATTGGGGTGTTTGAAAACTAAAACCCGAAGCAGTATCTTTTTGAAGTTGGTTGAAGTTGGAAGGACTAACACCCGACAAAACATCTAACTCCCCTGATTTGAGTCGGGTGTAGGCTGCTGTCTCATCCGGAATGATGTGAAACACAATTTTGTCTGCATTCTGTTGCAGTGCTACGTTTTTTTTGTCCTTGGCCCAGAAGTTATTTTTCTTTTCAATAACAATGTATTCACCGGCCTTCCATTCTGCCAGTTGATAGGGCCCACAGCCCACTACAATGTCTTTGGTAAATTGTATGCCGTTGATATCTGCTGCAAATGAGATGAGCGTGCTATCAGCTGCCACTTTTTTTTCAGCCTCTGCTTCCACCAAAAAATCGCTGAGTTTGTATTTGTCCAAAACGCCTTTGGCATCGTAAATATGTTTGGGCAAAACCTCCACATTCAAACAGGCCTCCTTGGCCAACATAAAGTATTCATCAAAATAAACACTTACTTTTTTGGGGTTGGAAGGGTCAACCACCACTTCTGAAAACTTGCTAAGAATGCTTCTGAAGGCACTGGCAGAGGTGCCGGGGTGCATGGCAGCTTTTAACGTAAACAAATAATCTTCGCCGGTTACCGGCTTGCCATCGTCCCACTTGGCTTCGTCCAGAATCTCAAAGTCGTATCTGTAGCCCCCTTTATGAGCTCCTTCTGCAACGGCTATACCTTCCGGAATAGATTTGATGAGAACGGGTTGAAGTTCCATGGTCAATGGATCATAATCTGCAAGAGGCAGAAAAATGTACTGACACACTTCTCTGGCAATAGAGTTGGGGAAAAATACAGGATTGAGTTTTTCGGGTTCTTTGGGCAATCGGATATCTAAAACAGCATCTCCACCAGTGGCAGGATCTGTTTTACACGCGTAAACAAGAACCAAAATCAATAAGAACAAGCCATATTTAACATTTCTTACAACCACCATATTAAAATTTTAGCTAAGTTAGCAATTACAAATAACAGAATGCCCATTCTTTTTTGGGTAGGAAAAAAAAACCAGATAAAATTGTCCAAATAAAACACATGAGATAAATACATTATATGTATCTTTGTGATTTACACTGATTAAACATATGTCCCAAACCGGTTTTAATCCTGCATATCAACGTGCGGTCAGAGATCAGCTCAGCACCGATCAGTGTGTCAAAGGTATATTGGCAGGAGACACGCATGCGCTAAGTTATGCCATTACTTTGGTAGAAAATGGTCAGGCCGCCAAGAGGGACATGGCCTATGAAATCCTGGTAGCACTAACCCAAGAAGCCACAACTACAAAGTCTAAAAGGATTACCATTACCGGTGCTCCCGGTGCCGGCAAAAGTACCTTTATCGAACATTTTGGTAAATTTTTAACCTCAAAGGGCCACAAGCTGGCAGTGTTGGCGGTGGATCCCAGCTCACAGCTGAGTCAGGGCAGCATCATGGGAGACAAGACCCGGATGCAAAGTTTAAGTGCAGATCCATTGGCTTACATACGGCCCTCCAGTTCTGGCAATATGTTGGGTGGGGTAAACACTGGCACCAAAGAAGCTATCTTTTTGTGTGAGTCGGCAGGCTTTGAATGGGTGTTGGTAGAAACAGTTGGGGTGGGTCAGTCAGAAGCTTTTGCGGCGCAAATCACCGATATGTCTCTGCTGTTGTTGCAGCCTGGTGCCGGCGATGATGTGCAAGGCATCAAAAGAGGCGTTCTGGAAACCACTGACCTCATCATTGTCAATAAATCGGATGGTGATCAAAAGGACACAGCAATGGCTACATCCAGATCGTATGCTTCGGTGTTGCAACTATTTCAGCCCCGCATCGAAGGCTACCGTCCCGATGTGATCAGAGCCTCGTCAATAGAAAAAAT
>JAGNSQ010000242.1 GCA_017987975.1 Saprospiraceae bacterium
TGGATAACCGTTACCGTGTCTTGTTTTCTGCAGCCCAGGCTATCGGTGACCAATACTGTATAATGACCCGCTGCGATGTTGTTGACCATTGAGGTGGTATCTCCTGTGTTCCATAGCCATTTATACGGCTGGGTGCCGCCCATCACGTCTTGTACTGCGCTCCCTCCTGCCAGGCAACCGGCAGGGCTTGATGATATCTCTGTGGTCATTAAGGGTGCCGGATGTATTTGATACAATACCGTATCTGTGCAGCCCAGTTGATCGGTCACTGTCAATGCGTAATTGCCTGCTTTGAGTTTTTGCACCATTTTAATTGTGTCACCCGTACTCCACCTATATCGATAGGCAGGATTGCCACCAGTGACACTAACCCCTATTACTCCGGTGCTCTCGCCCACACAAACTGTATCTTGCAGCAGGTCTGTTTTTATTTTGGGAAAGGCTTGGGCACCCAGGTCTACCGTATCCAAGATCGTAAATCCATTATTGTCGGATATGGAATATTGATAAAGATTGGGGCACATATTCATAGCAAAATTACCCTGAGTTTTTTCTCCTGTAACCAGATTGGTAATTGTCACAACTACTGGTTCAGCACCTCCCAGCGTGCCTATTTGAATACTGCCATTACAGTCTGCACAAGAAGAGGGGTTAATATTCGCCTGAGATTGGAAGGGAGCCAATAAATCAAAGCCCAGGGTGTCAATGCATCCATTTTTATCGGTAACCGTGATGGAATAATGACCAGCCACCAAACCTTTTTCCTTATAGCCATCTCTCCCGTTGCTCCATTCAAGATCGTAGCCCGGCTTCCCTCCAAAAATCAAAACTGCCGCTTCTCCTGTCATGGTTGGTGGCGCAGGTTGAATTACATAATCCAGAACGATATCCAATTCAGGCGGGTTTACCATTTCATAACTTTGTACGGTATAACATCCTTTAGCATCTGTTACTGTCGCCATATAAACCCCTGCTGCAAGCTCACTGATTGTTGCCGTAGATTCTCCGGTGGACCACATAATATTAAATGGCTGGTTAGTAGTAGGCAGGTTTAAATCTATCGTACCGGTTGCCTCATTATAACATTTGATGTCGGTTATATCCGCATCTATGGAAAGTACTTCTTCGTCAATGGCTACTTCATAAATTTCACTCACATCACATTCATCGTCTCTGATGATCATTACCTGGTAGTTGCCCTCTGCACCAGCGGGAACGTTGTAATTATAGGATGTTGCTCCCGGAATGGCTATGCCATTTAAAAACCACTGATAGGTGGATTGAAGGTAAGTATTGGAAGTAAGTGTAATACCACGAATACAATCACCACTTCCCTCAACCATTGCTTCCAATGTGGGTTCTTCCAGTTCTTCACCCAATAAATGAAAGTCGTCAAAAAAATAATAATGTGGGCCACTTACCGTATTGCAGGAAGCTCCTATGGCGATAGCTCCAATTTGGCTACCTGCAGTAAAGGATGTGGATACCTGCACCCATTCACCAATATTGCCAATGGCCGTCATGCTGCCCAACAAGATCCAGTTGGGATCCAGCGACAAACAATTTGGTTGATTAGAAGGATAGTTGCTACAACCAGAGGTGCCATATATGTTTATGGTAATTGGACTGGTGCTGCTAAATAGTGTATTATTGTTGAACCCAACATATAGTGAAGCCTCATATTGTGATCCTGGAACCAGGGGCTGTGGAAGACATACCCCGAGATATTCTACATAAAAGCTTGTGACAACTATGCCACCGACCCCATCACCCGAAGGCATAGGTAAAGGCACAAAAGGAGAATAGGGAGCAGCAGCTCCACCCATATAACCACAAGTGTGAAAATAATCCGGAGTTCCTTCCGTTGCTGGTGACATGCCACTCAGGCATTCAATGCCCGGAGGAGAACCACCTGATGAAAAAGTTTGAGGGCAACAAATATTGTCTTCGAAGTCTTCAAAAAAATCTACCTGTTCCTCGGAATAACAAACACAGTCGCCATCCCATAAATCGATCAGTCCATCGTTGTCATCGTCTACGCCATTGGTACAGATCTCCTGGGCCTGCATTGTACAAGACATTAAAAGAAAACTAAGAACCAAAAGTCGATTTTTCAAATATCAAACGACTGACTCAAACAAATATAATATTAAATTTGAACAGAGTCAATCTTTCAGAACATTATTTTGTTTTTGTGGTTTAATACACTCCAAACAGGCTTTTATATGGCAATTTGTCGTAAAGTTTGTTAAAATTTGGAAAAAGAGAAAGCCCTGGTGTTGATTAATCAATGTCTTCGTATTTTTTAATCAGGGTTAAAAATTCTTCAGTTTGAGCAATGGTCAACAAGTCCGGGTCCTTTTTTATTTTTTCAAGACTAACGCAGCCCTTTTTTAAGACCAGGTCCAGGTAATTGACGGCTAGTTTTGTTTCGTGTTTGAGAGCTGAATAATTGGCGAAAGCATAATAGGTATAACACTTTTCCTCATCGCTTTTTGAGAGATTCATAGCTTGTTGCAATAGGCCCAGGGCATTGTCAAATTGACCTTGTCTTGCGCGGGTTATACCTAAAAAATTATAGTAATTGTAATACTGCGGGATTTCATTGATCAGTATCCTGAAAAGAGAATCAGATTTTATCAACTCA
>JAGNSQ010000115.1:0-4895 GCA_017987975.1 Saprospiraceae bacterium
GGAATGCCTCTGGCACCGTACTCCCTGTGTTTGAGGGCAGAACATTCGGTGAGGTTGATGCGGTCTACTGCAAGGGTACCAATGGCAATGTCTGCCTGGTCAAAAAACTGATTGAGTTCACCACTATAGGCAGAGGGAAAGAAAAATATATTTTCTTTTACTGTTGGATGATCTGCGAGTTCTCTGATTTTGGATAACTCTGCCCCTTCCCCAATAAGCGTGAGGTATACGGTATATTTTGGGTGGTTGGCCATATATTGGATCAGGCCATTGATGAGTCGGTCAATGCCGTGCCAGTGCCAGAAAGTACTCACCAAAATGAGTCGGATGACCCCGGGTACACTGACCGAATTTTTGAGTTTATACGATTCAGGATCGATGGCATTTTTGATGGCTACTACCGGAATGCCCCAGATATTAGAATCACTGCCCACCGTAATGATGCGGTGAATGTATTTTTTAAGGTATTTATGGCGGTAGGCAATGACCTGAGCCACTAATTTTTTAAAGCCCTTGTATTCGTGGATATAAGGATAGGTAGCGAGGTCAAGGAAAATTTTTACGTTTGGATTGATCTTTTTGAGGTGTTTAAGCAAGCCCAGTAGACCCAGTGCCAATGGGCTATAACGGATGTACACTACATCATAGGTTTCAATCTTGGGCAGGGTTTTGAGATTGGCAAAAAAGTCGAACATCTCAAATCGGTGACGGGCACTTGGTGTATAAAGCGATTTCAACACAAACAACTTACCATCTACCTGAATCCCTTTGGAGTGGAGATTGACCATGTCCGCAGAGGCGCCCAGGCGCTCCAGTGACCTGGCTTGCTCCAGCATTTTGCGAAGTATCCCTTTTGTAGATTCCTCGTCGGAATATATTTTATAGACAATTAGGACTTTTTTCATATACCCTTTAAAGTTGGCACAAATATATTAGAAAATTTCTTAATACAAGATGGAACAGGCACATAAAATGTTTTAACAATATCTATGGCTTTTGCTATTTTTACCACAACAAGCGCACTGCTCTGTGCGTTACTTAGTCAATTCCTTAAAAGGCATGAAAACACCAACATTATTTTTCTTTATACTTGTGCTATCAATAATAGGATTGAGTTCTTGCCATAGGCCGGAGAAAACCTATTATGAAACCGGGGAACTCAAAGAAGAGATTTTTAAAGATAAGGAGGGTAAAAAACATGGTCAATATTTGCGTTACCATTTGGAAGGAGGAGTAGCAGAAGAAGCCAGTTTTGAGCATGGTAAGCCCAACGGGGTGCGTAAGTTGTTTTATGTAACCGGCGAGATGGAATCAGAAAGTCAGTTTGTTAATGGCCAGCTCAACGGTTATCACAGGGTGTATTACCCATCTGGAAAACTGATGATTGATGCCGTGAATAAAAACAATGCCTTGAATGGGACCTTCAAAAAATTCAATGAAGACGGTTCATTGCAAGAAGTAGTAACCTTTGCAGATGGAGAAGAAAATGGACCCTTTGAAGAGTATTACAAGAATGGCAAAATAAAATGGAAGGGTACCTATCGCAATGGGGATCAGGAGTTTGGTTTGTTGGAACGATTTGACAGTACAGGAGTTTTGGTAAAAACCATGATGTGTGATTCGTTGCGAATTTGTAGAACAACATGGCTAAAAGAAGGGTATGAAGATAAAGAATAGATGTATGAAAGCAGGTAAACTCATTTTTGTATTTCTCCTCACTACCCTAAATGTGTCAGCACAGACTGGTAGGAAGTTTACCTATGAATTTTTATCACTACCCCCATCTGCTCGCATTACCGGCCTGGGAGGAATAGCACCGGTGCTTAGAGATGATGATATTAACCTCAGTGTTTACAACCCTTCTAACTTAAATGCGGCACACCACCGAAGCCTGGCTTTTAATCATAATTTTCATTTTGCCGGCATATCCAATGGCAGTGCTGCTTATGGACACCACATAGAGAAATGGGGAATAACTACTCAACTATCTGTAGGTTACATGTCGTATGGCGATTTTAAATGGACCACCGATAGAGATGAAAGCCTGGGTAGCTTTACCGCATCAGAACAATACATTGGTCTGGGGCTGGGTCGCCGACTCAATGAACGAATAACCGCAGGACTTCAAATCAAATCAGTATTTTCCCATCTTGAGACCTATCAAAGCTTTGGCATGGCCGCAGATCTGGCATTGCAATATGAAAATCCTGATCAAAAAATGGCAGTTACCTTTTTGGTTCGAAATCTGGGAGGAGAGCTCTCCACTTATAACGCTTCTGCATTAAGGGCGCCCCTTGATATTCAGATAGCTTTAACCAAGAGACTAAGTCACCTGCCGCTGAGATTTTCTATCATTGCCCATCAATTGCAACAGTGGGATGTGCGATATGACGACCCCAGTGCGGTGGAAGAGACCGATTTATTTGGGGAGGTCAAAAAAGAGAGTGCCTTTGCTGCAGCAGCTGATAATTTTTTCCGACACTTTATGTTTAATATAGAGTTGTCGCTCGGCAAAAAAGAGGGATTCAAGTTGCGTGCTGCCTACAACCACCAACGCAGACAGGAACTCAATCTATCCACTTTCAGGAGTATGGCGGGATTTAGTTTGGGTTTTGGCTTAAAAATTAAACAGATAGGCATCGATTACGGACTTGGTTATTATCATCTGGCGGGTGCAACCAATCATCTTAGCCTTGTTACCAATCTCGATAGGTTTAAAAGTAAAACAGGTTCTTGAAAATCATGCCCACAGACAGGCTGGTGACGCAGCATTTTCCTTCTCACCAAAAAATACTGTTTTGTGTGCTCAACTGGGGTCTGGGCCATGCTAGCCGCAGCATCCCAATAATTGAAGCTTTGCTGCAAAAAGGCAATGAAATTACCCTCGCTTCAGACGGCATGCCTCTTGCCCTACTTCGCCACAACTTCCCCCATCTACCTGCAGAAGAACTGCCAGTCTATGGAATCCGATATCCCCGTCCATCCATTTTACAGAATATGCTGTTGCAGGCCCGGTCTATCAACACTGCCATCCGCAATGAAAACAAGGCAGTGCAATATTTATATGATAACCACGGATATGACTACATTATTTCAGACAACAGACCCGGCTGTTATCACCCTGGCTGTAATTCCATTTTTATCAGTCATCAACTCGAACCCTACCACCCCAATGTCATTGTAAGGTGGTTGTTTAAACGGGTAAACCAATGGCATTTTCGCCATTTTCAACAGATATGGATTCCAGATGATGAGAAGTGGGGCTTGTCGGGAAAACTGAGCAAGGCAGATTTTGAAAAACCTGGAGTGCGTTGGATTGGATTGTGTTCTCAGATGAAAGGTGGGGCCAGAATTTCAGAAAAAAAGATCAGCTTGATATTATCGGGACCGGAACCACAGCGAAGTTTATTGGAGGTAATGTTGATCCAACAAATGGCCCGTTTAAAAGGCTATGCTGTCACCCTTGTCAGAGGCACTGACCAAGCCTCAACTATTGACCATCCTGCTCATTGGGAGGTATACCATTTGGCTGATGCCAACCAAATAAATCATTTGTTGAATACATCTACCCTGGTTGTATGCCGAAGCGGATATAGCACCCTTGCAGACCTTGCAGTGACGGGCTGTCCGGCCTTACTGATACCAACACCGGGGCAGACAGAGCAGGAATATCTTGCAGAAAGACACAAACAGCGATGGCCCTTTATCGCGCAGGATGACTTCACCTTATCTTATCTAGAAAAAGTGTTGGAGGGGGGAGAAAAGTAAAAATTACTATCTTTGTGCCGGATTCCGTTTTTTGCACAAGCGTTAAAAATCCAGAAAAGTATGACAAAAAAATTGCACAATCGCGTTAATCGCGAGGTGTTGCTGCAACGTTTACAGCACGACACAACGCCACGAACCACCATTTCCTTTTACAAGTACGCCCATATAGGCAATCCCTCCTTGTTTAGGGATCATCTTTATTTATTGTTGGAGCCCATCGGTGTTTTGGGCAGGATCTATGTAGCTCATGAAGGAGTCAATGCCCAGATTTCAGCACCGACCGCCCACATGGAGGAATTTAGAAAGACTCTGGACCAAATTACTTTTCTAGAAGGATGCAGACTCAATGTAGCGATAGAAGATAATGGGAAGTCGTTTTTTAAACTAGCCATCAAGGTGAGAGAAAAGATAGTAGCTGATGGTCTTGACGATAAAAGTTTTGATGTGACCCAGTGTGGCAAACATGTCAGTGCTCAAGAGTTCAATGCCCTTGCAGAGGATGCCAATACCATCATTGTAGATATGAGAAATCACTACGAGAGTGAAGTGGGTCATTTTAAGAATGCCATAACCCCTGATGTTGAGACCTTCAGAGAAGAATTGCCTTTGGTAGAAAAAATGCTTGCAGGCAAAGAAGAAAAAAAACTGCTTATGTATTGCACCGGTGGCATTCGATGCGAAAAGGCAAGTGCCTATTTCAAGCACAAAGGATTTAAAAATGTGTTTCAACTCAACGGAGGTATTATTGAATATGCAAGACAGGTAAATGCAAATGGGCTTGAAAATAAATTCATAGGAAAAAACTTTGTCTTCGACGAACGTCTGGGTGAGCGCATCAGCGAAGAAGTAATCGCCACCTGTCACCAATGTGGCACTCCTTGTGATGACCATACCAACTGTGCTAACGAGTCATGTCATATCTTATTTATTCAGTGTAAGAACTGCGCTGCTATTTACGATCAATGTTGTTCTGACAAGTGTAAGCAGCATATGCTTTTACCTGTAGAAGAAAGAACTTCTTTGGCTGGAAAATTAGAATTTAATGGCACTAAATTTGGGAAAGGAAGGTATAAGGTACATCGTCAGAATGAGGTTTTGGATGTAGAATAGGGAGCAATTTTCAATTA
>JAGNSQ010000115.1:4995-9673 GCA_017987975.1 Saprospiraceae bacterium
AATTACGAATTAAAAATTACGAATTAAAAATTACGAATTACGTTTTATTCTGTCATTCGTCATTCGTCATTCGACATTCGTCATTCGACATTCGTCATTCGACATTCGTCATTCGAAATTCGTCATTCGAAATTCGACATTCGACATTCGTCATTCGACATTCGACATTCGTAATTGATCCCCCCAAAATCACTGGTAATTAAGGCCCTAAATATTACAATAAATTATAGGGGAAAATTAAAGTAGAAAAGCGGGGTGAATTGCGTTGAGCTTATTAATTTCGGTAATTGTAAAACAGTAAAACCATGTTTGGAGGAAAAAAATCAGAAAATAGTACTGGAGGTGGAAATCAGGCAATTTCAGCCATCTCGAACAACTTAATTACCTCGGGGACTAAGATAGAAGGCAATGTTACAGCCAATTCAGACATGCGGATTGATGGTGAGTTATATGGTAATCTCAGCTGTCAGGGCAAGATCGTAATAGGGGCTGAGGGTAAAATCATAGGAGACATAGAATGTCAGAATGCGGTTATTGAAGGTATATTTCAGGGCAAGTTGCGATGTGGTGAGTTGCTCAATATCCGCGAGACGGCTCAGATCAATGGTGAAATTACAACAGACAAATTAATGGTACAGGCAGGGGCAGTTTTTAATGTTGTTTGCAATATGGGCAGCCTGATGAAGGCAGGACAAGGCATTGGCAAGGCATCCTGATCAAGAACCAAAAATGGAAAAACCCCGTAATACGGGCAATGGTTCAGAGTACCTAAGGTATTCGGGTCTCGGCATTCAGCTAGCCGTTCTCATTGGGTTGGCGTATTGGTTGGGACACAAGGCAGATGAAGCATGGATGGCGGGTAGGCCTATTTTTTCGATAACCTTTATTTTGTCGGTCTTTGGGGCGTCGATTTACAAACTATATAAAGAACTTTTTAAGTGAGACCTACTGTTTTTTACCTTAGTTTAATGGGTCTTGTTCTTGGTATAGCAGCTGTGCTTTGGCTTTGGTATATGAATCATCCCACGGCTGATGGTGAGGGCCTTGCTTATACCGGACTCACAGCATTTACCATGCTTAACATTTGTTTTTATCACCTGGCAGCTTATCTTTCAAAACACTCTATGGACCAGGCATATTTGTTGATGACCTGGCTCAATTTTTTATGTAAAGTTTTGATTGCACTCGGCTTGCCAGTCATTTTTTATTTTAAATACCACTTAACCGGGGCCGCTTTTATTGTTCCGTTTTTATGTGTCTATGTTGTCTTCACTGTGTTTGAAACCTGGGTTTTAAACAAGATGGCCATAATGAGACGGACATAAAAAAAGCGGATTCAAAAGAACCCGCTTCTTAAATTTTACTCCCTTAGAGAGAATTATTTTTTCATTGGAAGAGCTGCTTTCAAAGCTGCTAGAGCGGTAGCAGAACCTTCAGAAATTTTTCCAAGGTTTTCTTTCAAAGTAGTCAGGGTAGTATCATTGGTTGAGATGAAGTTGGTCAATTCTGCAATTTTAGCAGTTACATCACCTTCCAATTTGCCAGCAGCCAAACCATCTTTTAACGCTGTTACTTCTCCTGCTTTCGCTTCCCATGCAGTTTTAGCTTCAGCTAATTTTGCAGTGATTTCAGTAAGACCTGCGCCAGAAGTTTTGTAAGCTTCAACGGCCATTTTTACTTTGTCAAGGTCAGCTCCTTTCAATTTAGACATGTAAACAGAGTCTACACCCAAGCTGTCAAAGTTTGCATTGAATGCTGCAGAACTTGCATCAACCATAGTTGAAAATTCTGTTACTGCTGCTGTAGTAGCATCCCATTTGGTACCCAATTCTTCGATACCTGCTTTGTATTGCTCAACATTTTTACATGCAAATACAGAAACGATCAAAGACAAAAAGAATAATTTTTTCATTGTAATTATTTTAACTTGTTTAGGCTGCAAATGTAGTTGGAGTTAAGGTTCTGCGCAAGGGTTACCACCAAATATTATTTCAAATCTTTGGTAAAACATCTGTTAATAAAGTGTAAATGAGAAGTATTTTCTGTTTACGAAAAATAATATTTTGAAATAAGGGTTGATTTTATGGAAATTTTGTTTTTCTGTTTCAATGAACAAAATTATCACCAAATAAAATAAGGCTACTTTATTATTTACGTTGGGCGTGGATTTTTTTAACCCGGTCGAGTTCTCTCTTAACGTCTTTTTCCTTTAGGTCTTCGCGTTTATCAAACATCTTTTTGCCCTGAGCCACCACGATTTGAACTTTTACAAAATCGCGGGCACTGAAGTACATTTTATAGGGGATCAGGGTCATACTTTTTTCATCCAGTTTGCGCCTTATTTTTTTTAATTCCGCTTTTTTAAGCAAAAGAATTCGGTCGCGACGAGTTTCATGGTTGTATATGGTACCCTGATCGTATTCTGCAATGTACATATTTTTCACCCAAAGGTGGTCGCCCTGAAAAACACAGTAGGCATCGGTGAGATTGGCATTTCCTGCCCGGATCGATTTAACTTCGGTTCCGGTAAGGACCATGCCTGCCTCAAACTCTTGTACAAAGTGGTACTCAAATTTTGCCCTTCGATTGATTATTTCACGATTGCTGACGGCCATTGGTTGTTTTGTTTACGACCAGCTCAACCATTTCTGGTCGCTCTTACCGCTTTCTATAACTTTATAAATAAATTGCATGCCCCTTACGCCATCTTCAACAGTAGGGTAGTCGTGGTAAATAAGATCCACTTCTTTACCCTCTAGTTTTGCTGCAATGCAGGTGGCAACATTGCTATAGATATTGGCAAAAGCTTCCAGATATCCCTCCGGATGTCCGGCAGGAATGCGGGTAGCAACCTGGGCTGCCGTGCAGGCTCCGAACCCTCCGGTGCGGAAAATTTTTGTAGCCTCGTCGATGTACCTTACAACCAGTGAATTGGGCTCCATTTGTTTCCATTCTATGCTGCCCCTTTCACAATATATGCGGATGCTTAGATTGTTTTCTTCTCCTGCACAGATTTGACTTGCATGAAGGATGCCCCTTGCCCCATTATCGAAACGCAACAAAACACTGCCATCATCGTCCAACTGCCTACCCGGCACAATGGTGGAGATATCGGCACACAATTCTGTAATTTTGAGTCCCGTGATGTATTCTGCCAGGTTTTCGGCGTGGGTACCTATATCTCCCATGGCACCTGCAATGCCAGATTTGGTGGGATCGGTCCTCCAGGCAGCTTGTTTTTGTTCAGAGGCCTCCAGCATGGTTGACAGCCAGCCCTGGGGGTATTCTACGACTACCTTTCTTACATTGCCGATGCTACCATTCTGGACTAAATGGCGGGCTTGTTTGACCATTGGGTAACCTGTATAATTGTGGGTTAATGCAAAGATGTTGCCGCTCTTTTTTACTTCTTCTCTCAGTATATAGGCCTGTTCCAGGTCAAAGGTCATGGGTTTATCACATATCACATGAAAGCCTGCTTGTAACGCTTTTACTGCAGGTTCGAAGTGCATGTGATTGGGAGTGACAATGGAAACCAAATGAATTCGTTTATCAGCGGGCAATGATTTTTCTTTGTCAATCATCTCCTGGAAGCTGCCATAAACTCGGGAAGGGTCAAGGCCCAATGCAACACCGCTTTCAATAGATCTTTTAGGATCTGAACTAAAAGCACCTGCCACCAAATCAATTTTACCATCGAGTCCGGCTGCCATGCGGTGAACGTTGCCAATAAAAGCACCAATGCCGCCTCCAACCATACCCATTCTGATTTTTCCCACCATTTTGTTTTTATTTATTGAGCGCTGTGAAATTGTTTGAGAAATCGAACATCGTTTTCAAAGTACATTCTGATATCGCTTACTCTGTAAAGTAACATGGCCTGTCTTTCTATGCCCATGCCAAAAGCAAAGCCTGAATATTTCTCAGGGTCGATGCCACAGTTATTTAATACCTGAGGATCTACCATGCCACAGCCCAGGATCTCCAGCCAGCCTGTTCCTTTGGTGATGCGGTGGTCAACCTCATCTTTGAGTCCCCAGTAAACATCCATCTCGGCGCTTGGCTCTGTAAATGGGAAGTAACTGGGTCTCAATCTGATCTCGGTCTGTATGCCGTACATTTCCCTGGCAAAATAGAGCAGGGTTTGTTTCATATCTGCAAAAGATACTTTTTCATCTATATACAAGCCTTCCACCTGGTGAAACTGGCAGTGAGACCTGGCAGAAATGGTTTCATTTCGGTACACCCGTCCTGGAGCAATAATGCGGATCGGGGGCTGAGAAGTGGTCATTACCCGAGCCTGTACCGATGAAGTGTGGGTTCGAAGCAAACGGGTAACCGAATCTTTTAGGTAAAAGGTATCTTGCATATCACGGGCCGGGTGATCATCCGGGGTGTTCATGGCGCTAAAATTGTGCCAGTCGTCTTCGATTTCCCGTTCTTCCGCAACCGTAAAGCCAATGCGTTCAAAAATGGACACTATTTTGTTGAGAACTAGCGAGATAGGGTGTCGGGATCCCTGGAATTGGGTATTGTCGGGCAAAAAGAGATCGATATCAGCAGCCGTTTCCCCTGCCTTTCCAGCTTCAATTTGGTCTTTATGAGCCTGAAATTTTTCTTCAGCGGCTACTTTAACAGCATTGATAGCCTGGCCAAATTCCTTTTTACGGTCATTGGG
>JAGNSQ010000243.1 GCA_017987975.1 Saprospiraceae bacterium
GAAGAAGCATCGGGAGGTCAAAAGGTACCTGAGTTCCAAAGCACTCACCCCAGTCCTGAAAACAGAAGGGAGAAAATAAAAGCTGCCATTGATAAATATGCAAAATGATTTGTAAAACCACTTCTGCATCAGTTGGGCTTTGTTTGGCTGTATCTTTTTTATTAACTGCGTGTACAAAAAAAGCATTGCCAATATCAAATAAGGCATCTCTTCCTGAAAAATTTAAAAACGTCTTAATTCACGAAGGTTCAGGATTTACTGGTCCCTGTGAACCGTCCATCTGTATTTCTCCGATAAATCCCGACTGGGTTGTTGCCGGCTCTGTACTGGACAACCTCTACTTTTCAAAAGATGGTGGAGCAACATGGAGTGTCGATCGATTAAAAAGTTCTTTTGGCGTTTATGGCGACCCGGTCGTAATCATAGATATGAAAGGCACCTTTCATTATGCCCACCTATCTAATCCCAAAGGCCGTGCCTATTCCAGCACAGAGTTTTTGGATCGCATTGTTGTTCAATCTTCAACCGATGGTGTGCGTTTTTCGGATGGCAGCTTCCCTCCTTCTGATCAGAGCAAAGACCACGACAAACATTGGCTGGCAGTAGACCCAAAGGACAACTCTCTGCTGATGTCGTGGACAGAATTTGATAAATACGGCAGTAAAGAAGAGAAAGATAAATCGAGGATACTATTCTCCGTTTCGCATGATGGGGCTGAGACCTGGTCACCGGCCATTACCCTTTCATCACTGGAGGGAGACTGCATCGATGATGACAAAACTACCGAAGGCGCAGTGCCCGCAGCAGGCATCAATGGTGAATACTATGTTGTCTGGTCGTTTGGAGAAAAAATCTATCTCGATATCTCTTACGATAAAGGAAAAACCTGGTTGGAGAATGACCTTGAAATTGCTACCCAACCCGGTGGCTGGGCCTTCGACATTCCCGGCATTACCCGTTGCAACGGCATGCCCGTAATCAAAGTAGACCATAGCAACTCTCCTTCAAGAGGCACCCTTTATGTAAGTTGGTCGGACCAGAGAAATGGCAAAGACAATACCGATGTATGGCTCATTCACTCCAAAGACAAAGGCAAAACATGGAGTCAACCCACCAGAGTAAACAACGATGAAGGCACCCATCAACAATTTTTTTCATGGTTTGATTTAGATCCCGTCACTGGCCATCTTTATTGGGTGTTTTATGATCGCAGAAACCACCTAAACAATGATACCGATGTTTTTTTGGCATGGTCAAAAGATGGAGGAAAAACGATAGAAAACCTTAAAATCAGTGAAAGTCCTTTTCTGCCTACCAAAGATGTGTTTTTTGGTGACTACAATAATATATCCGCTTACAATGGAAGGGTAAGACCCATTTGGACCCGCATGGACAATGGTAGATTATCTGTTTATACGGCTCTGATTGATGTCAAATAAAATCAAGCTATGAAAAGAAGACAAGCCATTCAATCCTTTTTTTACCTGAGTCTGGCCGGTACAACCCTTCTTTCGTGCAAAAACGAAAGGGAAGCTTGGACAGAACTGGATTTGCAAAAACTTCATTTGTCAAGACACCAGTTTGAACTATTTCAACACCTGGCCAAAGCACTACTCCCGATCCATTCATTCCCAGGTTGGGAAAACATCTCTCTTATCCCAATGGCCGCTCAACTCATTGATCATTGTTATAGCAATGAAGATATTACCAAATTTACAAAAGGCCTTGAGCAGGTAGATAAAACTGCTCGTTTAAAATACCACATGCCTTTTTTGTCATGCAATCAAAAAGACATCACATCCATGATTATTAAGTGGAATGCTGAGGAACAAGACAGCAGTGAGGAATCCTTTACCACGGCGGTATTAAAAAAAGAAATGTTGCACAGCTTTACTACTACTGAACGCTACCTCAAGCAATATAAAATGTACGAAATGATACCGGCACGTTTTACAGCTTGTGCCAAAATTGAAACCATCAATACCCATCGCCAATGAGCCAGACCCAATTTGATGTCATTGTGATTGGGGCAGGCATGAGCGGAAGCTGGGCTGCGAAAGAGTTTTGTGAAAAGGGATTTAAAACCCTGTTGCTGGAACGAGGCAAAAATGTGCACCATGTCAAAGATTACCCAACCGCCAATCTCTATCCCTGGGATTTGAAACACAGGGGTCGACTCAGTTTTGAAATAGTAAAAGAAAATCCTGTTGCTTCCAAATGTTATGCCTTCCGTGAAGATACCCTACATTTTTTTGTAAAAGACCAAGAGCATCCCTATGTCCAGCAAAAACCCTTTGACTGGATCCGGGGTTACCAGGTGGGCGGCAAATCTTTGATGTGGGCCAGACAAACCCAACGTTGGAGTAAATACGACTTTGAAGGTCCGGGCAGAGATGGCTTTGCAGTTGACTGGCCCATTCGTTACGATGACCTTGCACCCTACTATTCCCTGGTTGAACAATTTGTAGGTATCTCAGGCAACAAAGACGGGCTTGATACTTTACCGGATGGCGAGTTTTTACCCTCCTATGACCTCAACTGCCTGGAAGCCCATTTCAAAGATGAAGTACAAAAACACTATCATGACCGCCATGTGATCAAGGCCCGCTGTGCCCATCTTAGCAAACCAACAGC
>JAGNSQ010000244.1 GCA_017987975.1 Saprospiraceae bacterium
GCAGGCTTTGATGCTTCAACCATCCGAATCAGTTTTAGCGGTAAAGTCAACATAACCGGAGTAACCTACAGAGACAACCACATCCAGGATTTTTCTGCCAACCCTGAATATGTTGTCATTCAAAAACAATTGAAACAACTGCAGGAAAAAGTAGAAAACGAACAAATCGTTTATGAAACCTGGAAAGAAGAAGAAGGCCTGCTCCTGGCCAATAAAAAATTGGGCAATGAAAACAGTGGTGTGACTGCAGCCCAACTTACCGCTGTGGCAGAAATGTATAGAGTAAGATTACTGGAAGTCAAACAAAAACTGCTCGACAGCAAAAGAAGGCAGGAAGAAAACCAAAAAGAAATCCAGCGCATTCAGGCTCAACTCAATGAATGGACCCGAACCAATGCCACCAAACACAGCGGTGAAATTATCGTTGAATGTGCGGCATTACAGGCGGGAGAATCAAATTTAAAATTGGTGTACTTTGATCCCCGCGCCACATGGACCACCGACTTTGAGGCAAGGGTCAATTCTCTTGTATCTCCATTAAATCTGGTCCATAAAGCCAAAATAAATCAATACACCGGTGAAGATTGGAAACAGGTATCACTTGTACTTACTACCGGTGATCCATCCTTCAACACCACCGCTCCGGTATTGAGTCCATGGTTTTTGCATTTTAATATGCCCTATAACAATTATGATTATGCCAAGTTGGGAAGCGCTGTACAAACCAGGGCCAACGCAAGGCCTACTCCTGAGCTACAAGAAGCAGCAGGCGATTTTGTAGCTGCCACCGCAAGAGAAAATCTGATTTTTACAGAATATACCCTGCCTGATAAAACCACGATACCTGCCGATAACAATATGCATGACGTATCCTTAAAAGCCTTTGATATTCCGGCTAAATACCGGTATATGACCATTCCCAAGATGGATAACAAGGTCTACCTGATGGCAGAAATTGTGGATTGGGATCAATACAATCTTTCTTCCGGTTCGATTAAACTTTTTGTGGAAGATACCTACATAGGAGACACCTATCTGGACATCAGCCAACTTTCTGACACTTTGGCTTTATCCCTGGGTCCCGACATTGCGGTTGCAGCCAAAAGAGAGAAGATCAAAGAATACCAGAAAACTTCGTTTTTATCTTCCAAAAAACAGATCCAATCGGCTTATGAAATAAGCATCAAAAACAACAAAACTACTGCCATCGAGGTGACCCTTACCGACCAGGTGCCCCTTGCCACCGATGCCAATATGGAAGTTGAAATTGATGAACTTTCCGGTGGAAGTCTCAACAAAGAAACCGGAATGGTAGAATGGAAGCTTACCCTAAAACCGGGTGAACAGGTGAAAAAGAAGCTGGCGTACAAGGTAAAAATACCCAAAGACAAATCCATCACCCTTTAAACAAGTGATGACAATCATAGCTGACGACAAGTGTAATTGCTTGTCGTCATTTTTTTTTACTGGCATTTCCACTATCATTGCCCAATGAATATTTGGAAAAATATTATCAAAAAACCAAGTTAAGTGGCTGCAAATCAAGCACTACCTAATTTTATTATTGATATTTAAATTCCAAATAAATGAACACCATCATTGAGCCTTTCAGGATCAAATCCGTTGAACCCATTCACTTTACTACCCGGGCACAAAGAGAAGAATTACTGCAATTAGCCCACAACAATACTTTTTTACTTCATGCAGATGATGTCATCATTGACCTGCTCACCGATAGTGGTACAAGCGCCATGAGCAGTGAGCAATGGGCCGGCATCATGAGAGGAGACGAGTCTTATGCAGGAAGTCCCAGTTTTTTCAGGTTTGAAAAAACGGTCAAAGAGCTCACCGGTATGGATCATATTATACCCACTCACCAGGGGCGGGCATCCGAAAAGATATTGTTTAGCATCACCGGCGGACAGGGTAAAGTATTTATCAGTAATACCTTGTTTGATACTACACGGGCCAACATCGAGTTTTCCGGGGCGGAGGGCATTGACCTGGTATGTGAAGAAGGCAAACACCCATCCATACCGGCTCCATTCAAAGGAAACATGGATGTAGAGGCTCTTGAAAAAACCATCAAAGAGAAGGGCAAAGAAAACATCGCCATGGTAATCATGACGGTGACCAATAACTCTGGTGGCGGCCAGCCAGTGAGTATGGAAAACATGAAAGCAGTGAGTACCATTTGTAAGGCCAATACCATACCTTTTTACATAGATGCCTGCCGTTTTGCAGAAAACGCCTATTTCATTAAGATGCGGGAGAAGGGATATGAAAACCACAGTGTTCATGACATTGCCCGGGAGATGTTTTCACTGGCAGATGGTTGTACCATGAGCGCTAAAAAAGATGCCTTTGCCAATATTGGCGGCTTTCTGGCGCTCAACAACGATGCCCTGGCTACGCAATGCAGAAACCTGCTGGTAATCACGGAGGGCTTTCCAACCTACGGCGGACTGGCAGGGCGAGACCTCGAAGCCATTGCCATCGGCTTGCAGGAGGTAGTTGACGAACACTACCTGCAATACAGGATCCGAAGCATGGAGTATTTGACCGAAAAACTCATCGCCGCCAATGTTCCCGTAATGCGTCCTGCTGGTGGACATGCCGTTTATCT
>JAGNSQ010000020.1 GCA_017987975.1 Saprospiraceae bacterium
ATCAGAGAGCTAGACGAACAGGTCCGCGATTTAAAAGAGGAAATCAGAGGTCATGCCGCCACTGTGAGTATGGATTATGATTTCTTTTTCAAAGGAAGATTCAGTCATTGTGGGATTAATGTTTTTCACTTTTTAAAATCAGGGACAGGTTGGAAATTAACCGGTATTGATGATACCAGAAACAAAACAAATTGTTTGGGAGATCAAAAAGCAGCTGCGGGGCTTTTACTGGATTCATGGCATGCTGCAGCTACTAAAGCAGATAGCACAACCTATTTTGATGCCCTGGCCGAAGATGCGGTTTTTATTGGAACAGATAGCTTTGAGGTCTGGAACAAGCAACAATTTCTCGACTTTGCCGCTCCTTATTTTAAAAAAGGAAAGGCCTGGGATTTTGTGAAAATCAGCAGAAATCTTCACTTTGATGGAGAAAGGAGGATGATCTGGTTTGATGAGGTTTTGGATACCTGGATGGGCCCCTGCCGCGGTTCCGGATGGATAGCGATTGAAGGCAACCAATTAAAAATCAAACAATATGTCTTGTCGATGACAGTGCCCAACGACAAAATTGAAGGAGTTCTGCAAGCTATTGGAGCGCAACGACGAAAAAGAGGTTAAGCTTTTTCTTTTTTGGGCTTTACATCGAGTTGGGTACCCCTGCAATCTTTCGAACCACAGAAGCAGGCATATTTTTTCAACACTTTTTTGGTGATTTTGCCTTCGATTTCAAGGCGGTAGTCATAAAAGAGTTCTTTGCCTTTTTTGATATCCTTTCTGGCATAAATAAATATCCTGCCCTCTTTGTTTTTTGCTTCGCAGTTGGGTTTGCAGCTGTGGTTGATGTATCTGGCTTCATTTCCATTATCAGCACCATCTATTACCTGATCTTCATCGATGCCAAAAAACATAGTAAAAGAGTGCTCTTCGTTGTCAATAAATCTTTTGTTGGCCTCTTCCCAGGAAATAACATTACCCGTATATTCTATGATTTTTTTGCCTTTTTTTATGTCTTTTGCTGCAAAGACTCCCCTACCATGTACGGGGGACTCCATCACTACAAATTTTGGTTTTTTAGCCACGTTGCTGATTTTTGAATTGGCAACAAATTTCAAAAAAAAAATGATGCCCTTATCTATTAGGGCCACATTTCTATCATTATTTGAAAAAAAAATAGATTGCTCAGCGTATAAAGGGTAAATCCTTTATGCCTGATGGATGCTATACTTGTGGCGGAAGTTGCTTGAATTACATTTGTCTTTTATCTTTGTGCAATGATTAAAATATATGCGTCAGGTATCCAAGACCTCACTGTAGCCAGGTATTTTGCCGCCATGGACGTAAATTTGGCCGGTTTTGCCATCAATACCCAAAACATAGGTACAATTTACAGCATCAAGGAGTGGATTGAAGGTCCAAAAACGGTTGCCGAATTTGATCACACAACCAGTACAGATGACCAGGAAGATTTATTTCTTACCTCGGGTACAGATTTTTTACTGCTACCCAGTGACAGGGCTTCTGAATGCCAGGTGCCATTTATTGTTGTTATCGATGAAATCAACCAGGCAGCGGATGCAGCCATTGTTGTTTACAAAGTAGGGGCCAACCTTAACCCTTCAGAGGTAGATATTCATGCTTTAACAGAAAAAAAAGACCGAACCGTCTATTTTGATCTTCCACATTTCAGCTTTGAGTGGATACAGTTTCTGGCATCCTTCCCAAATACAGGAATTGTTGTAAGGACAGGTACCGAAGACAAGCCAGGCTTAAAATCTTTTGATGAGATAGATGCTCTATTTGAGATGCTTGAAAATTTGTAGGCTTTATTTTCTACGAATTATGAGCAGTGCTATGAGGATAGAAAACATAGATATTATATGGTATATGCCAAAGTCTTCTCCATCAAACAATCCCCACAGTGATGCCACCACCGGAATTAAGAAAGTGACCGAAGACCCAAAAACAGCGTTGGTATGTTGGATCAAGCGGTAAAAGACAATATTGGCCAAAACAGTACACAACAATGAGAGCAGGGCCACTGCCAGTAGCGATGGATGGCTTGCGGGGTTTTGAAAAGCATGGCTTAGGGATCCGGAGAAAATAAGGTATAACAAGGCAGGAAATCCCACCATTACAAAAGCCACGGCAGACACCGTGACGGAGCTCGTAGAAGGAAAAAATTGTTTAACCGCATTGGCATTGAAGCCATAACAAATTGTGGCAACAAGAATGAGCAGGCTATACCAGGCGTTGCTACCCTGTACGCCCCCGCCGGCATTGTACACCAAAAGGCCGGCACCCACAAAACCAATCATTACCCCCGCCAATTTACCCCATTCAAAACGGGCATTGAAGAGCCAAACACTGATTAAAAGGGTGAAAATGGGTGTCAATGCATTGAGGATACCAGCAGTTGCGCTGTCTACATGGGTCTGGGCAAAGGCAAAACAGAAAGAGGGTATGCCCGTAGTGGTTAATCCAACAAACAAAAATTTATGCCATTTTTTCCAATCAATCTGCCTGAACTGGGTAATAACAAAGGGCATTAAGGCCACACAGGCAATGGCAATTCTGAAGCTTGCTACTTCAACAGGACTTAGTCCAACGAGAGATCTTTTGATCAGTATAAATGAACTTCCCCAAATGACCCCAAGGATAAAAAGTTGAAGCCAACTGGCTAAGCTAATTTCAGTTTTTTGATTCATAGAGGTCAAAGATAAGGACATCAACTCACTAATCTTAAAATTTATCTGATGCCGGTCTTTAAGCCTGTCTGCAGAAAATGTCTACTTTTGTACTATGGAAATCATGATCAATACATTAAAAGTAATAGCCTTTGACGCCGATGATACTTTGTGGGACAATGAAACATATTTCAGAGCAGCGGAAGAAAAATTTGTGTCATTATTGGAGAACTACCTTCCACCCCACTCTACATTAAGAGCCTTACTTAAAACCGAGATCGACAACCTTGGGCTTTACGGGTATGGGATCAAAGCTTTTATGCTGTCGATGATAGAAACTGCCATCAGAGAAACCAGTTATACACTGCCCGCTTCTGCCATTGATGAAATCATTGTCATAGGCAAAGAAATGCTGAGTAAACCAGTAACCTTGCTGCCGGATGTTGAGCTGGTGTTACAAGAACTATCCAAAAAATACAAATTAGTTGTCGCCACCAAGGGAGACTTACTTGATCAGGAGCGCAAGCTGAAAAAATCGGGATTAATGGGCTATTTCCACCACATAGAGATTATGACAGAAAAAGCTGAGCCCGATTATCAAAAGCTGATCCACCACCTCGACATTGAAGCAAGGGAACTCATGATGGTAGGCAACTCACTGAAGTCAGATGTATTGCCTGTATTAAACATTGGGGGTTATGGGGTACACATTCCGTATCATACTACCTGGGCTCATGAAGCCATTGACATTACCATCGAAAATGACAAATTTTTCCAAAAAACCAGCTTGACAGAGCTGCTCACCATGTTATAAAATGACGGCAAAGTACCTAAATATAGAACAATGGAACAGGAAAGAGCACTTCCATTTTTTCAGTACCATGGACCAGCCTTTTTTTGGACTAGTGGCGGAGGTGGAATGCGGTGGTGCCATGCAAAATTGTAAAAGGAATGGGGCCTCATTTTTTCTCTACTATCTGCACAAATGCCTGGTAGCGGTCAACGCAGTAGATAACCTAAAGTATAGAATAGAGGAAGACAGGGTAAGAATTTATGACACCATCCATGTATCGCCAACGGTTGGAAGGTCTGATCATACCTTTGGTTTTTCATTCATGCCTTATTATGAAAATTTTGAACAGTTTGCCCAGGTTGCGTCAGAAGAAATGAAGGCTGTGCAGCAAAAGCAGGGCTTGTGTTTGAGTGATGCTGCCAATAGACCAGATGTAGTTCATTTTTCAGCTTTGCCCTGGGTAGGCTTTACCCATCTGAGTCATGCGGGCGTGATCAAAAATCCGGGTAGTGTACCTAAAATTTCTGTTGGTAAATTGATGGAAAAAAATGGCCGAAATTTCCTGCCTGTGTCAATCCACCTGCACCATGCCTTAGCCGATGGTTATCATGCGGGCCAGTTTTATGAAAGGCTGGAGCAACAATTGATGGATGGGTAAATCCTATCTTCTGTGCCCTTCCTGCATCCTTCTGCTACCAAGGTAATTCATAATGATTTGCCATAGCTCTTCATAAGGGATCAATTCAACTTCTGCCGCCTCTTCTGAAGAAATTTTTGGGTTGGCAACAAGTTTAGTGTAATATTTTTTAGCGTGCCTTTCAATGGCTACAACGTGATAATTGTTGCGAACTACTTCCAGCAACATGTTGATAAAACAGTTACTTCTAATGCTATCACTTTTTGTAATGTATCGGCTTGAATATTTTTTGAGGGCTTCCATTCTGTCGAATACATCACTTTCTTTTTTCAAAACGATGGCTTCCAGAAGCTGGGCAATAATAATAGGAATGTTCATGGCTGCTTTATCGCGGGTATATTCCGGATATTCGTTGAGGTATTTTTTAATCTCAGATTTTGTGTCAACTGAAGAGCCTGGAATCATATCCATCAATTTAAACAAATAGAGATAAACGCCGATTAAGGCTATTTGCCTTTTAAAAACACTTTTAATATTTTTATACACATTACTTACCGATAGTTTTTCATGTATTAAGTTTGCTTGGCTGTAGTCCTTTTTGTTTAACAATACAAGCAAAAGCATCTTATTAGAATTGAGCCAAGGTGTTGTACCCTCAACCTCAAGAGATACAATTCTATTTACTTCAATTAATGCATTGTCATTATCACCCATTAATAGCAAATGTTCGGCTTTCTGACGAACTGCAAATCGCCTAATAACCTGACTTACAAAATCAAGTGAGTCAAGATAGTGGAGCAATTGGTCACAGACTTGCACTACTTCGGCATAATGATTCTGAATATGATGATAAACCATCTTTAAGCTATAATAATCCCTATGGAATTTTAATGACCGCACCCTTCCTTCAAAAGGGGCAAGCTCTTCGAGGTAGCCGGTAATTTCAATGGCCATTTCTGCCTTGTTGACCTTTTTGATTTTCCCAAAACGGATATTGATGGATTCATAGTAAAGACTAGCCTTCAACTCCACATTGAGGTATTGAATTGTGTCTGCAAAAATTTGGTGATAATACTGGTACCTTGATATATTGGGTTCTGTCAGACCATAATAGAGACGCATAGTATGAGCCATAGAAAGTACCTCATTGTGCATAAAATACTTATAGGCCTTTGCAAATTTTTCTTCAATCAATGGTAAACTAAGGTCTCGACGCTGTAAAAAGCCTAAAATACTTAGGATGGAACCAGTTTTATTGATGTCTACAAGTTCATCCATTTGTTTATGTGCCCCTTTTAATGACGGCGTTGTAAATAGAATGGCATCATATAGACGGTCTGTAAGTCCTTTTTTAATTTTTTGATATTTTGGAGTATTGGATTTGATTCCAAAAATTTCCTGCGCCGCAATGATATCTGTCTGATAATTAGCTATTTGTATTCCTTTAAAAAGTAACAACTCATCTTTGGTCAATATATTTTCTAAAACCCTTAGGTCTCTTTTTGGTGTATTTTGGCCTATAAATTGTACTAATGATTGCAGTTTTTTCATTGAAATGCCAGATTTATTAAATCAAACGTAGAAAAAGGTTCATAATTTTACACATCATATTTCACTGATTTTGTAGCATATATAAATTATAAATGCAAAATTCGGGCCAATTTTTGTGTGAAAACAAATGATTAAAATGGCATTTTTTATTGCTTGAACGCATTCTATCTTTGTATTGTGAAAGAAATGGAGAAATACCAAGTGTGCTCCATTAGCAGTTCTTATAAACTAGATGATGACAAAAGGCGGGTTAAAAGATTAAGTAAGATTACCCTGTAATCTTATCTATATTGCATTGAAGACTTAGAATACTATTTCGAATCTACTTGCTATAATCACCTCATTATGAAGATATTGAGGTGATTACTAGCAATAAATTCGCCTTATTTTGACATATTTTCCAATTGTAAACTGTCATTTTTTACGTAAAAATTTGGCAATAATTTTGTAATAGATTTTATAACTCAAATTAAATTTTTACAAAATGGTAGCTTATGTAATTGGACTTTTGATGGCGCTCGGTTTCATCACCTCTTCTGAAGAGTTTAACTCACTTCCACAGAATGCTCAACAGCAGTATATGGATTGGACAGGAGAAGAAGAAGGCGGCGGCATCTAATTCTCTCTTAAAACAAGAGGGTTATTAAAACGAATAATATATTGACTATTAATATATTGTGCTGTAAGTGTAAGTTTTTAATAACCCACATCCTTAAAGTAGTTGTGGGTTATTTTTTAAGAAAGTAAGTTAACTCAAGATATAATATTGTGCTTTTAAGTTTTAGAATCAGCCTTGCTATTAAAGAATAACAGGGCTGATTTTTTTTTGCTCAATACCCATGCCGAACAAGGCATAGTCATATTTAACGGGATCTTCAGCATCCAAAAGACGGCAAAAAGTCGTCAATTCTTCTACACTTTTCCAATCACTTTGTTTTCTTTGCAACATTCCCAGGCTTCTGGCCACCCTATCTACATGCACATCGAGGGGCATCATCAGGCTTTTTAGGGGTATTTTTGTCCATAAACCAAAATCTACACCACCATCTCCGGGCCTCACCATCCATCTCAAAAACATATTTAACCGTTTACACGCAGAACCTCGTTGAGGATTTCCCACATGCTTGCGAGTGCGCTCCAGAATCTGATCATTCTCTGAAAAAATACAATCCGATAAAAATGTGAGTGAGTCTGCCACGGACCGAAATGGCACATTACCCAGAAAAGCATCTTCCAGTGAATCAAACTTTTGATAATGCTGCCGCAAAAAATGGATAAACCCAAGTAAATCTGCTGTTTGAAAGGTGCGATGCACCCAGTTGTCAAAGTTTTTAAGGTCTTTGGGCTTATGGTTTAACACAAAATCATAGGGACTTGATCCCATTTTGCCAAAAAGGGCATCTGCATTTTTAATAATGGAGGTGCGATTGCCCCAGGAAATGGTAGCCGTAATAAAGGCAACTATTTCTATATCTTGTTTTCGGCTATACCGGTGAGGGACCGAAATGGGGTCTTTATCAATAAAACCATTGTTGTGGTACTGTTGGTACTTTGTCTCGAGTAAATCTTTTAAAGACAAAAATTCCACCCCGGATTTGCTCTTACTTGAGTTTTTGCTTGATTTCTATGATTTCATAAGCTTCAATGGTGTCACCCATCTGGATGTCATTGAAGTTTTTAATAGAAATACCGCATTCCAAGCCAGCTTTTACCTCTTTGGCGTCGTCTTTAAATCGTTTCAATGAATCGATTTCGCCGTGAGCACCTTCTCTGGTAGGGAAAACTACGATACCATCCCTGACCACCCGGATATGGTTGCCTCTGGTAATTTTGCCTTCCATGACATAACAACCTGCAATGGTGCCCAGCTTGCTGATTTTGTAAACCTCGCGCACCTGAACCTGCGATACAATTTTTTCTTCTTTGGTTGGTTCCAACAAGCCCTCCATTGCCATCTTGACTTCATCGATGGCTTCGTAAATGATGGAATACGTCTTGATCTGAACGCCTTCTTTTTCGGCCAACTGACGGGCATTTGAAGAAGGACGAACCTGGAAACCAATGATGATGGCATCAGAAGCAGAGGCCAGGAGGACATCGGATTCAGAAATCTGACCCACCGCCTTGTGAATCACTCTAACGGCAATGGTTTCAACTGAAAGTTTGATCAGAGAGTCGGTCAACGCTTCGATCGAACCATCCACGTCACCTTTCACAATGAGGTTGAGTTCTTTAAAGGTACCCAATGCCAACCTTCTACCAATTTCATCGAGTGAAATTCGTTTTGAGGCTCTATTAAATTGTTCCCGCTCTATCTGTGCTCGTTTGGCTGCAATTTGCCTCGCATCCTGTTCGTTTTCAGTTTCTCTGAATTTTTCACCTGCCTGAGGAGCACCGCTCAATCCCAGAACCAATACTGGTGTCGATGGACCGGCAGTTTTTAACTTTTTACCTTTTTCATTAAACATGGCTTTGATCTTACCTGAATAAGCACCAGCCACTACCGGATCACCAATATTTAAGGTACCGTTTTGGATCAAAATCTTAGTTACATAACCTCTTCCTTTATCGAGCGAAGCTTCAATTACAGCGCCCAAAGCAGGTCGTTTTGGATTGGCCTTAAGTTCAAGCATTTCTGCCTGAAGAAGCACCTTCTCCAAAAGTTTATCCACATTCTGTCCTTTTTTGGCAGAAATATCCTGTGATTGATATGGGCCACCCCAGTCCTCTACCAGGAAGTTCATAGAAGCAAGTTCTTGTTTTATTCTTTCCGGGTCAGCCCCGTCTTTATCAATTTTGTTGATAGCAAAAATAATGGGCACCCCGGCAGCCATTGCGTGACTTATGGCTTCCTTGGTTTGAGGCATGATGTGATCATCGGCAGCTACTACAATGATAACCACGTCTGTAATCTTGGCACCCCTGGCTCTCATGGCAGTAAAAGCTTCGTGACCCGGTGTATCCAGGAAAGTTATTTTTTTACCGTTTACCATTACTTCGTATGCACCCACGTGTTGGGTAATACCACCGGCTTCTCCACTGGCAACATTGGCTGACCTGATGTGGTCAAGTAAGGATGTCTTACCGTGGTCAACGTGACCCATAACAGTGACAATTGGAGCACGAGGTTCCAAATCGTTTGGATCGTCAACCTCGTCTTTTTCTTCGTCGTTGATAGATTCCGCAGTGGTAAATTCAATTTCGTGACCATACTCGTTGGCTACCAATTCGATGACCTCTGCATCCAATCGCTGGTTAATTGAAACGATTACCCCCAGATTCATACAAGTGGTAATAACATCAGCTACAGGAACATCCATGAGACTTGCCAGTTCAGAAACCGAAACAAACTCCGTTAACTTGAGTTTTAATTCGCCATCGGTCACGTTTTGCATTTCTGCTTTTTCGCGCTTCACCTCCCGGCTGTCTCTTCTAATTTTCTGACGCTTGTTTTTGCCCGTAACATTGATTCGGGCAAGCGTAGCCTTAATTTTTTCGTCAATTTCCTTTTTAGAAACTTCCTTTACTTCTTCCTTGTCATTTTTAGATCGACCAGCCGAAGCATTGTCTTTATTGAAGTTGTCTGCAGTAATTTTTTTGCGTTTGCGTTTGCGTTTGGTTGCATCTGAAGCATCACCGGTAGCGGGTGCAGGAGCTGCTTTATCATCCGTTTTGCCACCTGCTTTTTTAGCAGGCACAGCACCTTTTTTGTTGTCTGCTACTTTTTTACCTTTTGAACTTGGTGCAAATTTTTCGGTATCAATCTTTCCTAAAATTTTTAATCCCGCCAATTGTGGAGTTTTAGCGCGGTATTCATCTACCTCGTCTGCCTCCTTGGCTGGAGCTTGCTCTGCTTCCGGTTTAACTTCAACTTTTGGTTCTTCCACCACTGGTTCAGGAGCCTTTTCTATAACTTCTTCAACAGGAGCAGGCTCTGGCTTGGGTGTAGTCTTTTTAGGTTTAGGAGTAAGGTCAATCTTACCCAAAATCTTTAACTTAGGTGTATCAGCTTTAACCTCAACCACTTCCTCCTCTACCACTGGAGGGGCTGGTTTTACTGGTTCTTCTGCAACGGGTTCTGGTTTAGCAGGCTCCGGTTTAGCAGGCTCTTTTTCAATCGGTTTAATGATTGGTTTAAATATAGGTTTTTCTTCAGCTTTTTTGAAACTGGTACCAATTTGAATCTGGTCTGCTTTTTCTTTGATGTCAGCTGACCCTTTAAATTCTTTACCCAGGGCATCATACATCTCGTCTGATACCTTTGCGTTCGGTTTGTTTTCAATGGAAAAGCCTTTGGAAATCAAAAAGTCGACGATCGTTGTCGTCGCAACATTGAACTCCTTGGCAATTTTAAATAAATTTCCTCCCATTTATTGGTTTTAGTAATAAAGTGTCTTTACTTAATCTTCGAATTCCGCGGCCAAAATGCCGAGAACTTCGTCGATGGTTTCTTCTTCTAAGTCTGTTCTTCTTAACAATTCTTCTTTACTCAGATTCAACACACTTCTTGCTGTATCGCATCCGATATTTTTAAGCTCTGTGATGATCCATTCATCGATTTCATCTGCAAATTCTTCGAGTTCTACGTCGTCAACTTCTGCTTCATCACTATCTCTGTAAACATCAATTTCATAATCAACCAGCTTTCCGGCCAGTTTGATATTGGAACCACCCTTACCAATGGCAAGAGAAACCTGATCTGGCTTCAAAAAGACTGCTGCTCTTTTCTGGTTGTCATCCAGATTGATGGATGAAACCTTGGCAGGTGTCAATGCCCTTTGAATATACAAAGAAGTATTGGTGGTATAATTGATGATGTCTATGTTTTCATTTTTCAATTCTCTGACGATGCCATGAATCCTGCTACCTTTCATACCTACACAGGCGCCAACAGGGTCAATTCTGTCATCGTATGATTCCACTGCCACTTTTGCCCTTTCTCCGGGAAGTCTGACAATTCGTTTGATGGTGATAAGTCCGTCTTCGATTTCTGGTACTTCCTGTTCAAGCAGTTTTTCCAGGAAAAGATTGTCGGTTCTGGAAATGATAATGTGTGGCACATTGTTGCGCATTTCTACTTTTTTGATCACCGCACGGATCATATCTCCCTTACGCACAAAGTCGCCTTTGATCATCTCTGTTCTGGGAAGTACGAGCTCATTGCCGGTAGCATCATCCAGAATCAAAACTTCTTTTTTCATGATCTGACTAACTTCACCCACAACGATTTCACCCAGGCGCTCAACATACTTTTTATAAACCTCGTCTTTTTCAAGATCCATAATTCTGGAGATCAGGGTTTGTCTTGCGGCCATAATGGATCTTCTGCCAAACTCTTCTAAGGTAAGTTGTTCGTAACACTCATCTCCTACATCGTAGTCTGCATCGATTGCCTTGGCTTCTGTAGCAGAGATCTGCCCCATTTCATCTGTTACCTCACCATCCGGAACAATAGAACGGATTCGCCACATTTCAAGGTCACCATTTTGTGTATTTACGATTACGTCAAAATTGTCGTCCGATCCATATTTCTTTTTAATCAGAGTTCTGAACACGTCTTCCAATACCCTGACCATGGTAGGCCGGTCTATGTTTTTACCGGCTTTAAATTCTGAGAAAGATTCAACCAAATTCATGATTAAAAGCTTATTTTGATTTTTGCTTCAATAATATCCACGTATTTCACTTTGTGGTTAATAATTTCTTTTTTCTTCTTACCGTCAACCTTCGTTTCTACTGTATACTCCAAGGTGCAGTCTTCTTCTTCTGCTTCTTTTAATATACCTTCCAGTTTGGCTTCAGCGGTCTTTACAGCTATGGTCCTTCCAACATTGTTTCGGTATTGCCGACTTAGTTTTAAAGGACTTCCGACACCTGGAGAGGATACATCTAAAATGTAGGATTCTCCAAATCTTTTGTCTTCATCAAAAATCGATTCAAGATGTCTGGATAACTTTCGGCACACGTCAAATGAAATGCCTCCGTCTTTGTCTACAAACACTTCCAGTTTTTTACCACTGCCTTTGGCATCTACAAAAAAACAATTTTCCATGTCATTATCCATGAAAAACTTCTCAACTATTTCTTTGATTCCACCTGTTTCCAAACAATATCTTGAATTTAAATAAAAAAGGGAACTTTTTGTTCCCTTTCCTTTGAATGATTCTCTGCAAAGATATATCAAAATTTGTTGAAAATCAAACTTTTGAATTCTTTTTTAATATGCCTTGAAGTGAAAACCGCATCACTCAACTTTGCACTTCCTTACGTTTTGTCAATCTGACCAATGATCAACTTAACTCACAAATTCAGCTAGTTTTTATATTTAAAATATTTAATACAAATTAAAATACTCATTTAATGCATTTTTTAATATATTTATCCTTTATTTAATTAAAAAACAAAATGTACATGTAAACAGTTATCAACTTAGGCAAATATTTATTTGCTATTCCACTCTTTATTTTTGGACTCATGCATTTAATGAGTGCCGACCAAATGGCTGCCATGGCGCCAGGAGGTGCATTTATGGTTTATTTTACCGGCTTATGTCTTTTGGCAGGATCAGTTTCTGTTATAATTGGGAAATACGACAAACTTGCAAGTGTGTTAATTGCTGTTTTGTTGCTACTCTTTCTCATTCCTCATATTCAAGGCATGATGAGTGCCACAGATGAGGGAACTAAGGCTATGCAAATGATCAATATTCTAAAAAATATCTCGATGGCTGGTGGAGCACTGGCCTATGCAGCTTTGGCAAAAGACGCAAGATATGTTTCATAATCACTTATAATATTTGTTTAGGATAAGGCCGGTGTTTAATCCGGCCTTTTTTATTTAAAAAATTGATCTACAACAAATTAGATTCCATTTTTTAAGTGCTAATTACTTTATTACCTACTTGTAAATTCAAGAAAATCAAAGGCCATTTTTTAATAGTGATCAAATTGTATTAAAACGATTGACATCTTAAAATGTAATTAGAATCATTCTAATTGATACCCTCCCGTTACCCTAATGCTATAGTTTTGCATAAAAATTGGGGATGAAAGTTCAAAAATTGTTTTGCTTGATGATAGTTTTGACTTGGCTCAATGGGTCGGTCAAAGGTCAAATTATAGACACATTGAAAAAAATCAACATAGAGGCAGTCACCATTACATCCTATCGATTTCCTTCTCAAGAAGTAAAATTTCTACCCAATATCAACGGAAATTTTATTGTAGCCGGTAAAAAAAATGAATTGATCCTACTCCAGGATGCTCCTGTGAATGTAGCTGAAAAATCAGGGAGACAGGTCTTTGCCAAGGTTCCCGGAGCCTTCATTTATGACATGGATGGGGCAGGTAATCAACTTAATATAGCCACTCGCGGCTTGGATCCACATAGGAGCTGGGAATATTACGTGAGTCAAAATGGGATAACCACCAATTCTGATATATATGGCTATCCGGCCTCTCATTACAGTGCTCCATTGGAATCAATAAAACAAATTGAGCTGGTAAGAGGTACATCTGCCCTTCAGTATGGCGCTCAATTTGGCGGAGCCATTAATTATGTAACTAAAGATATGGATACTACCAAAACAATTGGAGGAGAGGCTATCCTGACGGGGGGGAGTTTTGGTTTAATGAGTGCATATCTTTCATTGGGTGGTAAGATTGGAAAATGGAAGTACATGACCTATTACCACCGCAGGGTAGCTGATGGCTACAGACAGGGTGCCCACTCGGATGCACAGGCTCAGTACCTATCCATTCAGGGTCAGTTGACATCTCGTCTTTCACTAAGAGCAGAATTGGGAAGAAGTACTTATAACTACAGAATACCCGGGCCATTGACTGATCAACAGTTTTATACAGACCCAACCCAGGCAACAAGAAGCAGAAACTATTTTAATCCTGATATTTACGTGCCCTCTCTGACACTTCAGTACCATGTTTCAGACAAATTAAATGTGGTATTAACAAGTTCGCAAATTCTGGGAACAAGAAATTCTGTTCAGTTCATAGGATTTGCTGATGTAGCTGATACCATTCAGTCATCAACCCTGGAATACAAAAGCAGGCAGGTTGATATTGACAACTTTAACTCACACAATACAGAACTAAAAGCCAGATACAACCATGGTTTATTTCGATTTAACAACACATTGGTAACAGGTGTGCGGTATACCCAGAATGACCTCCACAGAAGGCAACAAGGTGTAGGAACTACCGGTATTGATTTTGATCTCGACGTTAAGGACAATGTTTTCGGCAGAGATCTACATTTTAAGACCAAAAACGTGGCATTTTTTGTAGAAAACTTATTTCAACTTACCCACACATTTTCTATTTCCCCTGGCTTAAGAATTGAAAATGGAGAGAGTAAGATGTCTGGAAAAATATCTTACCTGCCCAATGAAGCCATTCCTCAGTCGGTAAAACATTATTACATTTTACCTGGCATCAGCTTGTCGTGGTTTATAAAACCCGATCTGCAATTTTACGGAGGTTATTCAAAAGCATACAGACCTGTTGTACTGGCGGATCTGATCCCCGGCTCTGTACTCGAAAAAAACAATCCAGAAATCAAAGACGCCTTTGGTTACAATCTGGATGCCGGATTCAAAGGGAAAATATTGCCATGGTTAACACTTGATGTAACGGCATTTATGTTGCAGTATGACAACAGAATTGGCAGCCTTATACTTAACGATGAGTTGGGCAATGCATATATTTATAAAACCAATATTGGCAATAGTCTTACGAAAGGAATAGAGTGGCTTTCAGACTTCAGAATCTGGGAGTCAGAAAAAGGCAGGATATCTCTATTTTCAGCTACAACTTATATGGACGCCAAGTACACAACCGGAACCTTGAGAAATGGCAATGAAAACATAACTATTTCAGGCAATAAACTGGAAACAGTGCCCAGCTGGATATCCAGAAACGGACTTCAGACTGCGTATAAAAAATGGTCTGTAAACATCCAATATTCGTATGTTTCTGATTCGTATTCGGATGCATTAAACACTGAAATTCCCAGTACAAATGGGGCAAGAGGAAAGGTACCCTCCTATGGTTTATGGGATGTTAATATGGCCTATCGTTTCAATACCTCGTTTTATTTAAGACTAAGCCTCAACAACCTTACCGATGTTCAGTATTTTACCAAAAGACCTGCCGGGTATCCTGGCCAGGGAGTGTGGCCTTCTGACGGAAGAAGCCTTACTGCCATGGCAACTCTAAAGTTTTAAGAATATAATTTACAGTTTAAAGTTTTTTCTACTAAATCCTGTTTCTTTTTTCCAGATTAAAATTGGGTGATTAGTTTTGGTTACGCTACCGGACGGGACTTCCAATATAATGCAAGGGTAAAGGATGAAACGAGGTGCCAGACACTCCACCAGGCTGCTATGAGTGCCATGCCACCATTGCCATTAAAAAAATTAAAAATGAGAATCAAAGCAAGACCAGAGTTTTGAATTCCTGTTTCAATGGCAATGGTCCTTGCATCCTGCTTGCCCCTTCCCATTATTTTTGAAAAATAATAGCCCATTGCAAGGGCAAGGCTATTGTGGATAAGTACAATAAAAAATACCCTATGCAGATGTTGTTGAATATTATCCAGGTTCCCTGCAACGGCAAAAATGATGAACGCTATAAATATGACCAGACTTAATCGTTTTACGCCAGGGATAATTTTTAACGTAAAGCCGGGTCTCCAATATCGTAGCAGCATGCCAAGTAGCAAGGGGACCAAAATAAGCTGAACAATAGAAATAAACATGCTGTAAAAATCAATACTGAAGTAAACAGCGTGATCATTGAGTGATGATAAAGTGCCCATGCCCGATTTAAAAACAAACGGTGTAGTAAACGCAGCAGCAAGGGTAGAGAATGTAGTTAATAGCACCGACAATGGAGCATTGGCTCTACTGAGATGAACAGCATAATTAGAAACATTGCCACCCGGACAAGCAGCAACCAACAGCATACCGGCAGCAATAGCAGGATGTGGGTTGATCAGGACAATAAGTAAAATGGTAAGAATTGGAAGCAATATTATTTGACTCATCAAGCCAACCAACGTACTTTTTTTATTTTGCAAAAGGGCTTTAAAATCATTGGGAGTTAACTCAACTGCAATACCAAACATTAAAAATCCCAAACAGAAATTGAGTAGAAAAAGTTGTTCAGCGTTAAAATTTACTCTTATGTGATCAAGACTTTCCACACCTTTTTGTATCAAAAGTACAAAAAAAGCTACATTTGTAACCGCATATCGGCCTGTCGCTCCCATCTGATTGGATGGGGGAGGAAAGTCCGGACAACGTAGAGCACCACACCATCTAACGGGTGGGACTGCAGGGAAGCCTGTAGTACAGACAGTGTCGCAGAAAACTATACCGCCTCATTCATTGAATGGGGTAAGGGTGAAAACGTGGGGTAAGAGCCTACGATGTCTCAGGGTAACTTGAGGCATGGATAAACCTTGTGGGTTGAAATGCCATGTATATTCCGGTCTGCTCAGCAGAAAAGGTGACTCGCCTGAACATCGGCAACGGTGTACCGGAAGGGGTAGGCAGCTTAGATAAATGACAGGACATCCGGTTTACCGGTGGACAGAATCCGGCTTATAGATATGCATTTTAAAAAAAAAGAGCGGGAACTTCTCCCGCTCTTTTCGTAATAAGAGACCTCAATCGAATATATTATTAATCCAGGACTATCATTTTGCCCTGTTTGATTTGACCGCCAAACTCAACACTATAGATGTACACACCCGGATGTTGAATCATCTCTCTGTTAAATTCAATGTTTTGTTTTCCTGCTGCCATAGAAACAGACTTTGAAACCACCAATCTTCCGGCAGCATCTCTAACCATTAGGTTTACTATACCAGAAGCAGGTAATTGGATCGTCAATACCGATGCCTCATTCCAAGGATTTGGTTTAATTTGCTCCGTTTCAAAGGCAGATACTGAACTGTTGCTCCTGGCAACCAGCTCAATAGGAAGTGTTGACAAAACATCACCAACATAAGCTTCTGCTGCAAATCTGGTATCCAAAGATAACATGCTGCTTAAGGTTCCGCTGATTTCAGCATAGACTTCGATTTCAAACATCAGCTGATCTTTACCTACTACCTTTCCATTTTGGATGGCTAGGCTTGTTTTAATAGTTCTTTCATCTTCTGAAACAAAGTCATCTGCACCCAGTCCAATTTCGTTAAGTGCATTAATGCCCGTAATAGTCAAACCATTTGCTTCTAATTGCCACTGCATTCCGTGAATCAAATGAGTTTCACTGGCATAAACAGGTATTACAACTTTGTCTCCTGCTGCTACCATTTTGTCTTCGAACCAGATACCCAAGGCTTCCTGACTTCTATTGTTAGAAGGAATTGCATTTGCATTGGCTACAACATTGCCATCAATATCACCCAGTTTAATACCCGTGAAATCAATGCCCATGTTGCTATTTAGCTTTTCTATGTTGTAGGTTTCAGTAAGGCCTGCTGTCCACGGATTATTTGGATCAGCAAAACTGTGTCCGTCCCATATAAACATCCAGCTCTTGTCATTTGGCAATGCACTTTCTGTACCTAAAATTAACTTTCTGAGTGTTACCAGGTCTGAAGCACTGATTTTGCCATCCTGATTTACATCTGCCGCCAGCAATTTCCACGGAGTATTCAATTTACTGATACCCAGTATGTGTCTTTGCATCATTACTAAATCAAGGGTACTAACACCATTTAGGTAATCATCACTCTTTACCGGTTTCACTACATAGTCCATCCCTTTGGCTTTATTATTAAATGCATAAGCTCCTGTTTCAGTAGTATTGTTGATATTTTCTTCATTTGACAACAACCTTACACTTACCGCTTCAACACCTTTATTATCGGGTGTATGTATCTTACCGGAGATATCAGAATCAACCAATCCCGGAGGGCAAATATTAACATTGTTATTGTCTTGCACATCAACAAAGGTTGTACAATATCCCTGATTACCATTTTCATCAGTAACCCAAAGTTCAACTGCATACAATCCTATATCATTACAATCCAATGCAAGGGTATCATCATTTACATCTGATGAAAAACTCAATTGTACCGTATTGCCACAACTTTGATAACTACCATTATCGAAGAAAGAAGGTGTAAGGATAGACATTTCCACCTCTGGTGTTCCATTGCCATCCATATCCATAGGTACAAGACCTGTACTCAAACCCTGCTTGCAATAAGCAACGGGTGGCTTACAGCTCTTAACATCAAAGAAATACCCTGTATAGTTGATGTTTCCACACTTGTCTTCTACCTCGTAATCAACTCTATGGCTTCCAAATGCATACGTACCTGAAGCATCATTTCCTGTTCCATAAATTTTACTGCCGTCTTCAAGTGTAATGGTCCATCTCCATTTTAATTCAGCTGCAGGTGTGCAATCGTCATCAGCTGATGCTGTCAGTTTGATTGAAGTTGGGGTGCAATCTGCATTATAGCTACAAACCTCTCTTCTTGTAGTCTGACTAAGGATTCTGGGGGCAATGTTATTCATAACCACAATCACCTGGTCTCTGCTTTCCTGCCAAATTGTTCCGTCTGGCCGTCTTACACACCAATTGATAACCGTCCATCTTCTTACGATTTTGAAACAAGCACCATTGGTAGTAAAATTGTAGACATCATCATCGTGGCTACTGGCAACCAAATCACAAACACCTTCTTCAGAAATGCCGGGTTCACCATATCCTGCCGGAAGATTTTCCGGATCAAGATCGAATGAGGTACAGGCACTGTTGACAAAAGTAGTATCCTTTGGCCATTGGATCATATTGGCTGTAAAAGGTCTAACCGGTCTGAATGTTACAGTTTGGCTGCATGCACCTACCAATACCCCATTATGAGTAAGCGTAAAGTTTCTAACAAGTTCGCCAATTCTGCAATCATTTATATTATCTGTAAATGTTTCTTCTACATCATCCACGGTAGAACATCCACCACCTGCAACTACTGGATAACCGAAAGTGGCACTTAGATCGTTTTCATCATAAGCGGTTGTACAGTCAACGGTAATGTTGTTTGGACAAGCTAAAGTTGGAATTCTTTTATCCTGAACTTCAACACTTACCATGCATTGATTGGTTCTTCCTACCTGGTCAGTAACTTGCAGAATAACCATATTTTGTACTCCAAGATCCGCACAGCAGAAGAGCAACTGATCGGCCCACTGTGTTCCGATGGCATCACAGGTAGTTGCCATTCTTCTTATCTTTAAATCAACCGGACCACACTCATCAAAACTGCCATCATCAATCGATTCTTTGTGCAGCCATGCAGTGCCATCTTCTTTCAAACTTACTACAGTACGTGTTTCACAGATAGCAATTGGTTCCACTCTGTCAACCACGGTAACCCTCATACTACGGGTGCTTTGGTTGCCACAAAGATCAGTAGCTACATAACTAACAGAATGAAGACCTGCAGAAAGTGAAGTAGTGCCACCATTGGAATTTAATACCGCTTGACCCGTATTGATTTTAACGGTCCATGTATTACAATTATCTGTAATGGATGCCGCTGGCAAGGTAAATGTAGCCATACAGCTATTAGAACCAGTACTCACAGTCATATCAGCAATCTGAGCGATTACAGGAGCAACTTTGTCTTTTATCTCGATGGTTTGTACCCAGGTTTGAATATTGGTGCTAGTACACCACCACTCTCCAACTTCCCAGGTTCTTGTCAGTATTTTTTTGCAATCTGAGGTAAAAGTTACTTTATCTGAAACAGCTACAAAACCGTTGCAAATTGCAGCCTGGTTAAATGGATACAAACTCTGTCCATTCAAACGAGGTACTCCGGTTACTGAAACCAAAGGATTTCCATTTGCATCAGCACTAAAACTACCACAATTCAAAGCATCTGGTCCTGTAAAATGTCCTGGAAATGAAATGCCAGCCAGATCGGTTCTAGCTATGTAGATTGTTTGAGTACAGGTATCAGCAGGGTTTCCTGCCTTATCGACACCTGACCACACTCTCGTAATTCTTTTCAGAAAGTCAACATCACAAGTCAGATTTTCCTGAACTTCTGACAATAAGACCAATTGGCCACCAGGACAGTTGTCATTTAATACCGGTTTAATGGCATTAGCCAGTGGTTCAATGCATGAAAGTGTATCATTGGTACAAGCTACCGTTGGTCTGAATTTATCTTCAATTTTTAATGTTCCCCAGCAGTAAAATCCATGAGAAGGATTCGAAACAGTATAATCAAGGGTTTTACCCAACTCATCGCCTGTAACTGTATTTCCAATAATATTGCCATGAGAATCTTTGATATTTACATAAAATGAATCCAGACAGCCTACCAGAGTATCACCAAATTCATTTATGAAGCCAGTAAGTACCATAAATGGATCCACAACCGCTGTACAATTTTCATCTAAAGATACATTGCGATTGATACACCCTAATGATGAATTGAAATAATCAATCACAGTAACATCAAAGCTACAAGTTGCAGAATTGCCAGCTGCATCCGTTGCCACATAAACAACTTCTGTTGTTCCTATAGGAAACAAATCTCCCGATTCCAGTGAGCCGGCAACTTCATAAGTTACACCAGGACAGTTATCAGTTGCCGTAGCATCAAAAATTACTTCTATTTCACATTCCAATGGATCCAATTCTACTTCGATGTCGGCAGGACAAGTAATTTCAGGATTTTCAACATCCTCCACAGTTACTGTAAAACTGCAAGTTGCAGTATTATCGTTATTGTCTGTTACGGTAAATGTATTGGTTGTAAGACCGATCGGGAAGATAGATCCAGAAGGCAAGCCCGCATTTTGTGTCAAATCAGGATTGATATTCTCCATATATGTAAATGACATAGCAATGGTTACCGCAGCTCCAAATCCTTGATCTACTGACTCAATTCTGAAACAAAAAGTCTGTCCTGGCATTAACATGATGCTTACCAATCCATTCTGTGTGGTGCTGCCTCCATTATTGGTCAATTGAGTAAATACACCATCAATGACATATCCAAACCTATCCAAGCCAGGACCAGCGACATCTGCTGTGTTATAATCCCAATCAAAAGCCAAAGTACCAGCAAAATCGCCTGGTATGGTTATACAATAATCAGTATTGTTTAAGGGGCCAAAGAAAACACCAAAATCAGATCCTGTAATAATCACACTGTTGGGTGCGTCTGTTGCATCTACAAATCCGTTACCTCCATTACTATTACTTACATTCCAGTTGGCAGGTTCAAATTCATCGGCAAAACCAACTGCATTAACACCATAACAATTGTCATCATACTCCACATCATATAAATACAATGCACTGCATTCTCCCGGATCGGTACCTATGGTAACATTCTGGGGACACTGAATTGTTGGCAATTCATCATCTACAACGGTAATGGTAAAGGTGCAGCTATCTGCATTGACAGGCACACCATGGTCAGTAATTTTGTATTTTACGGTTGTAACACCCGTATAGAAAAAGTTACCAGATGCATCTCCCGTGCCACTGATCATTGTAGCTCCGGTTGAGGAGTAACTAATAACAGGGTTAGGACAATCATCCGTAGCAGGGTCGGCATTGATACCTCTTACCCATGCGGCACAATCTCCAGGCTCTTGGTCTGTATTAGCGCCAGTACTGGTTGTAACTGTGACATTGGCCGGACAAGTTATGCTTGGAGCCACATTGTCATTGATATCAACTAAATAAATGGCAGCATCACTCAGACACTCATTTCCATCTACCAGATTATTATTGTTGGTATCATAAAATGCCCTAAAGCTCATTTCAAGCCCGCCATTCATCAATGGGTTAACCAGGGCTACATTTCTATCAAAAGGAGTTGCATATCCGCTAAGTGGAAATGTACCATCTACAGGGGAAAAACTGGCATTATTTCTTATAAAGCTCTGTTGAACTTTAACTAAAGTAGAAGGTGAAATTCCCGATACATCCGCAAACTGCGTAAAAAATAAGTTGTTACTAGTTGTATTGCACACCAATAAATCTTCTGTATCTTCAGATCCGTCGTTATCATTTGTAATTTGAAAGCCATTTACTGTTAGTTGCAGTGCCGGAGTTAAGCTGGAATAACGGAAGGTACCTGCGTGAAAACCATCCGGTTCTATCCAAGAAGATACCGGCAGTCCAAAGCCTACCCCTCCAAAAGAGCCGCCGATAAAAGTAAGTTGGCCTCCACCCGGATTGGTACTTACACGTGAGCCACCAAAATTTATATTTCCATTCATTTCAACATTGGAATATCCTACAGCCACAATCACATAATCGCCTGGCTGCAAAATAACAGTAGGTATTGATCTCATTCTATGATTTCCGGAGAGTGGATCAGAACTTCCTGAAAGAGTCACAGGACCTGCCATGACAGCACCATCGGTTCTTACAATTCCCACTTCAATGGCAGATTGAAGACCATCCTGATTACTATCAAATGCTCCCAATTCATTAACCATAATAGGTGAGTTCACCGAAAACACCATGCCAAGTCTTTCAGTGTATGGCTGATTGCCGGCAGAAATGGTGCCTGAGTAGGCTTGTACGTTGCACTGAGCTGATAAATCGAACCCTGCAAACATACTCAAGGCAAAGATGATAAACACCTTTAGTTTTAATTTTCGTGTTAGCAGATCCAAAAGACCAATGTTCTGACCACGCTTTTTTGTTAAAAATGAATGTTTCATTTTAGTTTAAATTTCACTGAGTGATTAAAGATTTTTCAATTAACGATAGCGAATAAAATAACTCGCTCATCTCAGGTTCTATCATTAGGTTTCAAAATATAGTTTGGAGCAGTGTCCTAAAACACTGCTCCTCTATCTTCTTATTTAATTCTGATCATTTTACCATTAGCAATCTTGTCACCTAATTGGATTTCATAAAGAATCACACCGGTAAAACCATGCACCATATCTGCTTTAATTTCAACATGGTTTTCACCTGGCACCATTTTCTGCTGTGTCTGGTAAATTAAGGCCCCTGTTGCATTCATCAGTTTTACAACAGCAACACCAGCTTTGTCTACCTGACACATTATACTGGTCTTTTCAGTCCATGGGTTTGGTGCATTCTGCTTGACGTTAAATCCATTCTGAATTGCATTCCAATCTAAACCAATGCTTCTTGGTAACAATTGGCTATAAATTTCATTCTTGCTTGTAGAAGAATTCATTTGTAATTGACTTGACATCAAACCTTCGGAACCCGCTTTACCACTAATTTCAAAAATTATTTTATCCTTTAGGGTTACAGCTTGATCCAGCGCTATAAGTATAGTTAGCTTTCCATTATTGACATGATAAGTCAAGTCGCTGCTTGTAAACACATTTGAATTCACCTCAATGTTTGACAAGTTCTGGACATCAAATATGAACTGACCTCCATCAAAATCAACCTCTCCATTGAGTACAAATGCCAGATTGAAATCTTCGCCACTTTCAATATAACTGTCATTGGCTATAAGTTTCATACTACTTCTGTTTTCAGCAGCGCCAGTAACGTTGGCGGTATAAGAAGTATTGACATCGCCTACTTTTACACCCACAAAATCAGAAAGCATACTTCCTCTTGGGGCTGTGAATTCATGATACAATGGATATGCATTGTTGAATGGATTGTTAGGGTCAGGGAAGCTATACTTACTATCTATCATCTTCCAACTAGTATTGTTTTTGAAGGATAAAGAAGTACCAAGTATTGCCTTTTTCAATTCAACAAGGTCACTGGCAGAAATTCTGTCATCGTTATTGACGTCCGCTGCTACCAGTCTGTATGGAGAAATGATTTTACTCGATCCTAAAATATGTCGTTGAATCATAATGATATCCAGGGTAGAAACACCTTCCAGAAGACCATCGTTCTTTTCAGGTTTCAGCATATAATTGCCTGCCGATTCCATATTCTCAAATCGATAAGCTCCCGCATTGTCTGTTAAAACGGACCCCATACCTCCAAGATTCATATTCACACCTTCTACCGGAACTGAGTTTTCTGTGAGAACAGACCCAAATACTCTGAATATATTGCCTGTGCAGAAAGAATTTGGATCCAATATTGTGACTATTGATTTACAAGAATCAAAATTGACACCATTATCAAACCAGTAAATCCATACCAAGATATCGCCGATATCGTCACAGAAAAATCTTTGAATGGTATCATTGACATCTGTGATGGTGTAAGAGAAAGAGAAAGAATCGGGGTTACAAGTGCCTGTGATGGCCGTAATAAATTCTTCCGCTTTTACATCCACAAATTCCTGGTCATTGATATTTCTAATAATTTTTTCGCAGAAAATGGCCGCTGGACCGGTTAATGTGACAGTAATGCTAATCGTGTCTTTTGCCTCGTTTCCGCATGCATCTGTAGCTGTAATAATTACCTGTGTAGTTCCCTCTTCGTACATACCAGATGGGTTGCCAGAGTTGTTATTAGTGGCAAATGGGGCATTATTGGTAACTACTACAGGAGAACAATCAGTGATGGTAACACCTTGCATTGGATATATCACATTTGCAGGGCAAGAATCGGCGCTGATGGTAATATCTGTATAACCTGCAATTACCGGTGGCTGATTGTCATTGACAAGGATCAATTGAACATCGGTAAATATACCTGCTCCTGTTGAAACATTTAAAGTACAAGAGTCTATTACGGTCCATGTTCTTTGTATCGTAAAGTTACAAGGCACATTAGGGTTGAGGTTGATATCAACAAAAGAAACGGATGGATTAACACAAGATGCTGCTGCGGTATTTACTACCACATTGCCTGTTACTGATGGATCCAAAGATGTACAGCTGTTGATTGTGATATCGGCAGGGAAAGTAATGTCACCTGCTGTGAGTGGATCCGTAGGACCTGTAATGGTAATCAATTGGGTACATTCTGATGAATTACCTGATGCATCAGTAGCCGTAAATGATCTGGTAATGGTTCCAATGCTACAAGAATTTGTAGCATTGAGCACTGCCACCGTTATAGTAGCCGGCGGACAGTTATCAGTTGTGGTTGCTCCGGGTAAATTTCCAATTCCGTTAAAAGTGGCACAATTAAATGTCAGGTTTGACGGACAAGTAATTACCGGAGGCAAAGTATCTAAAACAGTAACCTGAGCTGTACAAGTTGAAGATGTTCCATTAGAAGAAGTAACGGTTAAAGTTACAGTTAATGGAGACAGGTTGATGTCGTTACAGAAAAACTGGTTTGGTGAGACTGCCAAAGTGATTGGCAAGTTATCACAACCTGCGGAACTTCCGTTGTTTACTGCAGCAGCGTTTAATACCACGGCTCCTGTACCATCCAGATATACTGTTACATTCTGGCATAAAGCGATTGGCTGATTATTGGTAGCCACATTTACAATAACCGATTCAGTGTCAGTACAGCCATTGGCATTGGTTACCGTAACCGTATAAGTTGTATTGGCTGTTGGTGAAACAGTAATTGCAGCTGTTGTTTGTACAGGTGTAGTATTCCATACATAGGCCACTCCTCCTGTTGCGGTTAGTGTTGTTGATTCACCCAAACATATTGACAAATCTCCGCTGATAGCTGCAACCGGCAATGGGTTTACGGTCAGAATTTTGCTTTCCGTATCTGTACACCCATTGGCATTGGTTACTGTTACTACATATGTTGTGGTGGCAACAGGTGCTACCGTGATTACAGCTGTAGTTTGAGCAGGAGTGGTATTCCAGTTATAACTGGTACCACCACTAGCAGTTAGTTGAGTTGATTGACCGATACATATGGCATTAACTCCATCAATGGCAGCCACTGGTAGTGGATTAACAGTTACAGTAGCGGTTGCGGTTGCCGTACATGCTGCCGCAGAAGTAACTGTAACTGTATAGTTGGTGGTTGATGCCGGAGAAACAGTAATGCTGGCAGTGGTTGCGTTGGTACTCCATAAATAGGTACCTCCTCCACTTGCTGTCAAGGTAGCACTTTGTCCTACACAAATAGGAGCTACATTGGCTATTGCAGCAGCTGGCAATGGATTGACAGTTACGATTCTTGAAGCGGTTGCAGTACAACCTGCTGTTGAAGTAACTGTTACTGTATAAGTTGTTGTTGTGGTAGGAGAAACTGTAATACTGGCAGATGTTGCGCCTGTACTCCATGTATAACTTCCTGTTCCAGTGGCTGTCAAGGTAGCAGACTGACCCACACATATTGGATTAACGGTATTGATGGTAACAGTTGGTAATGGGTTGACTGTTACAATTCTTGAAGCGGTAGCCGTACAACCAGCAGCAGAAGTCACAGTTACGGTATATGTGGTTGTGACAGCCGTCGTTACCGTAATGGCAGCGGTTGTTGCATTGGTACTCCACAAATATGTACCTCCTCCTGAAGCTGTAAGAGTAGCTGATTGTCCAACACAAATTGGATTAACAGCTGCAATGGCTGCGTTAGGAAGTGGGTTTACTGTAACCGTGCTTGTTGCGGTAGCTGTACAGCCCAAAGCTGAAGTTACCGTTACTGTATAAGTAGTTGTTGATGCAGGAGATACAGTGATTGATGCTGTACTGGCTCCCGTATTCCAGAGATAAGTTCCACCGCCTGTTGCGGTCAATGTTGCAGAGTTTCCTGCGCAAATAGTTGCACTTCCTGCTGTTACATTGATAGTGGCTACAGGTTTAGGATCTACTATAATGGTTTTTGATGCAGACAAAGTACAACCATCTTCGGAGGTAACAGAAACTGTAAATGTTGCTGTTGTAGCCGGAGAAACCGTAATACTGGTACCTGTAGCACCCGTATTCCATAATACAACACCTGTACTTCCTGATACTGTAAGGGTTGTAGATTGTCCATTACAAATTTCTTCAGATGTGGCATTGATTTGGATCGTTGAACCACTGTTGTTTTGTACATCAATGAAGGTTTCACATACAGAGTAATTTCCAAAAATATCAATTACATAGAGATTAATCGTAACTCTACCTAAGTCTGTACAATCAAAACACTTGGTTGTATCTGTAACGTCTGTTGAGAAAGCAAAACTAAATGGATAGTTACATGGATGACTGCTTGATACATTTAATGAAGCAGCTGTAATACATGCCATTCTCACATTTTGCCCATTGATGGTCATTGGCTGTAAGCTAATGCTGGTACCATTGATACAACTGGCTATAGGCGCTTTACAGTTTTTAATCTCAAAATCATGGAATTCAGATACCTGATTGCCACATCTATCTTCGAAAGTGTATATTATTCTATGATTACCTACCTGGTAATAACCACTGGCATCAATTTCATTTCCTTTTCCTTGGTCTGTTACATCTGCAGTAAATGATCCATCAAAGTCATAATCGATAGCATAACTCCAGAACAATGATTCATCTGGTGTGCAATCATCTGCCCCTTCTGCTATCAGCGTTATATATCCTTCATCACAGCTGGTTTCATCGGTACAGGCTTCGTCCTCAGAATCAATAAAGATCTCAGGTGCAACTGTATTGCTTACTTTGATCAGCTGTTGGTGTATAGCAGGTGTATAACCTGGCTCGTCTTTTCTGCACCAGTCAATAACGGTCCAGGTTCTTACAATTTTGAAACAAGATCCCTGTCCATCATCAAATGGAAAATATTGATCGTCTTTGCTGGATGCAACCAAATCACACACGCCATCATTAAACCTTGGCTTGCTATAAGCCAATGGCAGGTTGTTTGGATCCAGGTCTGTTGGTGTACATCCATTGGTTGTGGCGTAATCCAAAGGCCATACGATATTTAAATTATTGGTAGGCTTCTGAATATAGATATATGAGGTACATCTGGCTGTTCCGTTTCCGTCACTGGCTGTAAATACTCTTTCGATACTACCTACTCTACATTGGTCAACATTTGCCCGTGCAACTTCTCTAACTGTAACACCACAGGCATCTTGCGCCGTTGCTACACCATAAGCGGTTAGATTATTGATATCATAATCCACTTCACAAGAAATGGTCACATTGGCGGGACAGAAAATGGTAGGGGCTGTTTTATCCTGAACCTGCACACCAACCATACAGCTGTTTGAATTACCGGCAAGATCCCATACTCTGAGTTCTACCATTACTTCCTTACCTACATCTGCACAACAGAAAGAGGCTATATCTCTGAAACCATGGTTGTTGCCACAAGGGGCTCCTGCGTCCATTCTTCTTATCTCCATGTAATCCATGCCACATACATCGTAACTGCCATCATCAATGGTTTCAGCATAGATATATGCCTGACCCAGAGAATTTAAGCCTACCGTGGTGGTATGGTCACACACCACAACTGGTGGGGTTTTATCTTCAACGGTTACATAGAAAGTACAAGAATCAACGTTCAAACATTCGTCGTAAACCAGGTATTTTACTGCATGCACTCCAACTGGTAAGAAGGCGCTTCCACCATTGTTGTTGTCAATAAATCCTCCCGGATACTTGATATCAACTGTCAATTTAGTACTGCAATCATCTGTTATTCCTGTCAATGCAGGGAATTGGGCAAAGCCTTCACATTGGCCATGGCCTGCAGAAACGGTTATGTTTTGAGGACAGGTAAATGATGGCGCTTCCAAATCTGCAATGATGATGGTTTGCGTATCTTGTCTGATGACACCTGAGGTACACCAGGCTTCGTAAACTGTCCAGATTCTCATGATTTTTCTGGCACAGCCGATGTATCCAAAATCTCTGTCTCTGTAGTCAACACCCATGTTGCATGCTGCAGCAAAATTTGGATAAATAGGCCAGCTCTCAAGGGTAGGAACCCCAGTTTCACTTGGTGATGGCATACCGAATTCATCTACTTCATAATTATTGCAGGTGAGGGCATTCGCCATTTCTATATCTTTAGGGAATACAATCTCATCTACTTGCAATCGCTTAACTGCGATGGTTTGTTTGCAGATAGAAGATTTATTTCCATATTTATCTATTGCCTGATAAGTCTTATCAATATACATATTGTAGTCTCGGTCACAGTATAGTGGTTTGGTGATTGAATCCAACACTACGATACTTACTGCTCCTCCACAATTGTCATATGCCAACGGACCCGGGTAAGTATCTGCTTTGTAACAAGATACTTCTACGGTGTCATTGCATACCATAACAGGTGGAGTCTTATCTTCAATTTTCAACGTACTCCAGCAAGAGTTGCCACTGCAACCTTCGATCATTTTGGCAATTACTGTTTTACCTGCATGATCAGCTGTAATAGCATTGCCAGGCATCAATTGTCCTTTGTCATCCATCAACATGATCTGGTAAGGGGCTGAAGGATTAAGGTTTCCAGCTACTACCATTGCCGGTGTAATTTCAACATAACAATCTCCATCCAGTGATACCTGGATTTGGCCTTTACAAGCCATAGCCAGATCCGGATTTCCTACTGCTACATTCAAAATTCCTGGCTCATCACAGGCAAATGGATTTTTATTGCTAAAGGTAAGGGCATAAGTACCTGGTGCTGCACCCCATTGTACTGTAACTGAACTACTGTCTGAAGAAGCAGCTATAATATTACCTCCTCCAGCTAATGATACATGGTATCCACTTACATTAGAAGGCACACTGTACACCTGCTGACTATTGGTACATAAAGAGGCTGTACCTGCAATTTCAATAGGATCATAACCACAACCAAGTCCTTTTATAAGCTCAAAGTCGTCTTCTGTGCTTTTCAAAACTACACTCCAGTTTTTTCCATCTTCATAGATTGCACTGAAAGTATAATCACTTGTAGTAGGATTCACCACACTTTCTGTAAGTGTATATCCAGCCGGACCAGTAACAAAAGGAATAGGTGCTGCTGGCGGGTCAAGGCTGGTGTCGCTAAATAAATTAACCACCTGGTCAATGTACCAAGTCATTCCTTGAGGGCCTCTTACTGTAATAATTTGCTCATATTGACCATTGACTGCATTGGTAGCATTATGCAAACACTCGCATGCAGATGCAGTAACTTCATAATTAATCAATAACGCCGGGTCGTGGTCGTCTTCATCGATGGATGGGAGTCCATTGACAATATTGTCTGTATCGGTTTGTGGATGGCCTCCCATATCATTGCTCTTTATATGGTCTGCTTTGGAATCGATGTCTTTGGATGTGACATCATTGCCGCAAATATCAATTGCGCCATTTATTTCAGCAACGTTCTCTATTGTATATACTCCTTTGATATCTCCTACATTGAAACATACATGTTCAACAAAAGATACACCCGGAGCGAGGCCGTTTTCAAATGTCAAAGATTTACTGATAGTAGATGAATTGATTTCATTCCATCCTGAGGTATTTAATTTCAATCCATAAGGTATGTAATCAACAATGTTGACTTCTTTTACTGACTGACTACCCTGGTTGTAAATGGTGATATCAAAACAAACTTGGTCACCCTCTTTTACTTTTCTTGTTTCGGTTGTTAGAATAAAGGCCAAATCTACATATCTTACACCAAGGTAAACCGGATCATGGTCATCTTCTTCTACACCTTCTACACCCAAGATGTAATTGTCCTGAGCACTGTTGTGGGTTCCTCCGGCATCGTTAGCATCATTGTTATCTGGGCGAGAATCAAAATCTTTGTCTGTACTCAATCCATTTACTAAAATGGTTGAAATTTCTGCAAAGTTGACAATACCCTCTGTCAATACTCCTTCTTTAACACACAATGTAACAGGAACGGTAAGCTGACCACCCGGTTGCAATGCCGCTCCCTGGTATACAAGATAATCGCCACTCTTGGCCCAAGATGGATTTTGTCCTTCGTCAAAATTCATCAGCGGGTGGAAGTAATTGGTAATTTCAAATCCAGAAACTTCTACAGAACCCTGATTGTAAACTGTAACATCAACAGTCACACAATCACCACCCAAAACGCACTCATCCTGTACTACTTGTTTTAAGGCAAGGTCAAGAACTCTGGCAGTGGCAGGATCCTGGTCATCTTCATCGATAGATCCGTCATCGTCAATTTTATTATCTGTAAATGTATTTACATCTCCTCCTTCGTCATTGGTTTTCATGGCATCAGGGGTAGAGTCTACATCTGTTTGAGCAATTCCATTGTGATCGGTAGCACCGGCAATTTCTGCCACATCTACCAACTTGCTCAAATCAGAGGTAATAATTCGAAGTTTTATAACAACTGAATTATTTGAACCCGGTAACAATATACCCGGTAATATAATTTTTGCTGTGGTGCCATCAAGGGTCCAACCTGGGTTATCAGCTGCATTAAAGGTATATCCGGATGGAATGTAGTTGACCACCTGAATGTCTTTTGCAGGTACTCCGCCCTGATTGTAAACTGTCATTCTGAATTCTACCAGATCATTGTATTTTGGCAATTCAGAAGAAATCAGTTCATTTTTTAAAGCCAGGTCAAAACCTGAAACAGCTACCAATCCAATATCTACATTATGGTTTGTTCTATCATGACTAACCGCAATGATGGCATTGCTACAATTGAGGTTGTCAAAGCCTGCATTGTTGTCAATAGCTACCTGACTACCCGTGGTTGGGCTAAATAAATAATTAGCTCCACTCAAGGAAACCAATTGGTAATTGATATCCATGGCCGGTGCCGGAATAGAAATATAGTATTGTTTTCCAGCCTGCAAATCAGAAAATACGTATTGTCCATCTGCACCGGTTGTGGTTGAGGCGATCAGGTCACAATTTTCATCGAGTAACTGTAATGGCAAATTTGATACAGGTTGTTCACCCGCATCCTGGATGCCATTTTTATTTTCATCAAACCACACCAAATTACCCAGCTGTATGCTAGGTAAGCCGCATCTGCCAATCAGGTCACCAAATCCGGTGGCCTTGCCAAACAGTTCGGTGGTTTGTCTAATGTACAATTCTTTTGAGCCCAACTTACTTCCGTCTGTTGTGCTATATCTTTGCATTCCTCCTGAATAGGAGTTGGTGCCGGGATCGTATGCTGCTGTCACTACCGATCCTGTACCTGGCAATACATAAATACTACCCAGTGCTATTTCAGGGTGGTAAGCCGGTTGTGTAACCCAATAGTCGTTACCAAAAAATTCGCCACCATCAGGGCCTTGTGTATTTCCTATACCTGTTCCTGTCAGGCTTCCTGCAGTACCATTAGATTCAAGGGTCCAAACTCCATTGTTGTTCCATACCATCAGGATGTCAGGAAACTGATGATCCAATCGGTTGGATGGTTGATTGCAATATTTATGACCCACCCTATCGGTAAACGTGATGATCATATTTCCCTCATCGGTAAAATCGAGATCGGTAAACCAATGCTGGGTGGTAAAATCGCTATAAGGTTCATCTTTCCAGTATCCTTTTAAATAGGTAGTTGAAAAGATGTTAGTAAAATTCTGTGTTGAAAGGTCCAATTCGTAAACTACTGCCGCGCTGTTGGCAGCAGATTTATTGGTCTCTTCATAGCAGGTAACGCCAACATATAATTTATCATTGTGATACTTCAATGCGAATGGAGCATATTCTCCATTGGAACAACCCGGATTCGGAATTGAAATTTCAACTATATTGGCTGATGATGGATTCTGGGTAGGAATCTTCACAATTGATTTGCGAAACAGGTTAACTACGTAGAGGTAATCTTCTGCCGGACTGATGGCCATGGCTCCTAATCCGACCTTTCCAACATAGGTGCCGTACTTACAATCGGTTACATCGGTAACAGCAAGTGTACCTACATCGATGCCAAGATTACTCAAATTAGCAAACAACTGTGTACCCGCACTGGCATTGCCGTTGATTTTGGTTTTAAAAATGGCACCAGGACCATTAGGAGTCAAACCAGAATATTGTTTTACAAATGCTGAAGAAAACAATTCATTGGTTGAACTCTTCCATGCCAGCCCCCAAACAGAACCCGTTTCAGAATGCATGGCATACTTGGTGGCTTGTGATGAATTATTGAAATTATATTCAATACCCAACAAGGTCTCCATAGAACCATTGGCTCCATTGGTGGCTCCTTGTACAAAACAAGTACTGAAAATTTCCGGATTGCTTCCGCAAATGGCGTGACTTGTTACCAAACCTAGAGAAGCATTACACGCCGGCGCACTTACCAACTGAACGTTGGACTTGTTGTCAGCACCCAGATATGAATTGGTAAACTTGGGTAGATAATCAAAACCTAACCTGTACCTGGCCCCATCGGTCAAACCACCAAATGAGTAATTTCCAGTTGCATCTGACGCCTGATTGGCTACCAATTGCCCGGAAGAATTGTACAGAGAAACCAATACATTGGATTCGGCAGGCTCTCCCTGCTCTCGTTTTCCATTGTTGTTGTCATCCCTAAATACACTGCCCTGTATGACACCGGAAGGTGCAACACACTGTGCCTGCAAATGAGGGGAAATAAATGGTGACGCTAAAAAGGCAAGTATAGGTACTATACCTTTGAGGAATCGGGGTGCTAAAACAGCTTTTTTCATTTTGGACCTTATTAATGAATTACTCTTAATCCACTATCAGATCTCAGGTTAGGTACTATTAAGTCGTGAATTGTCTTCCCGAAGGAACACAAAATTCACTCCGGCAAATATATAGATTTTCTATAATATGTTGTTGCCACTATTACGTATATTTTTATTTTTTTATGTGTTATTAATTGTGTATCAAATATTTACACATATTTTAATTATTGTATATGACGACTTTTGGCTTTCTTCCCCTTATTTTTGATATCCCCGGCCTTTTTAAAAACTGGAATAAGTACAGGATCAGTTTGAATGACGTGGTCTATTTTTAGTGCCAGAATTTGACTATCCTATGATTTGTAACTTAGCAAATTGCAGTACAATCCTTTTTTCTTTAGAGTCGGTAGCCTGAGGAAAAACAATGGTGGCCACCTGCCTTTCATCGATGTGTGTAACCTCGCCCTCTCCAAATTTGAGGTGCAAAACTTTCTGACCTGTCTTGATGCTTTCAGGCGGACTGGGTTTAAACTGACTTGGATCGATTTTAGGCGCAGCGAGTTGTTTTTTGAAACTACCCAACAACTTGGGCTCTCCAAAAGCTGGCTTTGATTCTTCCCTGCTGATGGAAGTAATGGCATCAATATTTTCTTCAGAAATCTCTTCAATAAACCTGCTGGCATCGTTAAATCTCATCTGCCCAAACTGATACCTGCTGTTGGCATAGGTCAGCACCAAATAGATTTCAGCTCTGGTGATGGCTACATAAAATAACCTTCTTTCTTCGTCAATTTGATCTGGCGTAGAGAGCGACTGATAACTGGGAAATAAATTTTCTTCCAGGCCGGTTACAAAAACAGATTTAAATTCAAGTCCTTTGGCCGCGTGGACGGACATCAGTGTAATGGTATCTACATCATTTTTGTCTTCGTCGGCGTCCGTCATCAATGAAATGCTCTGCAAAAACTTGGCAAGTGACTTATCCGTCGAAAACTCTTCGTTGATGCTCAATTCATCGTCTTCTACAAATTCCTGAATGCCATCCAGTAGAGAGGTAATATTTTCCATCCTGGCTTCGGCTTCCGGAGTGCCCTCAGCTTTAAATAAATCTATAATGCCAGAATGTTTCGATATATACAATGCTGTCTGATAAGCGTCGTTTTTAGCACCAAAGTCTTTAAATGCCTGAATTAAATTGACAAACTCTCCGATGCTCTTTTTGGCCCTTGCATTAAATTCAATTTTACCTATGACCTCCCACATGCTCATATCATTGTCGTTGGCAATGGTGGTAATACCTTCGATGGTGGAATCGCCAATGCCCCGCCGCGGGTAGTTGATGACTCTTTTGAGGGCCTCATCATCCTTGTCGTTGACCGTCAATCGCATGTAGGCAATCAGGTCCTTTACTTCTTTTCGCTGGTAAAAGGATAGTCCCCCATAGATCCGATAGTTGAGATTGTATCGCCTGAGCGCCTCTTCAAAGACCCTCGACTGACCATTGGTCCTGTACAGGATGGCAATCTCTTTATTGGCGAGATTGTACCTGTTTTTTTGCTCTATAATGGAATCTGCTACCCGCTTGCCTTCTTCGGTCTCGGTCATCGATTTGATGATCTTAATCTTAGGCCCTTCAGATCGGTCGGTCCAGATTTTTTTCTGAATCTGTTTGGCATTATAAGATATCACATCATTGGCCGCATTCACGATGAAGGAAGTTGAACGGTAGTTTTGTTCCAGTTTAAAGGTTTTTACATCTTTAAAATCGTGCTCGTATTGCAGGATATTTTCTATCGTAGCGCCCCTGAAGGAATAGATACTCTGTGCATCGTCGCCCACGATACAAATATTTCTGGGGCTGCCATCGTACAGACAAAGTAGTTTTAAAATTTCGTATTGCAAATAGTTGGTATCCTGAAACTCATCTACCATGATGTATCTGAATTGGCGCTGGTATTTTTCACGAACTCCGTCGGGGTTTTGATATAGCAGCTTGAACATTTGCAATAGCAGGTCATCAAAATCCATGGCCCCAGCTTTCTGGCACTTGGCCACATATTTTTCGTAGATCTGATAGATCAGCGGTCGCCTGTTCATGCGATCCATGGCCATCAGGTCATCATTGGCGGCATAAGCTTTAGGTGTCATGAGGTTACTTTTGGCCGAAGATATTCTTGACCTCACTTGCCCGGCAACATAAACCTTCCGGTCGAGGTTGAGGGATTTAATGATTTCTTCCAATACACTTTTGGTGTCATCCGTATCATAAATGGTAAAATCATTGGGAAAGCCAAGTCTATGGGCATCTGTCCGCAGGATACGGGCAAAAAGGGAGTGAAAGGTACCGGCCCATACCCTGTTAGCATCCTGGCCCACAACACTTTCTATCCGGTGTTTCATTTCCCGGGCCGCCTTATTGGTAAATGTAAGCGCCAGGATATTGCCCGGAGGAACTCCCATATTGATCATGTGTGCAATTCGATAGGTAAGTACCCTGGTTTTTCCGGATCCCGGGCCCGCTATTACCATTACCGGACCATCAATGTTGGTCACCGCATTGCGCTGGATCTCATTGAGCTCATTTAAGTAAGAAGTGACAGGTTCTCTCATAAGTGGTGCAAATTTCGGGATAATTAGTAAATTTATTGAAAAAACAGCGGCCAAATTATCAAACTTCTGTGCCAAATGAAAGGTCACATGCAATTAAACCTTTAAATTATAAAAATTTGGCATTGATATACTTTGGTGTACCAATTTTTTTATGAAAAATCAATTTTCTGTCTTTTGATTTTCATCAGTATTCTTGTGCGCAGGCGTTTTTGATTTGAAAACCTGGGTTTCTGTTTTTTTTATTATCGTCGATTTAACTACCCCTTTGAAATCTATTTTACCTCGCTCGTTCTTCTTTACGAGTTCAAAGTCTGATAGCATTTTGTTTTTTTATCTATATACAGAGGCATCACTTTTTAGACTTTTATTTATAATGTTGTAAGCTCACCATTTTTAGTACAATTAAAAGTATAATATTCTATTAATATTTTGAAAAAGAAAGCAACAAAAAGATGCTGCCTTCCTTTCATTTATGGGTTTTCCTTTTCAAAGTTATTAAATATTCTGTTTATATTGTG
>JAGNSQ010000021.1:0-2000 GCA_017987975.1 Saprospiraceae bacterium
ACAGGACTTTTGGCAGAGTCGTCTGGAAGAGGGGGTGCGTGGACCCTATGGGGTAGATGAGAGTATGCGGTCCCTACAGGACCACAAGAGGGGTGCTGCTGTACGGAGGTTGTAACGTGGGATTGCTCCGCAATCTTTTGTGTCCTTACAGGACTTTTAGCGAGGTCATCAGAATGAGGTGGTGCGTGGACCCCTACAGGGTAGATGAGAGGATGCGGTCCCTACAGGACCGCACATTAGTTTACTTGGCGCTGTTGTAATGTGGGATTGCTTCGCAATCTTTATTGTGAAATGCAAATAATAAAGAATTGCAAATCATGCTGATGATAGTATTTGTTACAGCTCCACATCAATTGAAAATAGGTTGTTGAACAAAGGCAGATTCTAGTTTATTTTACCACCAATACGCTCGACAAAATCTTATTTTTAACATTTGCATGGAGGATGTAAGTTGCTTTTGGCCACTTGCTGACCTCTATTTCCTGGCCTGCTCCTCTCCATACTAACTTGCCGGTGATATCATACACACGGATGCTTTCAGCAGGCTCTGTGAAGTAAATTTTATCGGTGGCAGGATTGGGGTAAACTAGCCATTTGTCCTCATTTTCACTTTGAACTGAGGTGGTACCCTGGTTTTTAAGAAAGAAATCGAGGTTGCTGGCTATGAAGCCCTGAGTAAGGGGGCCAGGGCTGCCAGTGCCCTTTTTGCTGCCATCGGGACTGCGGAAAACGGCGGCTAACCAGTATGGAAAATCACCGTCTTTTAAACCGTAATAGGTACGCGGTTTTATTTTGATCTGGTATTTGTTGGTGCCTGCTATTCTGGTCATCTTGCCTACTCCATCATCCTGACCCCAGTTGCCTACTACTTTGTTCCAGGCGGTGGATTGCGGGTTGGGGGTGTCAACCAGGCCAACTCCGCTGTGGAGATAGATGGAATTACTGTTTAATAATTCTTTGTTGCCCTGGCCGGCATTAAAGGTGATGGTAATCTCCTCATCGATGTCAAAGGCAGGAGGATCGATGGTGACAAAGGGGTCATTGGAGGCTACATCCCAATAAATGTCTTTATCACGGAAGCCTTTGCCTTTGTTTATATTGTCTCCATCCCGGAAATACATGGCTAGCTGCTGGATGTCTTCACTGGCATTAAGATTATAATACACGGCAGGGGTCAGTTTGATCTGCCATTTGTCATTGCCTATCGATGTCATTGCTCCAACACCATCGTCTTTGAGGGTACCAACTACTTTTGACCAAACGCCGGTGGCTGCGTCTTTGACCACACCACTGTGAAAATAAACTTTGGTAGCACCTACCAGCCCTGATGTACCGGCTTTGCTGGCTTTTTGGGCATCAAAGGTGAGGGTGATTTCCTGGTCCTGGGTGAATACAGTGGGTGTAATGGTAACGGGGTTTTGATAATTTTCTACAACTCCTATGAAGCCATTGCTCATTTTGGTGGAGGTATACACCCTCCATTCTCCTGCTAACAGCTCGATAGGAGTACTTACGTTGGTTACCTGGAGACTATCGCCTGTGAAATAATTGTACCACCAGCCCATGCCGGTAAAGGAGGGACTGAGACTTTCTTTGCCCAATCCAAAATTGCCCAAAACTACCAGGTCTGTGCCAGAGGTATTGTAGACCAGTCTGCGCGTATTGCCAGTGAGTTTGTGGGACTGTGTGGCAGTGGCCAGCTTATCAGCACCGAGGGTCTTCCTCAGATTAAGTACTTCTTGGTAAACGGTAAAGATGTGTTGTCGCAATTCATTTTCATAGTAGCCAAGGCCCGCATTGCCCCATGGAAGGGGCTTTCTGCCCAATCTACCATTTAGATTGATATCGATGTCGTAACCCAACTCATCAAACTGCCAAATCATTTTGGGACCCGTAAACAAAAATGTAAAGGCGGCTGCCATTTTAACCCTTTCGTACATGATTTCGTCGGTCTTTGTGTTGTAGCCGTCTTTGGATAAGCCCTCGGTGATGACGTGCTC
>JAGNSQ010000021.1:2100-3447 GCA_017987975.1 Saprospiraceae bacterium
CGAACGTGTAATTCATAAATCACCAAATGATCTGCTTTGGGTCTTTGCCATAAGGTTTCTCCCAAACCCCATTCATAGGAGGCAGGTTTTGTATTTAAAACGGTGGCAATGCCATACTCTGTTTTATTGTAGGCTGGTAGGTTGGGAAAAACGGAACCGATGGATGAATCGTTCCAGGGATCTGCTACCTGAACTGCATAGGGATCTCCAATTTTAATATTACCATCTACCCAATATTGAAAAACATAGTCTTTGCCTGGTTGGAGGCTGTCTATGGATATCCAAAAATATCTGCCATCGGGGGTTTTGGTCATCTGGTATTTCTCCTGGTATTTCCAGTTACTAAAATCACCTACCGCATACACGTAGTTTTTACCGGGAGCTTCCAATACCAGGGATACGGAACTTGTGTCATTGATATTGATGCCGGGTAGCAACCAGGTAGGCAATGGATCTATTAAATCAGGATTTCTTACTACTATATCAAAAGATTTTTCAGCGGTTAGACTTTGTCCTTGCACCACGGCTTCTACCCTGGCAGAAACGGTTTTGCTTGTTGTGGCGGTGTAGTCGTAGCTGATGTTTCTTCCGCTTGTTACTACTGTTTTTTCTTCCCATCCATTGCCCTCATTGATGAGCAATTTCATGGTTGAAACATTGGAGCTGGTGGTAGCTTTGAAGTTTATTTTTTCACCTGCTGTTGCAACCAGCTGACTGGAAGCAGGGGCATCAATTGACACCCAGGCATTGGCGTTCAAATTGATGTAAATGTCCTGATTGGTAGTAACGGTACCCCAGCCATAATTGCCGGCAGCCATAGTGGCTTTTTTACTGCCATCTGCGCTTCGGATTACGCAGGATATGCGGTAAATTTTTTCGGCAGCGGGTACTCCAAAATAGGATCTTACATTGGGACTCAATTTGAGCTGCCATAGATCGGTGCCTATTTTGGTCATTTTTCCAATGCCATCGTCCTGACCCCAATTGCCTTTAACATATTTCCAGGCCGTGCCATTGGCGTTGTCTGTTACTACTCCATGATGCACGTACACTGAGCTTGCCCCCATCAACTCTTTGTTGCCCTGGGCTGCATTGAAGAAAAGGGTGATTTCATCTTCAGATCCTCCTGAGGAAGGATCGATGTAGACCATTTGGGCATTGACGCCTAAACAGAAAATTAGCAATAACCCAATTATGCCAGTCCTCTTCATTCTCTCTCTTTTTTTACAAATATAACATAATAAGGGAATAGGGGCAAGGGGTTAGGGACTAGAAAGGTATTTTATGTGACAATATAGGGGTTAGGGGTTAGGGGCTAGATAGGGGTTAGGGTCTTGGGACTAGGGG
>JAGNSQ010000021.1:3547-36158 GCA_017987975.1 Saprospiraceae bacterium
TAGGGGTTAGGGTCTTGGGACTAGGGGCTAGGATTTAGAAACTAATCCCTAGCCCCTATAACCTATCCCCTATTACAAAACCAAACATCCCTTACCGGTGTGAGCCAATAAGGGATGTGTCATTCACAAGTTGGCCGGCGAACCGGCCCCCTCTGTTGGTTAATGGGGTATTAAAAACGGTTTTTAAGGTTGCGTAAGATATTGTCCAGTTCCTCCAGGCCATAGACCAGGACTTCTCTGGGTTTGCTGCCTTGTGCCGGGCCTACCAGACCGACTTTTTCCATTTGGTCCATGATTCTACCGGCGCGGTTGTAGCCGAGCTGGAGTTTCCTTTGGATCATAGAGGTAGAGCCATGTTGGTTGCCAATGATGACACGGGCAGCTTCTTCGAACATATCATCGAGTTCATCCATGGTGATCATGCCACTTCCGGCATCTTCATCGGTTTTGACTTCAGGAAGGAAAAATGGTTCCGGAAAGCCGGGTTGATCTGATATAAACTTGATGACGTCTTCTACTTCAGGGGTGTCTACAAAGGCACACTGCAATCGGACAACGCTGCTACCAATGCTGAGCAGCATGTCGCCTCTACCTATCAATTGTTCTGCCCCGCCTGCATCGAGGATGGTGCGGGAGTCTACTTTGGAGGTCACTTTAAAAGCGAGCCTTGCGGGGAAGTTGGCCTTGATGATACCGGTAATGATGTTGACAGAAGGACGCTGTGTGGCAATGATGAGGTGGATGCCGATGGCACGGGCCAACTGGGCCAGACGAGCAATTGGCATTTCTACTTCTTTGCCAGCGGTCATGATCAAGTCTGCAAACTCATCAATTACCAATACGATGTAGGGTAAAAATTTGTGTCCTTCTAAAGGATTCAATCGTCTGCCTACAAATTTTTCGTTGTATTCCTGGATGTTTCTGGCTCTGGCTGCTTTTAAAAGATCATAACGTTGATCCATCTCAATACATAAGCTGTTGAGGGTATAGATCACCTTTGATGTCTCTGTCAATATAGGCTCCTCTTCATTAGGGAGGAAGCTGAGGAAGTGCTGCTCCAAGCTTGCGTAAGGGAACAATTCCACTTTTTTAGGATCTACCAAAACCAATTTTACCTGTGATGGGTGTTTTTTGTACAGCAGAGACATCAACACCGTGTTAATACCAACAGATTTACCTTGACCCGTAGCACCCGCTATCAGCAAGTGAGGCATTTTGGCGAGGTCGGCTACAAAAACTTCATTGCTGATGGTCTTACCCAGAGCGATGGGCAGGGCCATTTTGGCATTCTGAAATTTTTCTGAAGCCAGCACTTCTTTAAGGCCTACTACCTGTTTGTTTTTATTTGGCACTTCTATACCAATGGTACCTTTGCCGGGAATCGGTGCTATGATACGGATGCCCAGGGCCGACAATGATAAGGCTATGTCGTCTTCCAGGTTTTTGATTTTGCTGATTTTAACGCCCGGTGCCGGAATGATCTCATACAGAGTTACAGTAGGACCTATCGTTGCACGGATTTTGATAATTTCTATCTTGTAGTCGAGGAGGGTTTTGATGATCTGGTCTTTGTTGGCTTCCAACTCAGCACGATCAATTTCCATGTTTTCTTCCTCATAATTTTGCAATAAGGGAAGTCCCGGATATTTATAATTGCGAAGGTCGAGTGTTGGATCATAGGGCTCTGAACTCAGCACATCGTCCATGGTCTTTTCTCTGATCACATCATTCAAAGCCGGAGCCTGTGCTGCATTGATGCCATCGCTGAGATTTTCAATGATAAAGTCGTCATCCATATCATCAGCCACTTCTTCGCCTTGGAAACCGGTAGGCTCTTCACCTTCATCATCGAGGGGTACTTCATTTACCGCCGGCAAATCCATCTCAAGCACAGGTGGCACATAGGCAGCCTTTGCTTTTGGGGCAGCCACAGGGAGCTCAAAATCCAGTTGTGAACCCGGAGCTTCCTGTGTACCTACCTCGTCGGTTTTTGGCATGGCATCTTCCATGCTGTCGGATTTGGATTTTTTCTTTGTCTTTTCTTTTACAATTACTTCCGGATCAGGGTATTCGGTTCTGTACGCTTGAATCCAGGTATCGAATTTTTCTGCCAGGCCATTGAATCGGGCAGGCATAGGTAGGCCACTAAGGGCAAAAGAATATTGATCTAAGTTGATATTGAATCGCCATACCACAAAGGTAAAAGCAGAAGCAAATAATAACAGGAATAAGCCTACACTACCAACAAAATTGGTCAGCCACATACAAAGGCTTTCACCAAAGGCACCACCCCATGTAAAGGCTGAGCTGCGGAAAGTAAATTCCAGCACCAGAGAAAAGAAGGCCATGGCTGCAATCAGGTTTCTGGAAAGTATCAGTAATGGCTTAATAGGATTTCTTTTGATGAGGTCTACCCCTAATCTCAACAACAATATAACAACTACCATAGAAGGAAGTCCAAAGCCGTAATAAAAGAAGGCATTGGAAATATAAGCTCCCAAACGGCCCAGCCAATTTTCAACGGTTAAGTCTTTTTGAAAAAAGGAAGACCAGGTAAAGTGTAATACCTTGTCTTGGTCAAACTTCCATGTATAGAGGTATGAAACAAAAGCGATGGCCAAGTAAATGGCGGCCAGCAAGCTGACGATGCCAAACACCTTTCTCCATCTTTCGTCAGTCCAGGTGCTGTTCTGCTGCGAGGATTTGGTTTTCTCCTTTTTCGCACTCATGTATTAATCGGTTTTTTGAAATATAAGATGCCTTTTCAGAAACAGGCAATGAGTTCCCTGGGAAAGGAATGGCATCTGATCACTCAGCTACCCTACTCATTGGTCTTGCTTCCAAGTTTAGGCAAAAATAGAGAGAAATAACATATTACGAAATTTTTTAATATGTTTTTATCTCATTTAGATTAAATTAAATTAATACATTGTGTAATCTGTTGAAAACCAGACCGCCAGGTATATCTAGTCAGGATAAAAAAAAACAGGTGAAATAATATGAGTAGCTGAAAAAAAATAGAATGGACCGCTTATTTTCTGATTCGTTTCAAAACGGCTCTTTGATAAACCTGATTATTAAATGAACGTACTGCAGGTATGGTGTCACCATTTATAATGGTGTCACCTGACAAACTTATTTCTTTTTGATTGTGCATATATACCTCAAATGTCATCAGGTCTTTTTCAATGATGTAGTGCGTTTGAATCACATTCTCCATTACGCTAAAGGTAGAAACCAGGCGATCGTGAAGAACGAAGGCATCAATGAGGATGCCATTCTTTTCATCAATTTGATAATGTCCTTTGGCTGTATTAAACTTTTTGAGCTCATAAGCCCTAACGTCTTGTTTATCCCCGCTGCCATAAACCAGTTGCCAGTCGTAAGAACCATCAGGTCTTATTTGATGCCAACATTGCATAGGAACAGTCATTACCTTACCCGTAGTGTTGTAGATGTCGAGATCGCCCTGCCAGCCGCCTAGCCAATCATCGGGGAAAACCGGCAAAAAGGGCTTAGCACTTTTGGAAGTTTTACACGCACTCAATAAGAGGAGCAGGGCGAAAAGAACAAATTTATTCATGGAGGAGCTCTTTTTCGATTTGCTCCAATGACTTATTTTTGGTTTCATACATAATAAAGACAGCCCAAACCAATTGTATAATCATCATAACCCCGAAAAATAAAAAGATAGGTCCGCCTTGAAATTTATTGAGCACGTAGGGCATGATGAGGGTAATGATGGATGCCCCTACCCAGTGCACAGCGGTGCCAAATGACTGCCCCTGCCCTCTTGATTGATTGGGAAAAATTTCGGAGATATACACCCAAATTACAGCACCCTGACCTATGGCGTGGGCTGCTATAAATAGAAAAACAAACCATTGAACTCCCCCAAAAGAATTGGCGTAAAAAGCATTGGAAACTAAAAAAAGTGAAACGATGTAGCCAATTGAACCAATGATCATCAGAGTACGTCTGCCCAACTTATCGATAAGGGCCACACCTGCCATGGTAAAAATGAGATTGGCAACCCCGATTCCAATGGAAGCCATTAGCGATCCGGAAGCATCCATACCCGTTTCTTCAAATACCCGTGGCGCGTAGTATATAATAAAGTTGATGCCGGATGCCTGATTGAAAAAGGAAACCAAAAACGCCAACATAAGGGGCCTTGCATACCTTTTTACAAAGATGTTTTCACCTGCTTTGTCCGCATCGTTTTCTTTCAAGTCGGCTACCAGGGCATCTGCGTCACCAGCGGGATCCAGCTGTTTAAAAATAAACTTAGCTCCTTCAAAATCTTTTTTGTAAACAGCCAACCACCTTGGGCTTTCAGGAATGCCAACGATAAATATAAGGTACAGAGCTGCGGGTATGGCTTCCAGCCCGACCATCCAGCGCCAGGCAACATTGGCGTCAAAAGTTTTATTGACTACCCAATTGGAAAAAAAGGCAACCAGGATTCCGAGTACGATCAAAAACTGATACAAGGCTACCAACCTTCCTCTGTGCTTGGTAGGCGCAATTTCTGAAATGTAGGTAGGAGCTGCCACAGAAGATGCACCAACCCCTAAGCCACCAATAAATCTAAAAATGGCAAAAGAAAACGGGCCCCATGCCAAGCCGGAACCAAGGGCTGAAATCAGGTACAAAACTCCAATGGCTATGAGGCTCTTTTTTCTTCCGTACTTGTCCAAAGGCAGGCCACCAAACATGGCTCCTAAAACCGTGCCCCAGAGGGCAGAAGACATGATAAAGATGCCGTGAAAAAGGTCAGATAAGCCCCACAATTGCTGGATGGGTTTATCTGCGCCTGAGATGACAGCTGTGTCAAAACCAAAGAGCAAGCCTGAGACGGCAGCAACAAAAGAAAGATAAATGATCCGTTGGTTCATGTTGTTGATTGATGGCCAAATATAATTGGGCTATTTAATATTTTTACATATTCTAGAAAAATATTTTGTGAAATCAGGTTATTCGTCAACAAATTAACCGTAAAAAGGTGTTCAATAAAATTTTATTTGCAAATTTTCGAAATCAAATAATTTAAACTTTTCGCTGGGTCAGGCAACCTTTTTAAGCTTTATGACAGATATAATAGTTCACTCAATACAATCAAACATGAAATTTTTTAATCTGGTGTTTTTAATGCTATCAACTTTCAGCTTAAGCGGCCAGCTTTACACCGGAGATATTAATCTCTCAACCCAGCAAGAAATCGATAATTTTGAAATCAATTGTCAGTGCGATTCTGTACAAGGCAATCTGTACATAGCCTCAGTCAACATTACCAATCTCAACGGCTTATCTGGTCTAAAATATGTAAGTGGAAATGTTACTTTTCAGCCAAATGTTAATTTGAGCCTGGATTTACCCCAACTGCAATATGCTGGTGGTGTTTTTGCGTTTTACAATACAACTACCTTAAATCTACCCAGTTTGAACAAAGTAGTCGACTTGGTCATAAACTCTTTCACATGCAGTAACATCAGCACACCCAATTTAAAGGAAGCCAAAAATATAACATTACAAAGCACATCTATTCCTTCGATTTCTTCATTTGAAAAATTAGAACGGATAACGGGTGAATTCAGGCTTACCTGGAACTCGCTGCTCACCAATGTATCAGGTTTTGACAGCATACGATACATCAAGGGCCTGGTGCTAGAATCCAATGCCACTATTGGTACCTGTGAATTTTGTGAAAAAGTGGATAGCTTAGAATACCTACACATCACAGGCAATCAGCTTTCTGATCTTTCTGCATTTAATGAAATTCGTGCTTTAACAGATTTAAATCTCAGCAATTATACCTCCCTAAGTACTATCCCCGACTTTCCCAACATATCGACTTTTTCATCACTGGTCCTCAGCAATTGCCCAATGGTGAGTGACATAGGTTTTGATTCTATTGTAGTCATGGGATACGTATACATCATTGGTAATGCCGCAATGTCATCATTTGGTGGCTTTGCTAAGTTAACAAAAATAAAATCACTTTTTATGTCACAATGCAGTGCCTTGACATCCATTTCTGAAATGCCCATGTTGGCATCTGTGCCCAGTACTTTGTCAATTATGAACAATCCTTTGCTGGAGGACATTTCAGGCTTTGACAACCTCAAATTTTTGAATGAAGTGCAGGTAATTAATAACCCCAACCTTAATACCTGCTGTATTTTTGCAGATTTACAAAGAATCGGAAGGTTGAATTCGGGACTTGAACTGGAAAACAATGGGCCGGCCTGTTCTGATGTGGTGGAATTGATTGCTACAGATTGTGAAGATCAGGATTTCGATTTCAGGGGTCAGGGCGACAACTGTCTGACCATCTACAATCCGAATCAAATGGACACCGATCTGGATGGTATTGGCGATGTTTGCGACAATTGCCCTACCATTGCCAATGCAGATCAGACAGATGCCAACGGGGATGGTATTGGAGATGCTTGTTCACCTGCTTTGATGGGCGCTACCATTGAGGCTCACGGTTCAGATGTATACATCAAAGATGCCTCGCGAGGAGTGATTTTGCAAAGTGCCAATGGTTTTTGTTACCGCATCAGAGTGGATGAAGCAGGCAATATTTACAGCGTTAAGGTAACTTGCCCTTAACATTTTATGCTATTGCTCTTCAAATAATTTTCTTGCCTTTCGGTTCCAGTTGGCCCCCATTTCAGTGGCGTCGATACCAGGGTTGATGGCCTCAGATTTTGAATTTTTGTACAGTTGAATTTCCCACTGTTTGTTGCTCCTTTCTCCTCTGCAAGTGGAGTGTAAGAGCTCATATTCATTAGCCAGCATGGGACTGTAAAAAATGAATCTTACATTGTTTTGGCTGGTCTTACTTACGTGATCATAATACCAAATTTCATATGGTGGAGTATTGGCTTCATCGTCGACAGACATTACCTTATTGGGTTTGCCATATTTTAAAAACACATACCCACGATCAGATTGATGCCCATTTCCGAAAGCACTGTAAAACTGGTTGTCCAGGGCTTTGACTACCTTCATATACCCCTCAAAAGCAGATTCTGGCTGAACAGGATAACGATCTTTCCAAAATTTAAAAAGGTAGTACCTGCGCACATCCAGGGTTGCCTGATTTGACAAAGTATAATTAAAGATGGCTGTTTCCTCGGTAGCTACTTGTGATGCAAGACTTTTGATGCTATAAAATAACTGAGCAGAATCCAACTTTCCAACGAAGGAGTTATTCACCTCATTATTATAATTTCTTACATTGGCCACATCTGCTGGAAAGTTTCGATTGATAAAGGGTGATGTGCCGCGGACAATGACTTTTTTATGCTCATCGATTTGCGCAATTTCCAAATGATAATCACCTGAGACGAGCTTGTTGAGGTCAAAAAAACCGGAAAGTGGAACCACCTGATTTAGCTTCAATTTTTTATACTTAACCAAGATCTGACGAGACGAGTCTGAGGGCTCAAATCCTTCACAAACGGCAAACCTGAATATGCCCGTAGCTGTAGTGTCTACACCGGGTGAAAGGGTGGTATAATGTTCTGAATAAAAATGAAGAATCTGACTGGTTTCATTGACAATATCAAAGGCAAAGGGTTCCATATAATAACCATTATAGACGAAGGGACCACTGTCCTTTTTTTGCACTGCTGTAATCAGGTTAACAGTTGAAAAGGAAGGTTTATTTAGTGCGAGTACCAACATTTTTTTTTCAACTCCAAAGGAATTACCTTCTGACTGTTCGTCCTGAAAATCCATTTTGAGAATAAAATTACCCGGACTTAATGCAAATCGTCGCTGGTCGATAAGGTCTTTTTTGCCAGTAAGATCTGAAGCTATCAGCCTATATTTTTCCCAGGCTACTACAAATTGCCCGGTTGAATCCATAATGGTGATGGTCACTCCCGCTGAAGCCGTCAGTTTTTTATCTTCTGACTCTTTAAATGTGAGTCCGCCAGCAAGGATTCTGAAACCTACATCAACATAAGGCTGATTTCCTGAGTAAAAGGTAGAAGTATGAATACTTACCTGAATGGCATGTAGGTAGTGAGCACAAAAAAATAAGAAAATAGTAAAGACAACAGATCTCATGATGCAATGGTTTTTTTTCTGTCATCAACAGGATAACTAAAATGAATGAGGCCCCCCAAACTACTGTGCTTTGACTAGCATGAACTGCATATCAAAGTCCCCCATTTTTCCTTCCAGTTGCATGGTGTCTCGTTTAAAATCAACAATCTCCATTTTAAAGGCTTCCTGACCAGACATTGACAAAATGTTATTGGCAATTTCAAATGTCTTGCTTTCGTCTGATTGAAAGAGGTTAGAAGTGACTGATTTGTCGGGATGGAATACAAAAAACGCCTGATTCAGCATTTTGGTTTCTTTGCCATTTCTCATGGCATAGGCAAAATTCCACTTTCCCGTAAGGTCAGCAGGACTTACTTTTATTTCAGCTTTGCAAGCAAAAAGCAGAACTGCCAGTAAGGTCCATGACAGCAATTTCATAGGATTAATTTTAGGCAAAATTAATAAAAAATTGATTTGTCCGTATCTTCTATTGGGCAACAGGAGCCAAGGTGACCCGCAAACCATCAATTTGTGGTAAAATCTTAATTTGACAGCCCAGGCGTGAGTTTTCTTTTACAAAAAAAGCTTGATCCAACATATTGAGTTCATCTTCGCTGGGCTCTGGTAATTCGTGTTCTGACCTCACATAAACGTGGCAGGACGCACAAAGTGCCATACCACCACAGGTACCTTCAACGGGTAATTCATAAGATTTACAAACCTCCATCAGATTCATGGCCATGTCAGTGAGAGCCTCCAGGCAGTGAACAATGCCCTCCCTATCCTCAACTTCAATTGATATAATATTGTCTTCCAATATCTTATATTTTAATGATATTTTTAATAAGATACCCAATCAGCATCCATGACTACCATTAACAAAGTTGCAAAAATACTGTTTTGACCACTTTTATCCAACCAAATCCCAATTCGTTTTTGAATTGATGAGATAAGTAGTTGATTTAGTGCATTTAATATCCAATTGTATGTTACAATATTTCAGTCTTGTCGAACTTGAAAATTGGGGTAAACCATGATTTTATGGAATTATATCAAAATAAATGTAATATATATAACAAAAGTTATATTTTTATGAACAATTAAAGACAAACAACTATGAGACAACACATTAACCCCACTATCTTTTTTCAATTTTTTATGACTTTTTTAATAGTCATTTCATCCCAAAATTTGTCCTTCGGCCAGGTTTTTGTAAACGAAATTCACTACGACAATACGGGTGGTGATGTCGACGAAAGTATTGAGGTTGCTGGCCTAAGTGGCACAGATTTGACAGGTTACTCCATTTATATGTATACAGGAGACGACGGAACAGTGTATTCAAGCTTCTCTTTGACAGGTACGTTGACTAACCAATGTACTGTTAGCGGAAATAATGTTGGAACCGCTGTATTTGATGTAGCTGTATTGACAGGCTCCTCATTCCAAAACGGAGCTCCTGATGGATTTGCCCTGGTGGACCCAATGATGAATGTAGTTGAATTTTTTTCTTACGAAGGTAGCTTTGTTGCAACTAACGGTCCTGCGAATGGTTCGAATTCAGTAGATATTGGAACTTCTGAACCATCAACTGCTTTAGTTAACTCTTCAATCCAAAGAACAGCCGCCGCTACCTGGGTTTTAACGATGGTTCAAATACATTTAATGCGTGTAACTCCACACAATATTTTCCAGCAAGTAGTATAGTAGTAAACCTGTCTGTGTCTTCACCTACCGGCTCGGAGGCCACACCAGGATCAACCATTACTGTTACTGCAACCGCAAGTGCTGCTGTAACCGGGAATCAAACTGTCAACCTTGCTGTCTCCGGAGCTTTTATAACTGGTGGAGACTACACCCTAAGCAATACTACTATCAATATTCCCAATGGAGGAACCGTTGGTACTGTTAATTTTAACGTAGTAAACGATGCCCTTTACGAAAGTACTGAAATATTAACCCTTACCATTGGCAGCCCCTCAGCAGGGATTGTGTTGGGGCCTAACATCAGTAGGACTATAACCATAAGCGACAATGAAACCAAACCCAATTTTGAAGTTTGGAGTAATGAGATCCATTATGACAATGGACCCACTGATAACAACGAAAGAATAGAGATTGCAGGCGCATCAGGAACCAGCATCAATGGGTGGGCTATCTATTATTATGATGGATCTACTGGATTAACCTATGGCAATCCTAGTCCACTGTCGGGAACCTTGCCAGTAACTTGTACTGTATCAGGTGAAAACGTTGGGGTTGTGGTAATCGATGTACAAATGACCAATGGTGGCTTTTCATTTCAAGATGGTAGTGGATTTTCCGATGGCTGGGCAATTGTTACAGAAAATGGTGGAGTTGTAGAGTTTTTAAGTTATGAAGGCACAATTACGGGTACTATTGGGCCTGCCCTTGGTCAGATGTCTACTGATATAGGTGTCTTTGAAGATGGTTTGGGAGATCTTAATGGGTCTATTCAAAGAACTGGAGAAACCACCTGGGTAGTGGGTGCTACTAGCAATACATTCGGTGCCTGCAACAGTACGCAATATTTCCCGATACCTCCTTGCCCTATGTTTTCTGGTGCTCCGGCTAATGTAGGCATTACCAATAGCAGCTGCAATCCGATGTGTGGAGTAACTGGAGGTAGTATAACTGCTCCAGGCGGAAGTCCATGCCCTGCCATGTCGACCCTACAGTATCAAGTAAATGGAGGTTCCTGGACCAGTGTGCTGCCAACCTACAACCAAACGGGTCCTGTCCAAAACATAAAGACTCGTTGTTCATGTGATAATGATCCAATGGTAGTAAGTGCTGAATCTACAACTGTAACGACAGTACCAGGTACTTGTACTTTCTCTACCTGGTACCAGGATATGGACGGTGATGGTTACGGAAACCCGGCTGTAAGCCAAAGTTATTGTAACCAGCCTATGGGATATGTTAATAATGCTGATGATTGCAACGATAATGTTTTTGCACTTAACCTCGCACCTTACCTAGTTACATTAAATGGAGTATGTTATGCCAGTATAGAAGCAGCGTTGGCGGTGGCTACATCGGGCAATACCATTGAAGTAGTTGGCAATGTATCTTCTATTGGTGTCAATTTAATTCCAGTTGGCGTTACGGTTCAGGTGAATGCCGGTGCAACATGGACGAACTCGATGATGTTGACCAACAATGGCACCATCACCGAAGTAGGAAATGGTAATTTCATCAATGCAGCAATGGGTGTTTATAAAGGAAGTGGTGCATTCAACGGTACGCTTGACAACAGCGGTATTGTAGCCCCCGGAAACTAATTAAAGAAATAATATCAATCGAAAAGCCCTTGTCGATGACAAGGGCTTTTTTTATTCCAACAACTAAATACTTTCTTTTAAAAAGGATTCACCCCGGCAACCGTGGTGTACTTAAAACTGAGTTTTTGATCCGGATAAATGTGCCTGAAAGCAGATTGCACCATCAAAGTACCCTCGTGAAATCCACAAAGAATCAACTTTAGCTTACCCGGATACGTGTTAACGTCTCCAATCGCATAAACCCCCGGCAAATTGGTGCTATAATCAAAAGTATTAACCACGATGGCATTTTGATCAATTTCAAATCCCCAATCGGCCAAAGGACCCAACTTTGGACTCAAACCAAAAAGAGGGATAAAGTAGTCTACTTCCACTTCCTGATTGCCTTGATCATCAATTTCTAACACTACTTTTTCCAATGCTTCATCTCCAATCAAGTCAATTGCCTGTGCGTTGGTCACCAATTTCACCTTACCCTGATGAACCAATTCCATCACCTTTTCCACACTGTCTATAGCCCCTCTAAAAGAAGTTCTTCTATGAATCATAACTACTTCTTCCGCTATATTGGCAAGGATGATGGTCCAGTCGAGTGCAGAGTCGCCCCCACCGGCAATCAATAATTTTTTGCCCCTGTATTTTTCCGGATCACGAATGATGTAGTCGATGCCCTTGTCTTCAAATTTTTCGATGCCTACTATGGGTGGTTTTCTGGGCTCAAAGCTACCGAGACCACCTGCGATGGCAACCACAGGGGCGAACAATTCGGTGCCTTTATTGGTAGTGACCTTGTATTGATTTTCACCCACTTTCTCCAATTTTTCTGCCCTTTCGCCAAATGTAAAAGTTGGGTTAAAAGGCGCAATTTGTTTCATCAGATTTTCAACCAAATCGGTGGCAAGTACCTCTGGGTAGCCCGGAATGTCATAAATTGGTTTTTTAGGATAAATTTCATTCAACTGACCGCCGGCGCTGGCCAGCGAATCAACCAGGTGGCAACGCAATTTTAGCAAACCAGCTTCAAAAACGGTAAAAAGTCCAACCGGACCCGCGCCGATGATAAGTATGTCGGCTGTATTCTCCATTGTCAAAATATTTGCTACAAAAATACTCGCTTTCAGGATTAAATCCTTGTAATAATGATGGTTCTCACTCTTGTCTTTGACCTTTCTCATTCTGCCTCGGCCCTATTCACAAATCATTAACACAAGTAGTTAATTGATGCTTAAACACCGGGGCAGGCAGTAGCACAATCCAAAATGCATTCGTCACACAAAGACAATCAGATCTTTAAAACAACAGAAAATGAAAAAAACCATTACACTACTTTTTTTCGCTTTGATTTTATTTTCATGTCAGGATATTGATGACGAAATTTTGCCTATACTAGGCGTCTACGATGCGCATGTGGTGGGCATTAACGGTCCGTTTTCCATCAATGTTTCTGCTGCAGGTAATGATGATATATTGATAGATGCCCCTTTTGACGGTGAATTTTGGTCTGTGGTCAGAGCAGATATTGATGAAACAGATCGTTTGAAATGGGACATCGATATTTACCGACAAAGTATAGCACCAGGCGTAGAAATCTGGGGTGATGGTTTTTATTATGATGGAACCTTACAATTGGATTATACCATGCAGTTTTTTGGAGAAAACTTCGATTACAGGATGCTAGCTCAGCAATAAAAATCTGGCCGCGGCGGTGCTTTCCATTGATCACTTTCGCAATAATTGAGTCCGGGCAGCCAGTCGCGGTCTTTTATCCTTTTAGTTTTAATTGAGTGGTCTTCACCAATTGTAAGGTGATATCTTCTATAAAATAACTCCCAGCCAGGGCATCTGTAAAGAGGTGGAGTTTGCCTTCCTGTTTCATCAAATGCTGCAGGTTTTGCGCCAATCTGGCGTAGTTATTATCACTGCCTCTCCATTCAGGCCCGGCCAAAAAATCTATGCCTCCCAAAACGGCAGATAAAGCCTGATAAGTAAACCGAATGAGATCTTGATTGGGGTCAAGACCGGATGGCTTAAGTTGAGCTATAGTAAATAATTTTTGATCACTTTTGTTTTTATTATTCATGTCGAGAAACATGGATTTTAATGCACGTAACCAGGCAATTTCACCATAAAAATCTGATCCAATCTCGTGAAGGATAAGCCATCCCTTAGAGCTGCCCTGCCATCCGGATTTCATCAAATCAATGAGATCTGCCAATGCCTCGGTTGTGGTTTCATTTACAGTTAAGTAAGCGTAATCAATTGGGTTGTTAGCTTTACTGAATGGTAAAACAACTGCAGAGCCCGATTGAATATTCAACCAGTTTTGCCAGTCGGCCAATGCTGTATCATTCAAAGCAGAGAAATCCAGGAGGGTATTAATGTAATCAAGATGAACACCTGCCAACAGATCAGAAGCTTGATCATTTTGACCAGGAGAAAGCCAAATTGCTTCTGCACCATTTTGTAGGGCTTGGTGGCATGAAAGATTGTCATAACAATGAGCTGTAATTTTCCATTCCTGAGACGGTAAAAAACCCTCAACACCGTTTTGTGGCCCGGGCCAGGCAAAACCATCATGCTGATATAAAGGTTTGTCAATTAAAAGATCAAGTAAGGTTTTACCTTCGGGTAATTCTTGTTGGACCTTATCCAGCCAGGCCTCTTTGGTGTGTTGTGGAAAATTTGTATCCATGATTGCAAAGATAATGAATGCCAACAAGTGTACACTCATTCATTTTTTAACAAAACATTGTTTGGTTCCCTTTCGTTTAAATTAGGGATTTTGTTAATTTTGTCGCTTGTTTTTATTCTTAATTATTGAAAATTAAACATTTATGTATAATTCTGACGTTGCAGCCGTTGATGGTTTGGCCAGTGCTTACAAAGAGCTTAAATCAGAAATCGGCAAAGTCATCGTAGGACAAGATGAAGTTGTAAAATCGGTTTTGATCTCTTTATTTGCCAATGGGCACAGCTTACTTGTGGGCGTACCGGGGCTGGCTAAGACCTTGCTGGTGAGCACCATAGCAGATGTCCTTGATCTTGATTTTAAACGAATTCAGTTTACTCCGGATTTAATGCCGTCAGATATAACCGGATCTGAAATTCTGGATGAGCACAAGTCATTCAGATTTAACAGGGGACCGTTATTTGCCAACATCATCCTTGCCGATGAAATCAACCGTACGCCTCCCAAAACACAGGCTGCACTTCTTGAGGCAATGCAGGAGAGATCAGTAACCATCAGCGGTACCAAACACATTTTGGCCAAGCCCTTTTTTGTATTAGCTACCCAAAACCCTATCGAACAGGAAGGAACCTATCCCCTACCGGAAGCCCAGTTGGACCGATTCATGTTTAACATCCAATTGGATTATCCCAGCTATGCGGAAGAACTAAATGTAGTAAAAAGCACTACCGGAGCGCAGTCTACCTCATTAAAGTCGATTTTGAATACAGAACAAATTCTGTTTTTTCAAAACCTGGTCAGAAAAATTCCTATTGCTGACAATGTGCTTGAATATGCTGTTTCGCTGGCTTGTAAAACCAGACCGGGGACAGACCTTGCCACCCCAGAGGTCAACAAATATATATCCTGGGGAGCCGGTCCACGGGCATCACAGTACCTTGTTTTGGGTGCCAAATGTCATGCTGCGATAATGGGTAAATACTCTCCTGATATTGAGGATGTTAAAGCTATCGCAGAAAATGTCTTGAGACACAGGGTAGTAAGAAATTATAAAGCCGAAGCAGAAGGCGTTAGCCTTCAAACCCTTTTAAGAGCACTCTTATGATATAAATCACGGGAAATCGAGAACTTTATATTAAAATTTTAACGTTAATACAAAGAATGTACTTACCTAAAATTAATCTCATTGACATGAAGTTATTCCGTCCTATTTCCCTGCTATTATTGGTTCTACCCTTCCTATTTATGGGTTGTGATGATGATGATCCTATAACTGGTAGTGGCGATCTGAAGTTAAAATTTAAACTCAAATATGGTGACCAAACCCTGGTTATGTTTGATAATTACACCTACCCTACTGGTCAAAAGATGACTTTTAGCAGGTTTAGTTTTTTCCTGGCAGATGTGAAGCTAAAAAATTCCTCAGGATCTACCAGTATCCATGATATTTCTTACCACACTTTAACCAACTCACATACTGGCGCTGTTCAGGCAGCCAATGGATACGACTATACCATCAAGAATGTTAATCCAGGAGCATATACGTCCATTCTATTTACACTGGGTGTACCCAAGGCTAGCAATGACAAAACTCCGGCTGACTTTTCCAATGATCATGTATTGAGCAATCAGGCTGAATATTGGAGTGGCTGGAAAAGTTATGTTTTCACCAAAACAGAAGGTCTTATTGACTTTGACGGTGATGGAACGCTGGAAGCAGGATATGCCCTTCATACTGGAGCTAATGAAGCACTTAGGACCATTGAATTACCAGCAAATATTGTGATAGAAGAAGGAAAAGAAGCCGGACTTACCATTTTAATTGACCTAAAAAAAGAATTTGGCAGTAATCCGGTGTACGACATAGAAACCAATCCACAGATTCACTCTTTATCACAGGCCCCTTTCGTTAAGCAGCTGATTGATAATCTGACCACGGCATTTTCAGTAGAATAAGAGATTTTTAAAAAAACCATTAAATGCTTAACTTGTCCCCCGGAAACTCCAGTAACCGGTGGACAAAGAAACATTCAGGTACCTGTTTGATACGTACTACAATGCGTTGTGCAACTATGCCTGTTTGACACTGGGAATGAACGATGATGCCGAAGATGTGGTGATGGAAGTGTTTACCCACATTTGGGACAAGAGAGAGGGTTTAAGTGAATTGGAAAATCCAAAAGCGTATCTTTTTAAAAGCGTGTACCACAAAGCCATGGAAAAAATCAGGGCTAAAAAACTGGTGATTGTGGCTCTGGAGGGTGAAAAAATTGTCGTCCCGGATTACAAAGAAGAGATAGCAGACGATTACCTATTAAAAGAAAAGATCTTTCAATCTATACGACAATTGCCTACCCAATGCCGCGTTATCTTTGTAAAATCAAAAATTGAGGGCATGAGCCACAAAGAAATAGCGCAGGAGATGCAAATTGCTGTAAAAACCATTGAAAACCAGATAACCAAGGCCTTTAAGCTGATCAGAAAACAATTGGACACCATTTAAGCGTTATTTACAAGGAAAACCATGAATCTAAGAGACAACATAAATAAACTTAACGAAAGCGACGGGCGTAAGCAGGCCGATCTAATTCAATTGTGGAAAGATGAGGCCGCTGCCAACCTCCAGTCAATGAAATCGGAGCTGGAAGGTCAAATTCCGGTAGACCAACTTAAGGGGTATCAGCAATATTCATCAGCCACTGCTTTTGAAAAAATAACCTCTGAGCCATATCACAAAGTAGTACCCATGTGGCGCAAATGGGCAGTTGCTGCATTATTTACCGGATTGTTAGCCGTTAGCGGGCTTTATCTCTACCAAAAATCATCAGCAAACACAACCCTGGTAGCAGAAGCTACTATCTATAGCAGCAGATTGAACGATGGGAGTGAAGTGACCCTTGACAAGAATACCCGCATGGATTACAATGGTGACAGAGGTGTTAGCATAGCCGGAAGGGCCTTTTTTAAAGTTGCTAAAAAAGAAAACGGAGCCTTGTTTACTGTTGATCTTAATAAGGGCAAAGTTACTGTTTTAGGTACCCGGTTCTCCGTTACCTCCCTACCCGGTGAGACAGAGGTAGCAGTTGAAGAAGGGCGGGTTAGGTACGAATATGAAGGCAGATCTATCTTACTCAAAGCCGGAGAAAGGATGAAATTATCAGGAGAAGATATTGTTTCCAGTCCCATACTCAGCAACAACCAGTTTAGTTGGTCGGCACAAGTATTAGAGTTTAAAAATACTCCATTGGATCGGGCTATACAGGATATAGGCAGGCATTTTCATCAGAACCTTAGTCTTGCTGCCGAAATCAAATCAGCCGGTAAATGTTTGTTGACCACCCGGTTTACAAGTGAAAACATAGATCAAGTACTGGAAGAACTTAAGCTCCTTTTCCAAATTCAATACCACAAAAGCGGTGATCGCTACGTTATCACATCAATGAAATGTTGATGCACGGTGACACTGCGCTTAATTCTGGTTCTAAGTATATTTTATTGTAGTCACTCTGTTTGGGCGCAGACTCTACCTGTCATTCCCGTAGATCCGTCAGAAATTCCGTTGCCTGCACGAAGAACTCAGGTTTTAACTTCACTTGAGCAACTTTCGGGTATTTCTATTTCCTATGCTGCCAATCAATTTGACAATATCGTAATCACTGACTTGTCACAGAGCCTTCCTGATTTGTACTCTATCATTGGGAGACTATTTTATGATTATCAAGTCCATATTGCCATCACATCTCCTGACAAGTGGGTACTTCAGATCAAAGAGGCCAGAATTAGTATTTCTGGTTACACACTCGACGCATCGACCGGTGAAATTTTACCTGGTGTACTCATTTATCAACCTTCAACAGGCAACTATACAACATCAGATGTTAAAGGTTTTTATTACATAGAGTGCCGGCCAGGTCAAATGGATCTTGAAGTTCGCATGCTTGGCTATGAGATCATGAGACACAGAGAGGAGCATTACAAATCCAACATTCGAACATTCCGATTGGCGATTGTACCCAATACATTACCTGCGGTTGTGATTCAAGAAAAACAGTTACTAGATCCTTTAAGCGAAGTGATGCCAAGGAGTACCGGAATTGAAAGAAATACGGTACTAGGTGAGCCAGATCCACTCAATGTCCTCAAAACATTGCCGGGGGTTTCTCCTGGTGGTGAAGGACAAATGGGCATTCATGTCAGGGGTAGTGGCCCGGATCAAAATCTGGTAATGATGGAAGGTATGCCCATATACGAGGCCTACCACACAGGTGCATTAAGTTCCATTTTTATGGATGATGCGGTAAGAACGGTAGACTTTATGAAAAGCGGCCAACCCGCCAGGTATGGGGGAAGATTGAATGCAGTTGTCAACGTGTTGCTTAAGGATGGCAACAGACAAAAAAGAGAGAGCATTCTGCATCTGGGCGTACAGGGGCTTAGTTTTTTTACAGAGGGGCCATTGGCGAAGAAAAAATTAACTTATGCCCTGGCTATGAGAACCTCCTGGATCAATACGGCTTTGGATCCCATAAAGTCGAAAATTACTTTATACGACGATATTTTTCTTCAATATCGTGATTTTCAGGCAAAGCTCAATTACCGTTGGAGTGAAACCAGAAAAATGAGTGTCAGTTATTATCGTGGCAATGACCGCCTAAGGCTTTATAAGGTAAATAAAAATATTTTTGGAGAACCTGTAGCCAGCCAGGCAAATCAATTTAGCAGTAGTAATGAAGTTCTGAGTCTGCAATATGACCATGTTTTGAACCACAGCATGAAATACAATTTACAAGGAGGGATGCTCAATTATTCTGTTTTCTCAAGAGGTACCTATGAATTTCCAGTCAGTCTGGCTGATAGTACAACAGGGACCCTGGATGTGATTAATAACAGTAAAGTAAGAGACTGGCAGGCTACCGGTACCTTTGATTTCTTTGTGAATGACAATATAAAATTAAGTGCTGGTGCAGGCTATATCCATCATACGCTCAATCCTGCTGTCAAACAAAGTCTGGCTGTAGTTGAAGGAATAGCCGAGGGTTTTGGAAATCCTGATTCTTCTTATACTGCTACAGAGCTTTTTGGATTCATAGAAGGAAACCTTGAACTTGGCAATCGATTTTATCTCATCCCAGGCCTGTATCAGGTAAATTACAAACAAGCCCAATTTACACATTCCAGTTGGCAGCCCAGGGTTCAGATGCAGTATCATCCTTCAGAAAAATGGTCACTCCAACTTTCATATACCCGATCTGCCCAATACATCAATTTATTGGCCAATTCAGGTTTGGGACTGCCCTCGGAGTTGTGGATACCGGCCACACAAAAGACAGGGCCTCAGTTTGCAGATCATTTTTCATTTGACACCCGTTTTGCACTTGATTCAATTCATAGTGTGGGAATAGGTGCATATAGACGGAATTTACAGTCATTGATTGAATACAGTGAGCTCGTAGATTTTTTCATCAATCTTTTTCCGCCAAAAGGCAGTCCACCTATTGTAAGTACGGAGAGGGGATGGGAAGGTCAGGTACAAACCGGCAGTGGCAGAACGACAGGGATAGAACTTTCGATCAGGGCAGACCGTGCGAATTGGCAGTACTGGTTGAGCTACCATCAAGGCAAGAGTACAATGACCTTTGCAGGCCTCAATGAAGGAAATGCGTTTGTATCGAGATACGACAAACCCCAGCAAATCAATGCCGGCTTACTCTACAAAAGTAATAATGGCTGGAGAATAGGTGCCAATTGGACCTATACAAGCGGCCAACCCTTTACGCTTGCCGATGAAAAAGTTACTTTCTATTCTGGCTTGGATACCCTTGGTATTACCTTGGTACAAACCGGAAAAAAGAACAACTACCGCATGCCTGCGTTTCATCAATTGACTGTAAATGCATCCTACGAAACCAAAATCAAAGAAATACTTTGCACATTTTCATTTGGCGCCTACAATGTATATAATCGACTCAATCCGTATTTTATCTACGCCACCCGAAATGATGCAAGCAATACCGTTTTCAAAAAAGTTAGCCTCTTTCCCATCCTGCCACAGTTAAGTGTGCGCTTTGTGTGGAAGTAAAAATTCGAAAAAGAGTAGTTTCAATCAACATCAAGCTTAATAATTGGATCCATTTAGAGGTGCAAAATATTTTTTATTAAATAAATAGACCGGTCTGTCTATTTTCGTTTATCTTTGTCAAAAAAACAAAATGGACAAAGTATTTGAAATAACAAAAAACAATCGGAAGGCAGTGCTTGAGCTCGTTAAATCACTGAGTCTTGATCAACTAAACTACATACCGGCAGGGTTCAACAACAATATATTATGGAATGTAGGACACATGATAGCGATCCAGCAACTAATTGTATATGGTTTGGGTAAGGTGCCGTTTGCGATTGAAGATGCCATTGTAATGGGATTTAAAAACAAAACGAAACCTGAGGGCCCCTATACGATGGAGGTAGCCAACAGGATTTTTGAGTTATTTATTGCAACTGCAGAACAGATGGAAGACGATTACAAAGCCGGAAAGTTTGTAGATGTAACACCTTTTATCAGTAAGTCGCACAACGCCACATATGAAGGCGCTGAAGGTTTGATTACTTTCAATCTTTTTCATGAGGGCTTGCACACTGGTGTAATACAGAAATACCATCAGCTATTACCATGAGTTCCAGAGACCGGTTGGTACAGGTTACCGCACGATTGATCCGAGAAAAGGGAATGGCGGCTACGGGTATCAATGAGATAATTACAGCTGCTGGCTTGCCAAAAGGGTCGATGTATCATTATTTTCCCGGGGGTAAAGAAGAGCTTGTGAAAGCTGCTCTGCATTCCTATAAAGATTTGCTGGGGCAAAGTTTTAAGGCCAGAATGAAAGGAAGTACAACCGCGGAGCAGGGGCTTTGTGGCATTGTAGATTTTTTTATTCACGACCTCACCACATCCAATTATGTGGCTGGGTGCCCGGTAGCTACTGTTGCCCTTGAGAGTGCAGGTACAGGGCCCGGGGTAACAGAGGGAGTGAGGGAAGTAATGGATCACTGGATTGATGGTTTATGTGCCTATTTACAGTACAAAGGATTGGCTGGTAAAAAAACGACAGCAACTGATTTTATCACCCATATAGAAGGGGCGCTGGTGATGGCCCGAATTTATCAAAGCACAGCGCCACTGGAAAGATTAAAATTAATAATTGCAGAATTATTACAAAATGACAACATCGCTCCCTAAAATATTGCAATCTGAAGCAACTGTAAGATTTCAACATTGTGACCCCTTGGGTCATCTCAATAACAGTATGTACATTGACTACCTGCTCAATGCCCGAGAGGATCAACTGTCTCACCATTATGGGTTGGACATTTACAATCATGCTCGCGAAACAGGAAAAGCATGGGTAGTAGCATCACATCAGTTGCAGTACAAGCGGCCCGTGAGTGCCATGCAAAAAGTGACCATAGTATCTTCTTTGAAAGGTTATAACGATAAATCACTGAATGTATATTTTGAAATGAAGGTGGCTGATCAACTTTGTTGCACCATGGAAACCAGTTTTGTTTACATTGATGTGAAAAGTGGTCGTCCGGTTGACCATGGTGAAGCACTGATTTCCTTATTTGAACAAATTAGGTTACCATAAATTAACCTTACTTAGATCTTAATCTTTGTATCTTGGCAACAAAAAAAGAATGAAGATCAACGTTGCTTTTTTCCTTTTGTTTCTGCCTTTTACAATGATGGGGCAGCTGGTTTCGGGTCCAATGTTGGGTCACGTTACCTTCCAGGAAGCTACCGTTTGGGTACAATGTAAAGAAAGCTCGAAGGTACAATTAAAGTACTGGCCTAAAGACCAGCTTGAATTGGCAAAAACATCAATGCCGGTGGTGACAGTGGCTGAGCATGCATTTACCGCCCATTTGGTAGCAAGTGAGCTAAGTCCAGGAAAGACTTACCAATATGAGATCTGGGCTAACGGAAAATTGATAAAAAGCAAAAACGACCAGAGCTTTAAAACACCGGCTGTATGGAAATACAGAGGAGATGCTCCTGATTTTGATTTTGTAGCGGGTTCTTGTTTTTACATCAATGAAGAAACTTTTGACAGACCCGGCAAGCCTTATGGTGGGGATTATAAAATATTGCATTCTATTCACCAAGACAAACCTGATTTTATGGTTTGGCTGGGAGACAATGTTTACCTCAGAGAGGCAGATTGGGACAGTCGATCAGGGGTTTATCACAGATATAGTCACAGCAGGGCTGTACCTGAAATGCAGGCTTTAATTGCCAATACCCCCAATTATGCTATCTGGGATGACCATGACTATGGACCCAATGATTCAGACCGTTCCTATTATGGAAAAGAATGGACGAGGGCAGCCTTTAAAGATTTCTGGGCCAATCCGGTTTACGGTGCTGGCAATACTGAGGGTATAACAGGAGCCTTTTCACACAGTGATGCCGACTTTTTTTTAATGGATAACAGATGGTATAGAAGTCCACAATCACCCAGTGGTGAAATACTTGGCGAAAAACAATTAAACTGGCTGATAGATGCTTTGAGATACAGCACAGCCACCTTCAAATTTGTCTGTATAGGTGGCCAAACCTTAAGTGATGCCAGGGTTTTTGAGAACTATGCTATTTATGTAACAGAGCGGCACAAGTTGCTCAATGCCATAGATCAATACTCCATAAAAGGGGTTGTTTTTTTAACCGGAGATCGTCACCATTCAGAATTGACCAGCTGGACCAGTCCTTCCGGAATCAAAGTATTTGATATAACCAGTTCTGCCCTCACTTCGTCCACATCGGCACATCCTGATGAGCCCAATACTGGCAGAGTGGAAGGTTCGATGGTGGGAGTGCGCAACTACGCTCAGATTAAAATCAGCGGGGCCAAATCAGAAAGGAAATTAAGTTTAAGCTTTAAAGATGTTGATGGCAAAGTGATCTACACACATACAATAGAGCCCTGATCCAGGTCAGTTTTGTACTGATCCAAATCATTGACAATACCTGAGGACTGACAACATTTTTGTAATATCAAAAACCGAGGAACATGAGGCAACGTAGATAAAAAATCGTGGCCACAGGGTCAAGAGTCGAGGTTGATTCATGGTATTGGTTAATTATAAAAAAAGCAGTCATGAAACCACAAAAATTCTTTCGAGATTCTGCCGATATTCTTCCTGTTTTCGGCGATTTTTTTGATGACTTTATTCCAACAGGCTGGTCAAAAAAGTTGAATTTCAATAATCAGCTTCCACCCGTTAACATCAAAGAAACCGAAAAAGATTTCATTGTAGAATTGGCAGCACCCGGATTTGAAAAGAAAGATTTGGACATTAATTTAAAGGACGGAATGCTCACCATCAAGTCAGAGAAAAAAGTAGAAAACAAAGAAGAAAAAGAAAACTACTTTAGATCTGAGTTCAATTACAATTCATTTGTAAGAACATTTACAGTACCTGAAAACGTAGATGAAAAAATGATAGAAGCTAAGTTTGAAAACGGTCTGTTAACCTTATTCCTGCCCAAAACTGCGGTTGAAAAGGTAGAAGAAGCGCATAAAATTATGATTTCATAAAGGTCGGCAGGGAAAACCTGAACTCAAATTAACACATCAAAGGGAGTCGGTCGACTCCCTTTTTTTATTGCGTTTTTGTAACCATTCAAGTGAGCTCAATTCCGAATATTTTTAAATATATTGAGTAGTTTTGTACTAGCTACTAACCGATTAAATCATTGGAAGAAGTCAATATTTATTTTTTGTTGCTCAGCTTGATGGCTGAAATCATTGGAACCATAGGTGGCTTTGGTTCTTCGGTGTACTTTGTGCCTATAGCTGCATTTTTTCTTCCCTTTGATCAGGTATTGGGTTTAACAGCTTTGTTTCATTTATTTTCCAATACCACCAAAATCACCTTGTTTCGCGAAGGGTTGGATAAGAGATTACTGATTTACATTGGACTACCTTCAATTGCAGGAGTTATAATTGGAGGATGGATGAGCAGTAGATTTGACAATGTGATGCTGGAGTATCTTTTATATTCATTTTTACTACTTTTTGCCATTTTTTTACTTTTTCGTCCTGAGGCTAGATGGGAGCCTAGTCTGTCCAATGGCATAATTGGAGGTTCCATTTCCGGATTTGTGGCTGGAATGTTGGGAACCGGGGGAGCCATCAGAGGACTTACCATGTCGGCCTTTGCTCTTTCTATCCAGGGCTTTGTGGCCACATCGGCGGCTATTGATCTGGGGGTGGATTTGGCTAGATCAGTAGTTTATTATGGTGAGGGATATATGGTTAAGGAGATTTGGATATATATTCCCTTTTTGTTGTTTGTCAGCATCATCGGCTCCTATATTGGGAAATACATTCTGCAATTTTTAAACCCCGATAATTTTCGCAGGTTTTCACTGGGTAGCATTGTAATCATTGCAATTGCAGGGTGGGTAAGATTGATTTGGTTTAGTGCAGGCTCACTTCTTTTTTAGTGCCCACAAAAATGAAAATTCTCCTACTGTTTCACCTGCTTCATTAGTTGCCGAAGAATGCAACCATAGTGTTGTGTGTCCTCCACTTTGATCCAATTGTTGAAGAGCGTTGGCGACCTCATCCCCCTGGGAGCAGGCAAACAACAATCTGCCTTTAGCTTTTTTGTGGAACTGGGCCCTGGATTCGACCACCAGCATAGAGAAAGGGGACCGACCCTGCATCGCAGCCTGCACCAGGATGCCTGTTGAAAGTTCAGCGGCACCGTTTAGCGCGGAGAAATAAACCGACCCAAAAGGATTTTGATTGGTCCATCCGTGCTTCATAGCCACAGTTGCTGAGAGATGATCGATACTTTTGACTTTGATGCCCCAAAAAATCAAACTTGGCAGCCTCCAAAGCATATAAAACCGATATTTGATCGGATGGAGAATGGCTTTTCGGTAGGCTTCCGGTGAGGAGGTCATGGCAGATGTTTTTTCAAAACTACTAAAAAAAGCAAAGACAATCAAAAGTAGGCAAAGAATGAGCGGTTTTGTGTAGTTTTGCTTACCAACGAATACCCAAAAAATGGAAGTAATTGATACCAAATTAGAAGGAGTTAAAGTAATTTACCCGGCTGTCTTTCACGATGAGAGGGGGTATTTTTTTGAAAGTTACCAAAAAGAAAAGTGGCAGCTGGGAGTTGATTTTGTACAAGATAATGAAGCATTCTCAACCAAAGGTATTTTGAGGGGTCTGCATTATCAACTACCTCCGTATGCACAAAGTAAGTTGGTAAGAGTCATACAGGGAGAAGTATTGGATGTAGTGGTAGATATCAGACCCAATTCACCCACCTACGGTGAACATCTATCCATTGTGTTGAATGGTACTAATTTTAAACAGCTTTTTATTCCAAAGGGATTTGCCCATGGATATGTAGTGCTAACCGACACGGCCATTTTTGCTTACAAATGCGACACCTACTACCAAAAAACGAGTGAGGCTGGTATCAGATGGGATGATGCCCAACTCAACATCGACTGGATTTTACCGCCCTCTACATTGATATTGTCCGATAAAGACAAGATACTTCCCGACTTCGGGGCACATCAAAAATATGAATAAATGAAGATACTTGTAGTTGGATCTGGTGGCCAGCTTGGCAGAGAGTTAAAAAAACTACACTCAACTGAAGATGTTCACTCCTGGATTTTTGCTAACAGAGATCAATTAGACCTCCAGGAAGCGGATGATTTGAAGCGGCTGGACGAATGGAAACCGGATATGGTGGTCAATTGTGCTGCCTATACCCAGGTGGATAAGGCAGAAGAGGAAGTTTATACCTGTTGGGAAATCAATGCTCTTGGTGCAGGCAGATTGGCAAAAAAATGCAACGAAATGGGGAGTTGGCTGATCCATGTTTCAAGTGATTACGTATACCACCACAATCCAGGTCGTCCCATCAAAGAAGAGGACCCTCTTTTTCCAAGAGGGATTTATGCTGCCAGCAAGGCCGGTGGGGAAGTTCTGGTCAGACAATTTAATTCTAAACACATTGTAATCCGCACATCGTGGTTATATGGCAATGATGGGCCCAATTTTGTAAAAACCATGATCCGATTGGGAGAGAGCAAAAATGAAATAAAGGTAGTTGCAGATCAATGGGGCAGTCCTACGTATACCTATGATCTGGCAAAGGCTATCAGAAAAATCATCCGGACTCTGGCAGATTCTCCCCACGCCGACTATGCAGGAACGTACCACTATGTCAACGAAGGCATCATCAGCTGGCATGGCTTTGCCAGGGAAATCATGCAGGAAATGGGATATGACACCAAGGTTCTGCCGATAACAAGTGAAGAATATCCAGCAGCGGCCCCCAGACCGGGATGGAGTTCACTTTCGTTGAGTAAGATTAAAAGAGTGTTTGATATTTTTCCACCCCATTGGAGAATTTCATTACAATCATATCTACAGGAGTTGAAAAAACAAGGTGATAGCCAGGCTCATTAAATTATAAGCAAAATTTCATATACTTTTAAGTTGTCCAAAATATTATTTTAGGATAATCTAAATATTTTATTTTTACTCACTTAAATAATTTGACAATATTTTACTAAAACCTAGTTTTAACTCCATTTAGTTATCTAATTTTGCATAAAAATCAGACTAAGATGAGTGTAGTTGAAATGAAAGTACCTACTATTGGAGAGTCCATAACAGAGGTAACTTTATCACAGTGGTTGAAAAAGGATGGAGACTATGTAAACATAGACGAACCCATTTGTGAATTTGAATCCGACAAAGCAACTTTGGAATTCCCGGCGGAAGCGAGTGGCAAACTGATTCATGTTGCCAAAGAAGGTGACGACCTTACCATAGGTACATTAGTGGCCAGAATCGACACCAGTGTAAAAGCCGGAGCTCCTGCGCCAGAGCCAGTAAAAGAAGTCATAGTTGCTACCCCACCCTCAGGAGAAAAAACGGCGACTACGGGCGGACATCCTTCGCCAGCTGCCGGTAAAATACTCAGAGAAGGCAGTGTAGATCCATCATCAGTGGCCGGAAGTGGAAAAGATGGAAGAATTACCAAAGAAGATGCACTAAAAGCAGTAGAACAAAAAACAGTGGTAGCTCCTGTTACTACGGCAGCCCCACAAACCAGTAGCACTCTAATGCCAGTTGTAACGATCCCGGGTTCAAGAGAAGAGAGAAAAGAAAAAATGAGTCGGATGAGGCGCACAATAGCCAGCAGGCTGGTCAGTGCCAAAAATCAAACGGCGATGTTAACAACATTTAATGAAGTGGATATGACTGGCATCATCCAATTGAGAGAAAAGTACCAGGAGGCATTTGTGGCCAAATACGGCATCAAACTTGGCTTTATGTCCATTTTCTCTAAAGCATGTGCTCAAGTATTAATGCAAATGCCGGATGTCAACGCTAAAATCGAAGAAAATGACATCGTTTACCATGATTATGTTGATATTTCTGTAGCCATTTCAACGCCTTCAGGACTTGTAGTGCCCCCGGTACACAACATAGAGTCATTGGGCTTGCATGAAATCGAATACAAGATCAAAGATCTGGCCGCAAAAGCAAGGGATGGAAAACTGAGTATTGATGAAATGAAAGGAGGTACATTTACCATCACGAATGGTGGTGTGTTTGGATCCTTGCTTAGCACCCCCATCATCAATGAGCCTCAGTCTGCTATACTGGGCATGCATTCCACCAAAGAAAGGGCGGTAGTCATAGACGGGAAAATAGAGATCAGGCCCATGATGTACCTGGCGCTTAGTTATGATCACCGCATCATTGACGGAAGCACTTCGGTAACCTTCCTGGTGAAAGTAAAAGAATTGCTGGAAGACCCAATGAAATTGATGATGGGTTTGTAATTCAAAAAATCAAAAACAAAAGGCCGGCTCTGAATCAGAAGCCGGCCTTTTTTATGCTGTAAATTTATTATCGATTAACCATTGGCCTTTTTGTGGTCGGCCAAAAACTGAGCAAGACCTATATCGGTAAGGGGGTGTTTCAACAAACCCATGATAGGTGCCAGGGGTGCTGTAATCACATCTGCTCCCGACTTAGCTGCCTGAACAATATGTAGACTGCTTCTTATTGACGCCGCCAAAATAAGGGTATCATAGTCCTGGATGCTGTAAATTTCAGCGATTTCGCGAATCAGTTCCATACCATCCCAGCTGCTGTCATCAATCCTGCCAATGAAAGGAGAAAGATAAGTGGCTCCTGCTTTAGCCGCAAGAATGGCCTGACCTGCTGAAAAAACCAAGGTGCAATTGGTTTCAATGCCATTTTCAGTAAACCATGAAATGGCTTTAATACCTTCTTTGATCATTGGTACTTTAACAACAATATTTTCGTGCAAATCTGCAAGTCTTTTACCCTCTTCAACCATGCCATTAAAATCGGTGCTGATGACTTCTGCACTCACCGGTCCGTCAACGATTTCACAAATAGCTTTATAATGATTTAAGATGTTTTGTTCTCCGGTAATTCCCTCTTTGGCCATCAAAGAAGGGTTGGTGGTAACTCCGTCTAAAACACCTAAATCTTTTGCTTCCTGAATCTGGTCAAGATTGGCGGTATCAATAAAAAATAACATGGTGGAAATTTGAAGGTGAAAAAGAGAGCCAAAGCTAACCGCTCAACCACCTACCCTTGCTGTATTTCTACCCTGGGGGAGTTCAGCAGGAGCTGGCCCTTCGACTCTCAGGCCGCAAAGGTAATAATAATTTGGTAATCACAAAGAGAGATGTTGAAAAAAGCGGGATGTCTTTAACCTTGATGATAAATACGCCAGAATGCACTTAATTCTTTCTCACCATCCCTCCGTACAACAAAGCAAGGTATTTTTTCATACCTTCAGTGTTTAGATGATGGTGATCGTAATAATACGCATTGCCAATTACAGATTCCGAATGATCCAGTACTCGCCTTCCGGGATAATGTAGCTTGAGATGAGCCAAGACGGCACCATGACCCGGCCAAAAACCAAATGCAGCAGGTGGAATAACAAAAGTAAGCCTGGCTCCATTAGCCTCAGCTGTTGATACCAAATGAGCCAGCTGTTGGCACCTATCCTGAAAAGTGATAAGGTCCAGGCCTTTCGGATATGCGAGTTGAAAACCTTCTTCCATGGCTTTCACATCTAAAGCTGACAATACACCGTCAAAATGAGTTTTTTCATCAGGTTTGAGCATCCACCAATGGTGGCCCAATTTACTTTTAATATAGAAAAAGAGCTGATGCCATTTTCTGTCATTTCCCATGTCAATCAATCGCTTCATCATTGAAAGTTCTAATGGCTCCCTGTACAACATAATATCAGAATGGTCTGTTGCAGCATTAAACATCAAACTTGGAGAAAGCACCAGAATGACGTCATTGGCTTTATTTCCTTTTTCATAAAAAGTACGAAGGTAAAGGTGTTGATTCTCAATACCTCCCAAAGATTCACCCTGAGCAAGGTTTACCATGGTAGCATTAAAAATAGATTCAAAAAGCTGGTGGTGGCTGCGTCTTGAAAGATTGCGGCCGTGAGAAATGCCTAAAACAAGATAATCAAGCCCATTTCCATTGGGCATAATAAGTAAATTTCCTTCTGTATTGGCATTGGTAAATATTTGTCGCTTTACCCAGATATGAGAAAATGAGATGGCCATGCTCAATAGGAAAAGCCAGATAATTACAAAAAATACAACTTTGATTAAAAATTTTTTCATTGGTTAAAAATCAAAGTAAATAAAAGCTTGTTCATCAAAATTGGCATAGACCAGCCAAAGAGTAAGTAACATTAAATATAAGGACCACCTTAGGACTTGTGGCATGCTGGTTCCAATATCCAATCCAAAAACGCGAAAACGATGCAGCCATTCAAAAACAATAAAGAGTACTAGTGTCATTACCAATTTCAAATCAAAATAGGGCAAAGAAAAACCCCGATTCGGTGAAAACATACCTTCCATGAATGCCCCTGCCTGGTGGATATCTTCTGCTCTGAAAATTACCCAACCAAACAATACCAACAAAAAAGTGAAAAACCATCCTATTATGGTTGGAATTTGGATTTTCCATTTAGAAAGCCAAACAATATAAACACTATAAAGAACTGCATGGTAAAGCCCCCAGACGAGGAAAGTGAAATTGGCACCATGCCAAAGCCCGCTTATTAAAAAAACGATAAAAACATTGAGTAGCAGTCTGCCCTTCCCTACCCTGCTTCCACCCATGGGAAGAAAAATATAATCTTTAAACCAAGTAGTTAGTGAAATGTGCCAGCGCTTCCAAAAAGTTTGAATATTGGTAGCAAAATAAGGATAGTTGAAATTTTGCATTAATTGAAAGCCAAGCAGCAGGGCCAGTCCCATAGCCATTTCACTATAGGCTGAAAAATCACAGTAGATTTGAACACCGAATAAAAACGCTCCCCACCATAACTCAGTGAGTGTTGCGCTTTCGGAGTGGTTAAAGATTGAATTTACAATCGGCGCACAAGCATCTGCTACCATCATTTTTTTAATCAGTCCCCATAAAATCAGCTGAAGTCCCTGGCCAGCCTTTTCAAAATTAAAAATTCGTTGCTTTTGAATTTGCGGTAGTAGGTTGCCTGCCCGTTCAATAGGGCCAGCTACCAGTTGAGGAAAAAAAGAAACAAAAGAAAAATATTCTATCCAAGATCTGCTGACAGTTAGTTTGCGACGATAGACATCAATGGCATAAGAAAGTGATTGAAAAGTAAAAAAACTAATACCGACTGGAAGGGCAATCTGTAAATAAACCACTTCTATTTTAAAACCTATTTTGTTCAATGCAAGCATAAGAGATGAAATAAAAAATCCGGCGTATTTGAAATAAGCCAATATGCCCAGATGCACCAACAAAACGATAAAAAGGGTAGTTTTTTTATTAGCCGGTTTGTCTGCAATGTAGATCCCACCTAAATAAGAGGTAAGAGATGCAAGTGAAATTAAGGAAAGATAGCGCCAATCCCACCATCCATAAAAAACATAGGATGCCGCCAATAATAAAGCGTTTTGCCAATAAAGTGCTTTGCGTGGTATCGACCAATAAATGGCAAAAAACACCACAAAAAAGCAAAGGAAAACAAAAGAATTAAACAGCATGTTACGAAGTTAAAACAAAAAGATCAAATCCCTGGTGGTAGTCTAAAATATACCAATATCATCTTTAAATCTCCCCCAAAATTGGCTTTGGTCATTGTTAAAAAAAATTAAACACAATAAGCAGAGCCAATGAAATACGAAGACTTTCGTTATTATTGCAAGAACAAGTTTAAGAAACAGGCTGACTTCGGCTAGCATTGACTAATAAAAATGATAAAGGCCACATTATCAAGTCAAAACGACCATTTCAAAAAAAGCAACATTATCAAATGTCTTTAAATCATACCCAAATAGAAGCCATTCACCAACAGGTGTACATCGACAGTGCCTTTTTAGATGATTTGAAAAAAGAAATCAGCAGGATAATTGTTGGGCAGGAGGCAATGATTGATGGCTTGCTGACCGGACTGCTTACGAGGGGACATATCCTGCTTGAGGGCCTTCCCGGCCTTGCCAAAACCCTTGCAATCAAAACATTGGCCAGTGCCATGAATGGCAGTTTCAGCAGAATCCAGTTTACTCCTGATTTATTGCCTTCTGATGTTATAGGTACCATGATTTACAATGCCCAGCAACATGAATTTACCGTTCGAAAAGGCCCTGTTTTTACCAACTTTGTGCTTGCCGACGAGATCAACCGTGCTCCTGCCAAAGTGCAGAGTGCATTATTGGAGGCTATGCAGGAAAAGCAGGTTACCATTGGCAAAGAAACCTATATTTTGGAAGAGCCTTTTTTAGTCCTTGCCACACAAAATCCAATCGAACAAGAAGGCACCTATAGTTTGCCCGAGGCCCAGCTTGACAGGTTTATGCTTAAGATGCATATCGGATATCCCAATAGAGAAGAAGAAAGAGTAATCATGCAACGCAATTTACAACCTTCCTCAATGGAAGCAATTCAACAGGTGGTTACATTGGAAACCCTATTGAAGGCAAGAAAAACGGTAGAGCAGATTTATATGGATGAGAAGATTGAAAACTATATACTTGACATTGTAATAGCGAGCAGGAATCCTGAAAATATAGGCCTTAGTGACTTAAAAAGTCTGATCTCCTATGGTGCATCGCCCAGAGCATCCATCAATCTTGCGATGGCTGCCAAAGCCAGGGCATTTTTACAGAGAAGGGGTTATGTAATACCAGAAGATGTAAGAACTGTATGTCTGGATGTAATGAGACATAGAATAGGACTTAGTTATGAAGCAGAAGCAGAAAATGTAAGTCAGCAAGATATCATATCCAGGATTATCAATAAAATTCAAGTGCCTTGATGAAATATGTAATTATTCTATTGATGGTATGGCAGGCTGCACCTCAGCTGAGAGGCCAGCAGGATCTGTTGATGGAAATGGCAATGGAGCATTTTGGAAAGCCAGATCCCAAAAGTGTTTGGTGGCTTAAAGACCTTAAAGG
>JAGNSQ010000245.1 GCA_017987975.1 Saprospiraceae bacterium
GATTTTTTGGGCTGATTCATTTGTATTTGAAATACACTCTGTACTAGTTAGCGGGAGTACAGTAAGGTTTAGAATCAAGGTGTCAAAACAATTGGTAACAGCATTTATAAAGGGTATTTTATAGTTGCCACTTTGACTTTGATTATAAGCCGTATTTCCTTCACAAATGGTGGTATCCAAAACAGAGTACTGACTAAAATAGGGACTGTAATAGGAAGAATAGATGGTGTCAATACAGCCTCCATTGTATAAAGTATCTGTGATAGAAATTGAATAGGGAGGCATAACCACAGGATTCTGACTATGTAGTTTGATGGTGTCTCCAACACAAATTCGGCCTGAATTGTATTTGTAAATGGAAGGATTGACTTTTAATTTCAGTTGGATGATGGTGTCACATGTTTTTTCTTTTGGCAACCTGATCACATAATTGCCAGAAGTTTTGAAATTAAAGATAGATGCCCCATTGCAAATGGTAGTGTCGATCGGGATGACGGTGTCTTCACAGATCTCGGTAACAAGTGTATTTAAGGTCGAATTGGTGATTACAGGAGGATTGAAATCAAAATAGATACCTGCCTTGTTTTTGACAACTGTACATTCTTCAATATCAGCATTAGCATTGATGCTATAGACCAGGTAACCTTTGCTTCCTTCTTTATTGGTTAGACTATCTGGCAGCCAGATGTTGCGGAAATAAAATTCCAGGTTAGGGCCCCTTTGTTCAGTATAAACCTTATGACTGCTTTCCAGCAACTGGAAGGTGCTTTGATCCAAAGAAGGGTCTAAAGTATCTCTGATCCATATATCCCTTGCTTCGGCGTTTCCCGTATTTTGGAAGCGGATGGTATAGGTTAACGTTTCGTCTTTGAGTACAAATCTTTCATCTTTTTTACCCGATGGTTCTACATTTTTATCATTGGGATCATAAGCACAAACAATGGTGCTTTGATAGGTATTGCTATCCAATGTTACCCACTCATTGTTTTTACGGATGTACAAAACGTAAGGAATGAGTAAGTCGTGCCCGGCCGACATAAAGTTGGGCATTTTTAGATTGAGTGAAAATGTAGTTGAGGAAAGAACGGTTAAATCCGTTAATTCCCAATCATAGCTGTTTTGAGTATATTTTGGTGATGGGTAGGTATTGGAAATGGTGTAATTGCTTTTGTACAACCTGAGTCGATAACTTGATTTTTGGGTACCTGTATTAGTGATTTTTGGCTTAAATTCTACGATCTCACTGCACCTGTTTGTTTTGGGACCCGGAATAAGAGCAGTACCTGATAATGTATCTTTAATAAAGTATAATGGTATATCTACAACATGTTTATCAGGATCTGATGTTTTGAAAGTTCTTTCAATAGAATCACCCAGGATGCCCATGTTTTCATTGTTCACAGATTTGAGTACATATCTTGTATCGGGTGAAGCAGGTACGATGTACCTACCAAAAACATTAGAAACCACAAAAGAAGTGCCATCGTTCACAGAAAGATTAAATAGGGGACTGACGACATCTAGACTGTCAAAAACATAATTTTTGTTTAGATCCAAATATGTTCTTCCTGACATCATAGTACTGTCGAGACAGTCAATTCTGGCAAGTGAGCTGCAATTGATGCCATTGTTATTGATGACCAATCTATCGGGGCCTAAGGACATAAGTTGACATACCAATTTTATTTCACAATCCTCCAGTTTGGGGTTGTTACTGATGCTCAGCAATCTTTGGTATGAATTTACCTTATATTCAGAAGTATCTACATTTTTTAAGGCCTCAATAGAATTTAATTTGTCATTGGAACTGATATAAATAGTAGATTTAATAGACCTAAGGTTTTCAAGACCCTCCAGAGAGGTGAGGCTATCACAGCTATTGATGTTAAGGATGCCATTGATTTTTTTCAATTTGGAAAGGGGTTTAAGATTTGCCACATTTACAGCGAAATTAACATCACCTGATACAGAATCAAGTTCACTCAAAATATTGAGGTCATTAAGATTGGTAATGGACTGCAATTTCAAAGGGCCATTGATCCATTTTTTTCCATTCACAAAATTTAAATGCTCTACTGCCATTTGGGTGATTTGAAAGCCACCGTCAAAAAAGCGCAGTCCTGGCAAAAATTGTTCGAGAGATTTGCCGGCATTTTTCAGACCAGAAATATCGATTCCTCCTTTTATGGTATCCAGTTTTGCAAATGCACTTATTTCTTTTACATAATAAGCACTAAGCAACAGTTGTCCGCTCATAAGCTTAAGCTCAGGGGCTATTGATATATCGGTTAATGCATTGTTTAAATTGATGTTGATAGAATGCACTGATTGTAGCGCCGGTAGTCCCGTCATTGTTTTGAGTCCCGCATTTGAATTTACTACCAAAGAGCCGGCCATGTTGGCATTGGTATTATTTAAGGCCAGGGTAGTCAGAAGCGGGTTTGAGTAAATATAAAATCCATTTATGTTTGGCGTATTGAATAACCTTGAAACAGTTTTAAGTTTGGCATTGGATTTAATTTCAATGTTGCCATTTACATTCGTTAAAGAAGAGAAGCCACCGATGGAAACAAGATCTTTATT
>JAGNSQ010000116.1:0-6574 GCA_017987975.1 Saprospiraceae bacterium
CTGGGGGAAGCCTTCAAAAAACACTTTGAAACCGGCGGTACTTTGTTAGACTTTGATCCAGCCAGATTTAAAAAGTATTACGACGAAAAATTTGAAAAGGGTAAGGACCTGGCAAAGGACATGCAAAAAGAGCAGGAAAAGGCCAAGTCCAATGCATCGGCTTCTACCCTGGTAGACAAGATCAAAGAACTGGCGGATATGAAAGAAAAGGGTATTATTTCGGAAGAAGAATTTGAAGCCCTCAAAAAAAAGATCATTAACTAATACAACTATATGCCCATAAAAGAGTCCAGGATCCTGTTTTTATTAGCTGCGATTAATTTTACCCACATCCTGGATTTTATGATCATGATGCCGTTGGGCAATTACCTGATACCCTCTTTTGGATTGTCAGCGTCCCAATTCACCATCCTAGTCAGTGCCTATGCTTTTAGTGCCGGTATATCCAGCTTTCTGGCTGCTTTTTATGCCAACAAGTACGATCGGAAACAAATATTGATTAGAGGTTACCTTGGTTTTTTGATAGGTACCCTTGCCTGCGGTCTGGCTCCCTCTTACGAATGGCTTTTGCTGGCCAGGGTCACAGCTGGTGTTTTTGGAGGCTTATTGGCAGCCCAGGTTATTTCCATTATAGCCGACCTTATTCCTTTTGAAAGAAGAGGCAAGGCCATGGGTAGGGTCATGGCAGCTTTTGCTGTTTCTTCCACCTTAGGTGTGCCATTTGCCCTTTACCTTGCCAATTTGATTTCATGGCACGCACCCTTTATTTTAGTGGCTGTATTGGGTCTGGCCTTGTTGCCTTTTTTGCACAAAGATCTGCCCTCTATGACGGTTCACCTAACACAGCAGGATCCACCTTCTTCCACCCAGGTAATTAAACAGGTTTTTGCCAATGTCAACCAGAGACGTGCTCTTTTATTTTCAGGGCTAATGTTTATGGGGCATTTTATGATCATACCCTTTATCAATCCTTTTTTAGAGTTCAACAAGGGCTTTGATAAGCAGCACACCCCATTGGTTTATTTATTTGGGGGCATCTGCGCTTTTTTTGCCGCCAACATCATTGGTGCGCTGTCTGACAAGTACGGAAAGTGGAGAACCTATATTATATGTTTGTTGCTAAGTCTTCCCCTGGTGGTATTGATCACCCACCTGCCCGATTTGCACATTGCGTGGGTAGTCTTTATATTTTGTTTGTGGTTCACGGTGGCTACAGGAAGGGGGGTTACCGCTTCCACTTTGATAAGTAATGTGGTCGAACCCCAATTCAGGGGTAGTTTTCAAAGTTTTAATTCATTTATGCAGCAGATGGGCACAGGCCTTGCTTCGCTGGTGGCAGGCTGGGTGGTAATCAAAAACAATGATGGCAGCTTATTGCACTACCCGGCCCTGGGTTATTTTTCCATAGTCATCCTTTTAGCAACCCTATTGGCAGGTTACCGGGTTTTTGGAAAAAAATCAGAAATCGGCGGCTAATTCAGGAATTCACCACAAAACATTATAGGGTTTTTTGTAGAGAACGCCTTATCTTTGGCAAAACTTAAGAAAAACTCCTTATGAAAGAATTTTTAGTTAGCCAGGACGCAGAACCCCACATTGGGAGGACCCGCGAAATCATCAAAAAATATCCACAGATCAAAGAACTTATGGGCAGAAATCCCATGACCTTTGCTTACATCGTTGGGGTTGTTTCCTTACAATTGGTATTAGCTTATGTTTCATCGGGCCTGGCCTGGTACTGGGTCTTGTTGATGGCTTATGCTGTCGGTGCCTTTGCCAACCACGCTTTATTTACTCTTATCCATGAGTGTGCCCACAACATGGTATTTAAGTCGAGGGTAGCCAATCTATGGGCGGGTATTTTATGTGATATTCCCAATGGGTTTCCAAGCTCTGTGCAATTCAGAAAATACCACCTCAAACACCATGCATTTCAAGGTCATTACGACATAGATGCCGATATACCCAGCGTATGGGAGGCAAAATTAATAGGCAATTCCTTTGTGGGCAAGGCCATCTGGTTGCTGTTCTTTCCCATTTTTCAATTGACCAGGCCACCCCGCCTGAAAGAAGTAGAATTCAACAGCCTTTGGATGTGGATCGACCTCTTTGTGGTACTTGCGGTGGATGTATTGTTGTTCTACTTTTTTGGCCTCAATGCCTTGCTTTACCTGATGGCTTCGTTTTTCTTTTCAGTGGGCTTGCATCCCCTGGGAGGTAGATGGATCCAGGAACACTATCTGGTAGCCGCTCCGCAGGAAACGTATAGTTATTATGGTCCGCTAAATAAACTGGCATTCAATGTAGGCTACCACAATGAGCACCATGATTTTTCTTACATACCATGGAATAAGCTGCCAGAAATTAAGGCCATTGCCCCGGAATTTTACGATAACCTGGTTTCACATACATCATGGTCGTCTTTGGTATGGAAGTTTCTAACAGATAAAAACATGTCTTTGTATTCTCGTACCATTAGAGAAAATAAGGGAGGTATCAATGTAACAAGAGATTCAGAATCTGATTTTACAGAAGGAATCAGAATAAAAGAAAGTCAAACCGTTTAAACTATTTATATGGTATCGGTCAATATTGAAAATGGCATCGCTTTAATTACCATCGAAAGACCTGAGGCACTCAATGCCATCAACCGCGCCGTGATGGATGGGCTCGGTGATTTTTTTAGAAGTCATAGAGGAGATGCTGCCATCAAAGGAGCGATCATTACGGGCAGTGGAGAAAAAGCCTTTGCTGCCGGTGCAGACATCAAGGAGTTTGCCTCCTTGACCGAAGAGGAAGGTTCGGCCCTTTCCAAAAAAGGGCAGGACGTTTATTTTGCCATCGAAAATTTTCATGCCCCCGTCATAGCTGCCGTCAATGGCTTTGCCCTGGGTGGTGGTTGTGAATTGGCCATGGCCTGCCACATGAGGGTGGCTGGAGAAAAGGCAAAGTTTGGACAACCCGAGGTCAATCTGGGTCTGTTACCGGGCTATGGAGCTACCCAAAGGTTGGTTCACTATATTGGCAAACCAAAGGCCATTGAATTGTTATTAACCGCGGATATGATCGATGCAGCTGAAGCCCATCGCTTGGGACTGGTCAATCAGGTAACAGAACAGGGAAAAGAAGTAGAAGCAGCCAGGTCTATTTTAGCCAAAATTGCAGCCAAAGCGCCGATTGCGGTAGACTATATTTTGCAATGTGTCAACGCCTCTGATGAAGGTAAGGCCGGTTATGTTTTGGAACACCAACTTTTTGGAAAGTGTCTGATCACCGAAGATGCCCGCGAAGGTGCAGCCGCCTTTGTGGAAAAAAGAAAGGCTGAATTTAAAGGCAAATAAATCTTGGACAAGTACATAGTCATCACAGGGGTTTCTACCGGTATCGGGCAAGGCCTGGCGCATCATTTTCTTTCTAAGGGTTACAAGGTTATTGGCAGTATTCGAAAGGAAGGGGACGCCACTGACCTACTTTCTATTCCCGGATTTATTCCCATTCTGTATGATGTCAATGACAAACCAGGCATTGAAACTTTAGTACAGAAGGTAAAACAAGCCATTGGGTCAAAACCCCTTTTTGCCTTGATCAACAATGCCGGAATAGCCATTGCCGGTCCCATGGAATTGTTGCCCGATGAAGAATTTGAGCGACTCATAGACACCAATGTGTTAGCCATCAGAAGGATCACCAATGCGATGATTCCACTGATGTCGGAAGGCTCCAGGATCCTCAATCTGAGTTCTGTTTCCGGACTTTTCAGTTCCCCGTTTACAGGCGCCTATTGCATCTCTAAACATGCTCTTGAGAGCATGACCGATGTGTACCGCAGGGAGTTGGCTTCATTTGGTATCAAAGTTATGGCCATCGAGCCCGGTCCCATCAAAACACCCATTTGGAATAAGAGCAAAGGCACCCTCGATAGATTTTTGGATTCACGATATGGGTCCATGCTCAAAAACGCGGATAAAATCATAGAAAATGCCGAACGCAGTGGCCTTCCTGTCAGTGAAGTTTGTAAGGCTGCTGGCCATGCGCTGGAGAGTAGGAGTCCCAAAACCCGGTACCTTATCCACCGTAAAAAGTTTTTATTCCGACTTGTGTCTGGCTGGCTCCCGGATACCTGGGCCGATGCCCTGGTAGCAAGGACGATGAGGGGAGGGGAGAAGCATAGGGCGTTTTAGGGGGATAAAATTTAATTTGGATTTTTGCAATTTCTTGTATCATTTTTGAATTAATATTTGGTTAATTCAAAGTATGGCGAATTAAATAAGGTGTTTTAAAATATTATTTTAAAATTTGTTTAAATTTAATCTAAATTGATTGCTGTTTTTAAGAGTTGCCAACAAAAATTTGGCATAAATATTTGTATTATAGTTAATTTGGTTATTTTTGGGTGTTTTGAGCTTAAAAAAGAGCTTCTGGTCTAAGGTTGAAAAATAAGATATGAAAAAGAAACCGCAGTTTGCGGTATTGTTAAATATTCAACCAAACAAATCTATTACATGATGAAAAAATTACACTTACTTTTCCTGGTACTTGTGTGTTTAGGGTATCTAAATTCAGCAAAAGGTCAGGTAAACTACTTACAAAACTTTGATACCAACAATGGTAGCTACACCGTATTTACCCGTTTTACGGGGACAACTGCGTGTGGAGGTTCTGGAGGTTCGATGAGAAAAAATATTTACAGTAGTGGCACTCAGGGAGCAATGGTTTCACCGCAAGTCGGAACATCATTGGGGGGATTAACTACCATATCATTTGACTACAAGGTTGCCAATTGGAGTGCCAACACTACCGGTACTTCAGGTAACTGGGGAAATTTTGTTGTTCAGTATGGAGCAACTGCTTCAGGACCATGGACTAACATTGCAACAGTTGATCAAAATAACCATGTTGTTTCCGGGAGTTGTGCAAATAAATCATTTACATTTACGCCATCAGCTGGAGCTTTGTTTATCAGGTTTAATGCCACATATGGAACAGGCGATTATTATCTAAATTTTGATAATATATCATTAACTGAAGTAACAAACAACTGTTCAGGAACACCTAATCCCGGAAATACTATAGCCAGTGCTGCTACTGCCTGTGTTGGCGGCTCCGTGAATCTTTCCCTTCAGAATGCAACATCTGGTGGTGGGGTAACTTACCAATGGCAGAGCGCTGATGATATGGCTTTTACAAATAACGTTACAAATTTAGGAACGACAGCTGCCATTTCAGCTACCATAAACAGCGCAAAGTACTATAGATGTGAGGTTACTTGTAACAATTCTACAGGAACTTCAAGCCCTGTGCTTATTGGACTTAAGGATTTTTATCAATGTTATTGCACGGCTGTTCCTACTTCAATTGACGGCAATGGTATAACCAATGTTGTTTTGGGTACCTTGTCAAATCCCAATGTTTCAACAACGAGATATCAAGATTTTACAACTGGCTTGCCAGTACCGGTTTTGACAGGTGGCGATACATATCCAATGTCTGTCACTCTACAAACAGGGTATTCATATGTAGTCAGGGTGTTTATTGATTTTAACAGAAATGGAAACTATAATGATCCGGGTGAAAACCTACTGTTGGGTGAATCTACCAGCGCAAGTCCTTATACATTAAATGGAAGCATTTCCATTCCATTAGAAGTTATGGGTGGCCTTACAGGAATGAGGGTCATCGGTTGGGATGATGATGGAAACGAACCTTGCTACAATGGGGCTTATGCCAATGTTGAGGACTATGTAGTCGAACTTGTAGAACCTCAATTATGTACTGGCATCCCCAATCCTGGGAATACCCTAGCCACAGTGACAAGAGCATGTGTTGGCGGAAGTTCAGTGTTAAGCCTACAAAATCAGACATCAGGGATTGGAGTTACTTATCAATGGTTTGATGACAATGGACCAATTCAGGGTGCTAATGGTAATACTTTTACAACTCCGGCATTGGAGGTTACAACTGTTTTTTATTGTGTAGTAGGTTGTGAATCAAATCAAGAAGCGGGTGCCAGTGTTCCTGTTACCGTGGAAATTGTGTCTCAACCAGTAGGTGGAAATGCGAGCGGCCCCGCTACAGGAGAAACTTATGAAGCTCAACCATTTACAGTTACGGGCAGTGTAGGTAGCTTGCAGTGGCAATCAGCTACTTCAGCTGGAGGTACCTATTCAAATATTGTTGGAGCTAACACTGAAAATACAAACATTACGTTTGTTGCAGGTGGTACTTTTTACTTGAGATGTAAAGCTTCGGATGCTGGTTGTACGGATGCGTTTTCTAATATAATTTCTATTCAAATTTCGGTTAATGGAGATAACGTATGCGATGCCATCGAATTGGAAGTTGGAAACAATGGTCAATTTTCCAATGCGGGGGCAACTTCTGAAGCCAATGAAGTGGTTCCTCCGGGATCTACCTGTAGAAGCCAAAATACATGGTGTAACAATACAGGTACCAAAAACTCTGTCTGGTTTACTTTTACCCCTGAAAACGCGGGTAAGTACTCATTTACCATGACAAATCAGGATTTTGATAGCCAAATGGCGTTATACAGTGCAACAGACTGTAGTTTTGGTAG
>JAGNSQ010000116.1:6674-9399 GCA_017987975.1 Saprospiraceae bacterium
CCGGGTACTTTGACTCGTCAGGTAAAAAGAACACTCACCAATGTGGCCTTTAACTGGACAACCAATGGTGCGTGTATGGACGCAACACCAAATGGGGTATATAACAACAATGACAAAGGTTTGGTATACAGAAACTGTCTGCCTGTGAGCCCTGCTGATTTCAACCAGGTAAGGAATTTTGATATGACATTAACTGACCAATTTGGAACTTCTAATTGTAGTGGTCGTTATAAAGTAGTTCAAGGTACCCCTCCGGGAGGCAATACCAATGCAGAAATTGTTGAAATCGAAGAAGCCCTTACCCGCAGCTTGGATGGAGAATTCGACATCTTCCCCAACCCGGGTACTACACAGGTATTTGTAAATGTGGTTATTGAAAACGACAATGCCTATACCTTGTCCGTTTTGGATGCAATGGGAAGAGAGGTGAAAAAAGTGAACCAATTGAACAATGGCATCAATGTCCTGGATACGGAAGATCTGATCCCCGGCATCTACACCATGGTGTTGAAAGGTGGCGAAACCTTAAATACCATCAAGTGGTTGAGGATGGAATAAAGAGTTTAATTTAATAGTCAAATATTTTTGGGGCGGGTGTATTCCTGCCCCTTTTTTTTAATGAAAATAAGCCCTCAAATAACGTTTATCACAAGTTTTTGGACAAATTCAAAATGGATGTCTAAGTCGATTTTTAAGCCTATTTAGGGTGAAAATCAGAGTTTTATAAAAATAAGTAAAATGAGCTTTAACTCAAATATCTCATTATTCCGGAGCAATATTTTGCTGTTTGTTTAGAAAATTTATTAAAAAAAAGGCGATTTAATTTCGTTTTCGTCATTTTGGCAGTAAATTTGTCACATTAATTTTTATTTAAATATGTAGTGCTCAATATTTTAGATAGTACATATTTTTTACGTTACACTTAATTTCTGAGAATGCGATATATTGCAAGCCTCTTACTGCTATTCTTTTTCGAAATTTCTTTCTCACAGACGGTTCAAACCTTCGATTCAAGTGGATCATTTACGGTACCAGCAGGTGTCTACACACTAAAAGTAGAAGCCTGGGGAGCCGGTGGAGCCGGCGGGATTCTCACTAACGGCGCCAAAGGAGGAGGCGGCGGTGGTGCCTATGCAATCAGGAATATTACCGTTATTCCCGGAGCTACCTACACGGTTACGGTTGGTAACGGAGGGGTACCTACGTCAACACTTGCGCCTTCTGGTGGAAACTCAAGCTTTGGGTCTTTAGTTATTGCGGCTGGAGGAAATGGCGCTAGTACCACTACGGGTGGTGCAGGGGGCCAAGCCAGCGCCTGCACTCCAATCATAGGGGCCATCAATGGAACAATCGGATCAAATAGTAGTGGAAATAATGGCGGAGCCGGTGGAGCCGGAGCCATCGGTGGAAACGGAGGCTTAGGAGGTGTTGCCAATAATGGAAATGGTGGACCTGGAATTCAGCCAGGCGGCGGCGGCGGCGGAATGGCAGGGCCAGGTGGCGGTGGAATTTCAGGAACCGGTGGTGCAGGAAGGGTAGTAGTCACCTACACCATATGCTCTGCACCAACAGTGACCTGTGCAGCCAATGTTACCGTTAACGCTGTGGCACCAGCCTGTAGCGCTACAACCAGCCTTACAAGACCTACCATTTCTAATGTGTGTTACAGAAATCATTCTTTAGATTTTGATGGTTCTAATGATTATGTCGCACTACCTTCAGGTCTTACATCCACATTTACCAATTTTACTTTTGAAGCCTGGGTTTATTGGGACGGTCCTTCTTCTTCGACTTGGGAAAGAATCATGGATTTTGGCAGTAGTACCAATGTAAATATGTTTTTAACGCCTCGTTCAGATAGTGGTACACCCAGATTTGCCATTACAACCACGGGTGGTGGTGGAGAACAACGACTCACATCTCCTACTGCTTTAACAACAGGTCAATGGCATCATATTGCTGTGGTACTGGCTGATGCAAGCAATACAGGGTCATTATACATCAATGGACAATTGATGGTTCAAAATACAAGCATTACACTCACCCCGGCCAGCCTGGGTTCACTTGCCAATAATTGGATTGGTAGGTCACAGTATGCCGACCCCTATTTCAATGGAAAAATTGACGAAGTACGTATCTGGAATACCACCAGGACACAGGCTCAAATTCAAGCTAATATGAACAATGAGTTTGCCAGCATGCCATCGGGTTTAATAGCCTATTATAAGTTTAACAACGGTATATCCTGTTGCTCAAATGCAGGGCTAACTACGCTTGCCAATGAATCTGGATCTAATAATGGAACTCTGCTAAATTTTGGACTGTCAACAAGCTGCACTTCTAACTGGACAGATGGGGCTACTCCGCTTGGAAATCCACTCACACTGAGCAATAGTTTTAATAGTTCTTGTGTAGTGACATCCGGTAGTTTTCCAGCAGGTGTAAATAATGTCACTTGGACCGTCACCGATGGTTATGGAAATACAAGTACGTGTGTTCAAACCGTTACCGTTAATGAAACGCAAGCACCGTCCATCACATGCCCGGCCAATATCAGCAACACGGTGACAGCAGGTACTTGTGCCAGAACGGTTACCTTTACCAATCCTGTAGGAACTGACAATTGTTCGGGTCCTGTAACCATTCAAACAGCAGGTCTTGCCAGTGGATCGAACTTTCCTGTTGGGGTTACAACAAACACTTTCCGTGTGACAGATGCAAGTGG
>JAGNSQ010000117.1:0-3204 GCA_017987975.1 Saprospiraceae bacterium
TTGGTTGTGTTGGCATAATCAAAATTATTGCGCTGCGAATTTCTGTTGGTTTCAATATTTATGGTCCCTCCCAATGTTCGATAGGGGTGTGCCTTGGCATCCTGATTGTGAGCCACCCTCAACCCAAATGACTTGTTAGAAGTAGGAAAACCTTTGCTGTCTTCTAAAATGTTGTTGGCATACGAAATTTCAACATTGCCGGTGTAACTATATCTCTTTTTGTATCTTCCTGAAACCCTAATGGCATGACTTCCTCTTGTCCAAAAATCACCTGTTACGGTTGCATCTACATAATCATTGATGGGGAAATAATAGCCTACACCTTTGATGCCAAAACCATAGTTGTTGTCATATGGAAAGTCACTCGGAAATATCAATCCAGAAGACTGACCTTTTATCAGAGGAAAAAATCCAAACGGAAGGATAATGGGTGTGGGAATTCCTGCTATTTCGAGCTGAGCAGGCCCCAACACGGCAATTTTATCGGGTATAAATTTCATCTTCCTGGCCCTTATCCCAAAATGGGGGGTGGGGTGGTTGCAGGTGGTAATAATTGAATTTTGATTGTAAAATTTGTCTTCTCGACTAAGGGTATCGTTTTCTTTACCAATGTATTTAGAGGTTTCACCAATCACAAAAAATTCCGATTGCTGGGTAGCTAAAGTCTTGACAATGGCTTTATGGGTCTCAAAATTGTACCTCATTTCTGTAAAACCGGCTTTGGTTTCGCCATCCTGAAAACTAGGCTTGGCTACCAATCGGGGTAAGGTATCACGCTTTTCATATGCAGAAACCTCATTTTGCCCAAAATTAAAGACTATGTAGTCGGCTTTCAACTTAATAGTCTCATAATCAGTGAAAGCATTACCAAATAAATGAACCTGTTTCGACGTTACGTCGGTAAAATTGGAGTCAATTGCGCCATATTTAACGATAGAGGTGACCGCATCTTTTGAAATTTTATACCCTTTGGCCAAAGAATCACGACGCAGGGTATCAGCCTGAATGCTGTCAATTTTCACATCTGGTGCTATAACCTGTTTATTATCAATATTTTGAGCAATGCCAGACGATATAAAGGTCAAACATATTACAAAAAACAGTATTTTATTAATAATTGATTTCAAATTAGTTATTAATAATATAATTCAATTATATTTGTTGCAGTTTTTATTCTCGCACAAAGGTCTTAAATAAGGATGAAATTAGTGTTCTTACGCATAACGATTTTTCTGACGCTTTCGTCATTATCATTTAATCCAATTTTTGGAAGCAGGGTGTTTTACAAAAAAGACCCGGGTCGCAAATTGGTAGTCATCGATGCCGGGCATGGCGGTCATGATTCAGGTGCCGTGGGCAAAAATCACAAAGAAAAAGATCTGGCGCTGCAAATGGCTCTGAAATTGGGCCAGATGATAAAATCAAATCTTCCAAATGTTGATGTTGAATATACCAGGTCAACCGATGTCTTTTTACCTCTTTATCAAAGAATTGGAATTGCCAACAAAAAAAAGGCTGATTTATTCATATCTATTCATTGCAATTATATCTCCAACCCTAAAACCAAAGGTACAGAGACCTTTGTCATGGGCTTGCACAGGGCTGCAGAAAACCTGGCCGTGGCACAAAGAGAGAATGAAGTGATTTTGATGGAAAATGAATATGAGAGCAATTATGAAGGCTATGACCCCAACTCACCAGTTGGCTACATCGTTTTATCTTCTTTCCAGGATGCATATTTAGAAAAAAGTCTAGATTTTGCCGCAAAAATTGAAAACAACTTATCAAAAAGAGGCCTCAGCGTTTCAAGGGGAGTAAAACAAGCCGGATTTGCTGTACTCAGGAGGGCAACCATGCCGAGTGTGCTCATAGAAACGGGTTTTATCAGCAACGAAGATGAAGAAAAATGGCTTTCCAGTGAAGCTGGACAATTGCAAATATGTGCTACTATCACTTCTGCTATGTCTTCTTTTTTTGGAAAAGATACACCCATCCGGGCTAACCTTCCGGAACCTGTACTTGCATCTCAAGAGAACGAAACCAGGGCTTCTCAAGATAAATCCGAAAAAGTAGAAAGTCCTTTGGCAGAAACCCAGTCTGAAAAAGAAGCATTTACCATCCAATTAGCAGCCATGAAAAGCAAAATAGACACAAAAGTAATGGGGGGATTGGCGCATTTGGGCGACATTAAGATTGTTGAAGAGAATGGATATTTCAAATATCAACTAGGCGAATTTGAGGAAATGGCTCAGGCAGAATCGACCAAACAAAAAATAAATAAACTGGGTTACAAAAGTGCCTATATTGTTAAAAAAAGACAGACAAGATAAATAGCATAAAATGATTGGCTTTGAATTTAAGGTAACAAATAATGCACTTGAAAGACTCGTTCATGATGCTATCATGGATGCTTTGCCTGACAATGAATTAGAGGTCAGTGGTTTTTCTATCAACTTAAAGGTTTTGGGGGCTCCTACCATTCAGGCAGAAAATAAAACCATTCAGATCTCTCTGCCGCTTGGCATAGGTTTTTCGCGACAGGCAGGACTTTTCACCGTACAGGGACATGGCAAAATACATGTAAAAATTGCAGCCAGGTTTGATGTGAGTCCCGACCTTAACCTAACTACAAAGTCAGCCATTGAAGATCATATTTGGCTCGAAAAACCGGTCATAGATTTTGGTTCCCTCGACATCACGGTTGAAAAACTGGTTGATCTGATTTTGAAACACTATCACGATATGATAGTCCACAGCATTGACAAGGGATTAAAAACAAAATTTAGTTTGTCAGCTGTTGTGGACCAGTTATTGGAATCACTTCAAAATGATCTGAATAAATTTAATTATCACGGGCTCAAAGTTTTTTTACAACCCTCAGAGCTTATTGTAGAACCCATCTATAATGAGGCTGGAAAAATGGTGTTTCGGGGAGGTATTAGTACTTCCCTGGTCTGTGCCCTCAACAACCCTTTTGAACCTAGACGTCCTTCTCTCAGGTGGGTAGATAACCTCCTCAATGACAACCTTTCGATGATGCGACTGGATATAGCAGAAGAGGTGATATCTGAGATTGTATGCGAGTTTATCAATAAGCAGGAATATGGAGGAGAGCCGCTGGATGCAAGAGAATGTAAGGTCGATTTTTCTCCGCAAAAAATGGATGTAGTTTTACTTCTGGAGAAACCTATTAAAGCAAAGGTT